>NZ_CP009227.1:2407170-2708067 GCF_000775995.1 Treponema sp. OMZ 838 | reverse complement strand
AACGCCGGTAATTTCAAGGGTTCCGTTCTGCAGGACGCCGCCGACTGTTTTAGGGCGGGTATATTTAAAGGCGCTTGCTTCATACGTTATCCCGTGATAGGTTACGTCCTCGTTATTATTGATATAGTGCGCCGTCCCGACGTTCGGATGGTGGATTGTAATTAAATACGGCAGGGCATACGCACCGCCGGAGGAGAGTGATTGAAAAAGTTCAGCCTTTGTCATACTTCTATCCATTCCATCGATATTGTTTTATACGCTTGCCCCTCAATCGTCGGCGGGCTATCCATCCGGTATACTGTTTGCACTCCCGATCCTTCGAGATTTGGGGCGCTAAAGGGTTGGCCGTTACCCCTGAGGGTTTTGGTGTACCATTCGTCAAAAATTTGAGCCTGCGCCCGTGTTACGGAGCAGGATACTGCATACTTGCGCTTTACCACTGTATTTTTTTGCCATGCGACAACGCGCCCTGAATCATATTGCTGCTTTACGGCATTATCGACGTATCCGGTTTGAACGCCGTATAGTTTCGTAATGGAAAAGGGAAAGGTTATCATTGGATATTTACCCCCGCGTTTCGTCCTTGCATACCGGCAAAGCCTTTATCATACGTGCCGTCTGCAAAGCCTTTATTGATATGCTTATCGATAATTTCTATAAACACTTCGCCATTACGCTCTTGAGCATACGCGCTGACACGGTTTGACTGCGTATTGTTGACGGTGATAGGGAAAGAGGGTTTATATTGCCTCTCTCCGTTGAGCATTGCCCATAATCGTTTCTGCTGCGGAAAGTTTGTAATCATCTCGCCTGAATTAACATTCGCGTTGACGTTGTCTCCGTAATAGCTCGAGCCTCCCACTATACCGCCGTGTGCAAAATTCGGAGGTATCGGCTTACTTGCGACGATAGAAGCAATTTGTACCGCGCCGGCCGCTGCAACAATCGGAGCGGTGGCAAGCCCGATAGGAAAGCCGAGCGCAATGGTTTTACTTACCCCCTCGGCAATATTTGCGACGGCGGCAAGCATAGAAGCCGTCCATTGAAACATCTTAACTTTGTATTCTTCTTGTGCCGCTTTCTTTTTTATCTCTTTCATCTTCGCGGTGTACTCGGTTTCGGACATTTCGCCTTTTTCATACTTTTCGTCGAGGGCTGCAAGTTCTAGCTTTTGCTCATTCTGAATGGATTCAAGCATCAGCTTTGCGGCATCTTGCGCAACCTGCAGGGCTTGCAGTGTGTACTGATTGACTTGCTCCATAACGGTGCGGGCGCGCTCTATTTTTGCTTGCGCATACTTTTCGTCTATCTCGTCCTTGGCTTTTTCCTTTTCCTCTTTGCTTAAAACCTCGCTTGCATCGATTGCTTCTTTCAATTTTAGCCGCTGCTCTTGCTGTGCTTTATACTCATCAAACTCACTTTTTCTTATCCCAGCGATTGTCCGTATCTTTTCTTTTTCAAGGGCAATCTCTTTTTCTTTCAACTGCTCTAATAGCTGTTCCTTCGTATATTTTGTATCGTTTCCTTCCTGCGCTTTTTCTATGGTCGCATCATCTAAGCCCTTTATTTTATCTTGCAACTTTTTATATTGCGCAAGCTGCTCGTCGAACCCCTCTAGCGGCGTCGGTGCTATTTTCATGTCTTTGAGGGTGTTCATTACCGCATGGGTTGCTTCAATCGCAGCCTTTAATTTTTTCTCTGCATCCGTTTGCGCATCAACAGCAGCCTTCGCCTTTTTTACCTGCTCTAATCGCTTTTGTGCAACAGGATAACTCTCTTTGATTTTCCCTTCCGTGTTTGTGAGTAAGTCGATATAGGATTTCAGATAGACATTGAAAAGGTCTTGCGCCTTGACGTTCTCACCCTTTGCCTTTGCTTCAAGCTCAAGGGCTTTAATGTTATTTTCAAGCTGCTTATTGCTTGCCGCTGCGTAATCGTCGGCGGTCTTTTGTGCTTTCGCTTGATCTTCTGCTGCTTTTGCCGCGGCGTTTTCGGTTGCAATTCTGTCTTTTTCGGCTTTTTCTTTTTGTGCTAAAAGTGCCGTCGATTTTTCTAAAAGTTCTTCCTCTTTTTCTCCCAACTTCCCCGCAAGCTCTATTTTTAACTGTAGCTGCTCGATTATTTTTTCAAGCTCTTCAATAGAAGAATCTTCGAGCCTTTTTGTCGGTGTCGCTTTTTCATACCATTTTTCAACCGCTTTATATGCCGCCGCTCCGCTGTCAAGCGCATCATTGGGATCTGGTTTGTACATATCCCGCTTTCGTTGCTTTTCTGCTTCCTTTACAGGGTCATAGTCCATCCGCTCAAGCATATTATGCAAAAAAGCATCGTTATCAGTATTGATAAAGTCAAGCCGTTTTTTAAGCCACTTCATCGCGGCGGTGCCTTTTTCATAAAACCCTTTCCAGAATCGATCCCATAAATCAACGGCTGGAGCGATAAGGGCACCTATCATCTCTTTAAAATCGCCCTTTGCATTTTCTGCCTGTTCTTTTACATTGGCAAGTTCAGAGGCGAGTCCGTTATAATGTTTGGAGATGAGTTTTACCGCGTCTCCGTTTTTAAGTTGTTCGTCTGTAAGATTTTTTATACCTTCAATCTGTCTTCCAAGGGCTCCGGCCTGCCCTGAAAAAGTGGCATTTAAGGTTTGTACCGCGCTTTGTATATCAGTGCCGGTTCCTGCTGCGTAGTCTGCGGCGGCCTTCATAATGTCGCGGATTTGCGATTCCGTGCGCCCTGTTGCCGCGAGCTGTGCCATCAGCTTAAGGCTTACCTCGTCTCCAATTTCGCTCACCGATTGCAATTCGCTTGCGAATGCTTTTAATCCTGCGACTGCTTGCCCGTCTAAATACGGGTTATTCCGTGCGGCAATCGCTAAGGCGTTTTCGGCATCTTCTTGTACATGGAATGCGTCGGTACATTCCCGCATCACCTCGCCGATTTTCTTTGTTGCGGCGATTGCCCCGACGGCCGCGGCGACGTATAGCCCGTTAGATGACGCCGTGTCTTTTATTTTGTTAGCGAAACTAGAAGCGGTGCTTGACGCTTCCTGCATAACGGCATCAAGTTTTTTAAAGTTTCCCGCCGTTTTTTTCGTCGTCTTTTCCGCTTCTTTTTCAATACTTCTTATTTCTTGATTGATTTTTTTGACGCCTTTTTCAACGCCTTCGGTTGTCATTTTACCATCAATTTCTACGCTGTTATCGGGCATTATCTTTTTCCTTAAAATTGAACAACTGAACAAAGTGTAAACTTTGGAAGGTGTTCAATTAGTGCGCGAAAAGCGCACATATAATCTGCGACGTTTGCCGAATGGCAAACTCGACAATTAAATGAAGACACACCATTTGAGTGGCTTCATTTAATAGTTCCTTTTTTCTTTTTCCGCAAGCCGTTCAGCCTTGCTTCAAACTCGGCAAGGGCGGCATCTTCTGCTTCATCTTTTACTTCAATTTCCCATGCGTCGTGGAGCTTTTGCATTGCGCGGGTGTATTCGTCTTTTTTACCGCTCGTGTTTTCCCAGAGTCTAAAACCGATAACATCATTTAACTTGGTGTCTCGCAAACCTGCGAGCAGTGCGCTGAAACAGTGCCAATGGAGAATCGCGGTACTTAAATCGATATGATACTGCTGCATAAAGGCGGCATAAATTAAATCGGCGTCAAGGGTGTAGTCGAGTACCGGCGCGCCTGCATCCTCGCGCTTACTCTTGCGGGGTAAAGTGTGCGGCGGGTTCATAAAAGCAACGAGCGCCTTTATGCCGGCTATTTTATCGGGGGGCAACTCTTGAATAAACATAAAATCGCAGTCGCTCGGCTTTGTGCCTTTTTCGTTAAGCACCTGTTCCAAACGGATAAAATAGCGGAAATCGGTATGAATGCGGTAAAAAGCCCCCGAAACTTCTATCGCTTCGGGGAGCTTTGCTTTGGTTAAATCGATCACTAAACGCCCTTATGTTGCAGGGGTGAACGTATCGCCTGTCCACTCTCCCTTAATAAATTCGGGCTTGCCGCTTGCAAAGGAAAGAGCGCCGATAACGATTTTATTGAACGAAAGGTCAAAATTGATGCTTTCGTCTACCGTATCCATCTGGCTGATTTTTACCAAGGCGTCAACCTTCCATGCCTTGTACACATCATCGCTGCCATTCTTTCCCTTTTCTTGGTAAAAAGCAACCATTACATCGCGGTGTGCATTTTCACCCGTCGGCAACTTAAAGAGCATACCGAAAAACTCTTCATAGTCATCGGAGTTTTTCCACATGGTGATACTCTGCGCAAGGCTCGGTTGATATCCGGTGATTTCTTCTTCCGGTATATCACTTGAAATGTAATCGTAGGTTTTTACCTGCGGATTGGTCGAAAGGGTGAACGTCTTTGATTTTTCAATACGCCGCCAATCGGGTGCGCTGTCGGTTCCTACGTTGACAAACGGCACAACGTGCGTTTTGCGTACCAATTTCTTTTTTGCCATAGTCTTTTTCTTCCTCCTCTTTGGCATTATTCTTCCAGATAACTACAGGCAATCGCTGCGCTGTAGGTGGTAAAGTCTTTATCATCCTTGCCGATAAATTGCGGCAAGGTGAGCGCTTCGCATGTAATGTCTACATCTTCCCCTTCTATCTCCACTCCGTCTAAAGCGCTGGTAATGGTATATGCATACTCGCGGGCTTTCTCGGCGTCCTTACAGCGGATATAGTAGGTAAGATTCCATTTTACGAAGCGTGAGCCGTCGGTATAGCGTTGCTGTGCTGCGGGGGCTGGATCGTGCCGGAGCGCCGCTCCGTCTTTGTCGGCGTAAGGGATAAGGTCGTTATAGACGGTAAAAGGAATGAGCCTTTTTTTTCAACCCACTGATTAACCCGTTCAGCTATTTTTAAGCATTTCATTAACAAACCTCACCCATTTTGAATGCCATCGCGCCTTTGCCGCCTCGAACCATTTCGCGCACGCATTCGGGTTACGTTGCTTGCTGTGGTCGAATTGCTCCCCGTAATACTGCGCCCGTGCATACGGTGTCTGCCAGATTAAAAGCCCGCTCCCCATCGTTGTATTGATGATAGCCGACTTTTGCAGGACGCTTGTTTCAAGCGGGCAAAAGTAGTTACTGTCTTTGACA
The DNA here is from genome assembly GCF_000775995.1 of Treponema sp. OMZ 838. Lineage (NCBI taxonomy): Bacteria > Pseudomonadati > Spirochaetota > Spirochaetia > Treponematales > Treponemataceae > Treponema > Treponema sp. OMZ 838. The sequence continues at coordinate 2,702,949 of NZ_CP009227.1, read as the reverse complement.
ACAAGGTAATCAAGATAGCCTTGCACACTTTCAATGCGTTGTACGACATTCGCTTTTATAATCTTACCGTCTTCGGCAAGCCGCTTTACTTTAAATTCGATTGTCATACAAGCGACAGCTCCCAATGATGCACCAGCGAACCTCTGCCAGCGGTGTAGCATGGAGTTACGGCGCGGACGGTGTATTGTTGTCCTTGCCAAAATACCGCGCTGTCGGTTTTGGGTATAAATCCGCGCGGGGCGCTGTTTACCCCGTCGATAAAAAGAAGTAATTTGTCGTCCTTTTCTTCACCGACGGTTCCGCGCCTTACGCTGTATGCCGGCACTATCCGCACGTGTTCGAGTAAGATACTTTCCGCATACTCCGCGCCGCCGTCGCGGTTTAACCCGCTTACCTCTTGCACGGTGCAGGAATGGATTAAAAGGTGTCTACCGATCATCGCATTACCTCCTATCGCACTCCGCCGGTGATATAACAAAAGAGCTTAAGCCATTCGTATTTTTTTGCCTCAAGGCTCTTTTTTGTGCCGCTCCACGAATAGCCGCCGATACTTTCGCTCGTCGTTACGGTGTCATTGCCGCCTGCCTGATAATCTATTTCAATCATCATACAGATAGCCTTTACGATGCCGTCCGCTTCGCGCTCTACAATAAGACCGTCGTCGTATAACCCTTTGACAAAGAGAACGTTTTTTAGGCGGTATGTGTTAAACTCCGCCGCTGATGGGATAACCGCTCGCCCTAATTCGTCCGAGTAAAAATCGTAGGTTACTTTATCAAAGGGGGTCATTGATTGCTTATTCCTTTTTCCCGCCCTTTTTGACGGGATCGTCTTTCGGCTCCGGCGGTTCCGGCGGTGTCGGTGTTCCGCCCTCTTCGGGGATATATCCTACTGTACGCATTCTTATTGCCTCCTTTTAAATCTTGTCATAGGGCGAATGAGCGGACGGTTTACCGCCCGCCTGTTTTCCTATTACGCTGCCGTATGCAGGTAGATACCGTTCTTCTTGTTTTCGTACACGTCGGCAATACCGTATGAACGGTAATTGAACGCCCAACCGTCGGCAAGCTGATTTTCTTCCGGTCTGAAAATGCTTACAACGACATGCTTTGAAAACTGGATAAGAGCGCTTTTATGAATAATCATAAAGTTGACGTCCTTCGCGCTTGCGTTCTTTTTGTACCCGCCTTTTTCCTCTCCGCTGCCCTTGCCGTTCAGCTGGTCAATAGCAGTGTAGAACCGCGCTTGCGGAACTTTGATAATGCGTTTTTTTCCAATCTTTGTATTGGTGATAGAGGACTTTTGCAGGTGGCTATCTTTCAACGGGCAAAAATAATTACTGTCTTGCAATACCATACTGTCAAGATAAGGCTGTACGCTTTCTATCTTTTGTTTTACGATATTTTCCAGCCGCTTACTGTCCAGATGTTGTGCAACTTTACACACAAGAAATTCAACAATCATACAAGCGACAGCTCCCAATGATGCACCAGCGAACCTCTGCCAGCGGTGTAGCATGGAGTTACGGCGCGGACGGTGTATTGTTGCCCTTGCCAAAATACCGCGCTGTCGGTTTTGGGTATAAACCCGCGCGGTGTACTGTTTACCCCGTCGATAAAAAGAAGTAATTTGTCGTCCTTTTCTTCACCGACGGTTCCGCGTCTTACGCTGTATGCCGGCACTATCCGCACGTGTTCAAGAAGGATGCTTTCTCCATACTCCGCGCCGCCGTCGCGGTTTAACCCGCTTACCTCTTGCACGGTACAGGAATGGATTAAAAGGTGTCTACCGATCATCGCCTTACCTCCTATCGCACTCCGCCGGTGATATGACAAAAGAGCTTCAAGCATTCGTATTTTTTTGCCTCACCGCTCTTTTTTGTGCCGCTCCATGAATACCCGCCGATGCTTTCGCTCGTCGTTACGGTGTCGCTACCCCCTTCCTGATAATCTATTTCAATCATCATACAGGTAGCCTTTACGATGCCGTCCGCCTCGCGCTCCACAACAAGCCCATCATCATACAACCCTTTGACAAAGAGAACATTTTTAAGGCGGTATGTGTTAAACTCCGCCTCGGTTGGAATAACCGCTCGTCCTAATGTGTGAGAGTAAAAATCGTAGGTTACTTTGTCAAAGAGTGTCATTGATTGCTTATTCCTTCTTCCCGCCCTTTTTGCCGGGATCGTCTTTCGGCTCCGGCGGTGTCGTGTTGCTGGTATCAGCCGGCGGTTCGGGCGGTGTCGTGTTGCTGGTATCAGCCGGCGGTTCGGGCGGTGTCGTGTTGCTGGTATCAGCCGGCGGTTCGGGCGGCGTCGGTGTTCCGGTTCCGTCGTCTTTCGGCTCCGGCGGTTCGGGCGTTGCCGGCGTTCCGCCCTGTTCCGTTACCGGCTCTTTTTTCTGCTCCGCGCCCTCTTCGGGGATATATCCTACTGTGCGCATCTTTATCGCCTCCTTAATTTATAGAGTGTAAATAAGCGGACGGTTTACCGCCCGCCTCTTTTCCATTATGCTGCCGTATGCAGGTAGATACCGTTCTTCTTGTTTTCGTACACGTCGGCAATACCGTACGAACGGTAATTGAACGCCCAGCCGTCGGCAAGCTGATTTTCTTCCGGTCTGAAAATGCTTACAACGACATGCTTTGAAAACTGGATAAGAGCGCTTTTATGAATAATCATAAAGTTGACATCCTTCGCACTTGCGTTCTTTTTGTACCCGCCTTTTTCCTCTCCGCTGCCCTTGCCGTTCAGCTGGTCAATAGCAGTGTAGAACCGCGATTGCGGAGTTTTGACAATGCGGCTTTCAAATGTCGCTAACAGCTCTCTTGACTTGGTGGTATCAAGCGAATGAATAGCGTTGAAATGCGCGGGGGTAAGGAAAAGGTAGCGCCCTTCCTCCGGCACTTCCGCATCATCGAGCGTACCGATCGCCGCGGTAATCGCTTGCATAACAGCCCCACCATCGGCGAGCGTGGCCGCTTTCTTTGTTCCGGCTTTTAATGCGTATTTAGCGAACCGATACGCATCGAGTTCAGGGGTAACCTTGGTACGGATAAACTCGGCGGCAAGGCGGCCAAATGCAACCCCTGCCGTTTCCTCGTTATCCATTGCGTCAACGGTAAAACGCCGCCCGCGGTCAAAGTCGCATTTGACCGTTTCGTTTTTAAGGTCAACACCGCCGGATACATACCCATCATTACGGCTATAGTCGCCGAGGCCGTCCATGTCCAACTTTGGGATGACAAACTCTCCGGCGTTTGCCCCTTGCGTTATCAGCGCGGGGTTTGTTTCCAAAACGGCCGTTTTGGACGAGTATTTGTATACATCGTCAAGCTGATCGATGTACTTCTTAAAGGTAAGAATGTTATTCGCCATGTTCTTTTATTCTCCTTGTATTAGTCTTTTTCAGGCGGCAAGCCCATTACCGCCCGTGCTGCCGCCCGCTCATCGGCTGCGTGCGAGCCGCCTTTCATGCTGCCTTGTACCGGTGGTGCGGGAGCGGTATCGTCGGCAAGGATGTTTTTTTGATCCTTCGTAAGGGCGGCAAATAAATCATCAAGCGATTTGCCCTTTGCCTCTTCACTGCCGAGCTGTTCGGTGAGCTTTGCCGCGAGGGCATCACGGGTAATATCGTTGACAAACTTTTTGCCGCTTAAAAAATCCTTTACTTGGGCGGTTCTCTCAAGGCTTGCAATCTTCGCTGCCGCTTCTTTTTTTGCCGCCTCCGCTTCCGCTTTGTACTTTTCAACATCGGCCTTTATTTGCTCATGGTCTGCAAAGCCTTCAAGCGTTTTATTCGCTTTTTCAAGCTGCGCTTTAGTTTCCTTAGCCTCTTCTTGAGCGGCGAGCGTCTTTTGTTTTTCGCGCTCTATATCCTTGCCGTTCTCTGCCATAATCTGGTCGATAACGGCGGCTTCAAGGTTAAGCCCTTCCAAAAATTCTCGCTTCATACATCTCCTCTTTTATATTCTTCACGTTACGCATCGTTTTACGGCGTTGCCCGCCGATCGTGAGTGCTGATCTTTTTTATTACGCGCCTGTCAGCTTCTGCGCATTACACCTTTATAGTTAGGCTTCCGGTGTGTTTTTACGGTAAAAACGGAAAAAATCTTTTTAATTTTACGATTGCAAAAACGATAGCTCCAACAAGAGCTGTTGAAAGCATTATAACGGTAATTGTCAGCCGGTGGATCGTGTCTTTTTTTTCGTCAATTAGGGCTTGCTTTTCCGCTATTGTTTCGGCTGCCTCTTGCTCGGATTTGTTGTAGGATGTCCGCAAATTCTTCAAGGTATCCCGCTCCGTCTGTAATTGATTGTTTAAGGTGTTCGCTGTTTTCTCTGCTTGCTGCAAGCTCACCGCTAAGGTTTTCGCTTTGCTCTCTTGCGCCCTCAATCGCTCCGCTAAGTCGCTCGCTTGAGATTGCAGATTCTGTCTGCTTATTGCTAAGCTCTGCGATATGCTCTCTAACCTGATAAGCTCCGCTTCCGTTATCACGTACTCCTGCCCCTGTACAGCAAGCGGCAAGCATAAACAGCACAAGGCAGATAAGGCAAACAATAAAAACATTCTTTTCATTCATTCACCGCTCCTTTTGATTTATCGTATTTTTTTATACACAACCACCGTTCTGTGTTCTCGAAAATCTTACACAGCTGATCCGACAAGCCGAAGCGTTGCTTGTTGATTTCGATAGATTTTAAAACATCGCCATCATTATGCCGTTCACTCGCAGCCTTCCAGTCAAAAAACATTTCAACTAAATCGGCAAGCGTAAAGTCATCTATTCCATTGTCATAATGCTCAGGGTGATGGCTGTTATGAGAATAATGGTGATCAAGAGCCGGTTTTAATTCTGCCAATGCTTGTTTATACTCTTCACTACCATACGTTAAAGCTTTTAACCGCGGTGTCATTTTATCAAAAAACATTTTTTCCGGTTCATGCAATTTCGATTCATCGTGTGTTACAGCCCTGTTTATCAGCTCTTGCAAGAATTGCAAGAGTAAGGCATTAACACGCTTTATGTGTAGCAATGTGTCTTTAGCAGAATCGTATCGCTGCTCATTCATCAACCGCTCCTTGGTGATTCTCATTTGTACCTATCCCTTCATAAGTTCAAAGTGGGGATTGTCCCAACCCTTACCCCACACCTGTCCATATCCGCCTGCGCACCAATCAAGCCCGCATTCTTCACCGATAGTGCCGATTTCTTTCCAGACTTGCTCCGGTGCATTCCACCAGACGCGGCCGTCTTTTACCGGTGCAATATCAACAGCATTGCCGCCAAAATGCCGGGATTGCGTCGTCTTTGTTACAATGTGCTTATTCTCATCTTCCGTTAAAAGATATAAGCCCGCTTTTTTGCGGAGTGCGTTTACCTCTTCAAGCGGTTTACGCCCTTGCGCATAATAGGCAAGCTGTGTGTCGACTGTTCGATCGGTTTCAAGCACGATGACTTCTATGCCGCGCTTTTTTAGCTCGGCTAAAAAAAACCGCGTTCGCTTTGCCAGTTCCGGCTTAAGCCGATCAATATCCCGTATCACTCCCATCGTTAAACCTCCTCAATTTTTTTAGCTTCCAGTTTATGGAGCACTTCAAGCAGCGCATCCGCCTGCTTTATTTTCTTTTCTCGCTTTTCTTTGCAAAATTCAACACGGATAGCATCTCCCAGTTTTTCAAAAAGCGGCTGGTAGGACTCATACATCATTGCTTTGCCCTTCACCTCACGGAGGTAAATTGCTGCCGCCCTGCGGGTGAACTCCTTCGCAATTGCGTATGTCTTACTTTTTTCTATCGGTTCAGGCGGGTGCGCGGTGCATCGTCCCGCGTTGTGTATTTCGCGCTGTAGGTGGCTATAGAGTTCCTCGTTCAGTTGTTCGATATAGCCGTTAACCGTCTGAACGGTTAAATCTTCAAATCCGTTTTTGTACAACCGTTTATTAAGGATCGCCTCTGCTCGGTACATACAACAGGAAAGGCGGCTGATGCCGGTTAATAAATACGATATGTCCGGCAATATATCTTCTGCTCGTTCTTTACGGAGTAGCTCTATCCGCTCGCAGGCGTCTTTCATGAGATACATCAAACCGATAGTGTCAATTTTTTGCTTTTTACCACCGACCGGCACCTCTACCGTCTGCCCGAAAAGAGAGAATTTTCCTCCCTTCTTCATCATGAGAATAAAGGCCAGCACAATAACACCCACTATAATAAATTCGCCATGTGGCAATGTTTCTATCGTCATTAGTTATTCTACCTTCGGATAGCGCTGTTTTATTTCTGCTATCTTCGCAAGCCATACGGCTTTATCTATGTCTCCGCGCATTACCTGCATACCCAGCGGATCCGCTTCTTGTCGATAGGCGGCTTGCCTTAGATTGTCGATATAAAGATTGTATTCTTCTTTTGATAGCTTACCTTCATCGTAAAGCTCTTTTTTTGATTTTTTTACAATATAATCACCTTCAATTTTTTCATCGGCCTTGAGCTGAATAAGACCGGCGGAAACCTTTTCGGCGTCCGTCATATCGACAAAATCCGTACCGGCTTCATTGAGCTTCTTGCCTTCGGGCACCGGGACGAGCCCTTCTTCAACCAGCTGCGTAAACGGCTTTTTAGTCCCTGTCTGTAAGTCAGTGTACATACGGATATCATCGCCGATATTGGCTTGTATATTCTTTCCGTAAAGGTACGTAATTCCCTCTTTTTCTTTCTTCGGCTTCTCGCCGATAACGTGACTTGTAATGATATTATTTTCAATTTCAAGTCTTTCTACAAATTCCATAGCATAACCTCCTTTTATTCGTCTTTTACCAATACCCAGACTATAAAAGTCAAGTTTCGAGATCGATTTTCTTCGGCTGTTTTTAGGTTTGAATCTTTTGATGTGTCAAAAATGATTTGCTTGGTATTATCATACTGCGACACTGTCACACCAGTGGCTGTGTCATTTGTTCTATGGGTATCGCTCGCTTGAAAAACACCAGAACAGCCGGTATAATCAAAACTCTCATATCCTCCTTGTCCTTTTTTAAAACTGCCCTTTATATTCCTGATAGCATCCTCTTGCTCATCATCTTGAAAGATATAATCACCATTCTTGATTTGTTCTTTAGTCAATTTTTTGGAACTAAACGGCTTCGCATTTCGCCCTTTCGCTCTAAAAAAGTTACCGTCATAGTTGACCTCGTACCAACTATAGCCCTCAAAATGAAGGGCGGTATCTTCCAGCGGGCTTTTCATCCCCGGCCCTTGGATATAGCCGTTTTGAAAGATTTTGATTAACAAATTATTGGTATACTGATTCGCTGATGCAACAGATTGGCTTATATGCTGTTTTACTTCTTCAGTAAGTGCGATATTGCCCGTTTCACCTTTCAGATTTTTAAAAATAAAGTTGACATTTTTTTTAGCGCCTGCATCCGTTTCGACTACTTCTACGCTCGGCGTTCCAACATTACTATCAACACTTGCCCGTATCTCGTTTATGCCTTCACAGCCAGATCCCGTCTTTCCGTTTTTTACTACAAAATGCTGCTGCGTATGATTGGTAAGCGTTGCCGTAAAGACATTCTCTCCGCCGGATTCGTCGCTTGTTTTAGTCTGTTCGATACTCTGGATAAATATGCCTGTCGGGTATATCTTTGGTATAAGGTTTCCGTATTGCATAGCCTACCCCGCAAAACAAACGTTGATTATCTTGTCAGCATCCAGGCAGGTAACCCGCACCCCTGTTACTGTGTTGGCAATGGTAATGTTTGTATTCTCTGTATATTCGGTATGGGTTTCGTCCGGAGGATCCCAGTAGCCGCCGGTTCCATCTTGTCCAATATTCCAAGGGCTGCTATAAGTTGCTTCAATAGTAAAGCGGGCATGTCCTTCAGGAATATGAACCGAAACAGTAACCATCGAAACTCTATCAGGGGGTGTTGCAAAAATCCCTTGACCTGCTGCAATATTTTCATCTACATTCCATTTGCTTGCGCCGATATTGCCCCGCGGAATTCCTTTTATATATTTCATTCGGCGTCCCCCTCATTCTCGCTTTCAAGCGTTTCACTAGGCGGCGCGGTATCTTGCTCCATCGGCTTACTCAACAGCAGCTTTTGAAAAAGCGATACCTTTTCGTCTTTTGCTAAATGCGCAATAAGTGCGGCATATAATTCATCTGTGATTATTCTCATACCCTTATAGTTAGGCTGAAATGAAAAAACCCGCAAAAAGATGCGGGTTTTGATGAGAAAAGTGTTATTTTTTTGTTATAAATATTTAAAGTTGTTTTTGAGCTTTGCTATTTTGTCCGCCGCCGGTGATAGACATAGCCGTGCTTTTTCATTGCCTCTTCCCATTCTTTTTCGTAGCGCTCTCTATCTTCCTGCGTTTCCTCTATCATATTTCCCATTGTTGAGATATGTCCCGTTGTTTTCCCCGTCCGTGTGTCGTATGTTTCAATATCACCATCTTTTGAATATCTTATGCCTATATGATTTTCGTTGCTCATTCGTTTCCTCCTAGTAAAATGAGTTTTGTACGGTTTAATATAACCATGTAATCAGCACGGAACGGACTTGGGATTGCTCGTATTACGTCATATCCCATAAGTGAGGCAAGAACGCCTTTATCACGATTCCTCCAGCCGTTACTAATGATTTTATCGTTTATTTCTCTTGTTGAATAGCCTTGAGCCTTTAGCTCTTGCGTGTATCGGTAAATAAATTCATTTACGACATTCGCTTCATCAATAATCCTTGCACTCGGATCTATTGTCAATGTTTCGGTCATAGTGTAATGCTCGCCGCGCTGGATTGCGCCAAGATTTTGATAATGTGTCATCTCATCAATCACACGGCGTAAGTCTTTACCTTTCGTATAATCCGCCGCTGCATACATTCCTTTCCCGTGCGCTCTGCCGCCAGTTCTGCAGTCGACATAAAAATCGCCGCTTCGCAACATATTGATATACTCATCGAGTTTCTCTTTGCTTGGTGCGGTGTATGTCCGTTGCGCTATAAAGGTGTCATCTTTTACGGCCTTCAAAAATTCGGTTTTATTGAGAACGGTTGGCTTGCCGTCAAAGCCTTGCGCTTTTAATACCTCGTTTATATCTTTGAGGTCTCGTTTAACAAATAATCTCCCTGCTAAATTCTTTCCTTCTACCGGCTGTATTTTTTGTATAGTTGTCATTGTTTGCGTATGTTGCGCTTTTGTAACAAGATTATCTAGGCTGCTACTTGCAACATAGAAGGTATCAGCTTTGGCGTTCATGTCAGCCATCTTTTGTACAACTGCTTGATTGACCGGCTGGGATTGTGTAAATGCGTGCACTACTTGCGGTTTCAACGCTTTCGGCTGTTTTTCTCCGTTCGGCATTCCGATATACTCTCTCGCCCTGTCGCGTCTAATACCGGTTTGCTCGGTAAAGTCCCGCGCCTTTGCCTGCCATTCGCCGATTTTACGGCGGGCGGCGGTGTTATCAATCCCCATTGCATCCTGTGTTGCTGCTTCTTTTTTGTAGTGCCGTATTGTCCGTTCAATATGCCGTAATTGCTGTTCCCCTTCATAGCGGCTATAGCTTTTGCCGTTGTAGTCTACCGTCTCCTTACTCATTTCGTCTAAATCGTCTTGGCTGTAGTGTTTTTCCATCCCTTCAAAATACGGATAAAAGGAATGTCGGCAGTTGATACCGCAGATACCATCCGCCTCTCCGTAACCGCATACACTAAACGGCGGGTATTTTTCGCTTTTGCCGCTTACGCTGTATACCTTACCCTGCCATTCTTCATGTTCAGGTCTTGCTCCTATATGCGCGGTAACCTCTACTAAATCGCAATCGAGTGCCTCGCAGTTATCCATCGTTTGCTGTGAAGCGGTTTGATTGACACCGGTTAGGATATTCATACGAACGGCGCTTTCAAGGCTGCGCCTTACGGGCTTGGCATTGTTCGTATAGGTTATCATTGTTGTTACGCCGTTTTTCGCTATTTCATTTGCGGCTATCTTCATTGCCGTATCGTAATCGAATGCGCCGCTTGTTACTTGCATATACGCATTGTTTGCCTGTTTGAGAAAGGTTTTGTTCGTTACCTCGGCGCTGGTAAGGGTAAGACGTGATAAATCTTCATGCGTTTTTTTCATTGTCGCAAGCATCATTTGCGCATTGTTATCGCTTATGGTGCGGCCGGTCGCTTCGGCAAAAATGCGATTGTCGGCGCGGGCGTTTTTTATCAGGGCGTCGTTAAAGATTTCCTGTATCTCTTGAACAATGCGCTTATCGTATTTATGCAATATCCGCGCGATATCCTGTTTTAATCCGCCCGCCTCGGTTAGTACTTGCGCTTGCCATTTGGTTGCCTCGGTGATTTTACCTACCCGCGCAAGACGCCGCGCCATATCGCGGAGTATGTCGATTTCAAGTTGTGAGTAAATTTCTACGAGGTCATCCGAAAGACCGGCAAGGTAGCGGGGCGAGAGCATGGACTATTCCATATTGGTATTCATGTTCAAGACGTGCATAAAGTAGTCTAGCCGCTCGTTGCGCAGTTTCTGTATTCGCTTAAAGGTTTCGGGGTAATTCGGATGTAGTAATGTTATGGATAACTCGAGAGCAAATAAAACTTCTGCCGATTGTTTTTCAAGTCGTATTGCATTGCTGCTCATGCTGATCTCTGTAGGGGTTTTTCCATTAAAATTACGCAATTGCGTTGCTGCAAAATATAATAATTTTGAACAATTTTCTATAAGGTACTCTAGAACTTCCTCTTTTTTAAGCTCGAGAGAAATTCTTTTTAATTTTTTTGCTTGTCGTGCATTATTTTCCAGATATATGGCAACATCGTGGCATATATCCTTTGTTACAACAGCTCCGGTACAAACGTGCTCGCTTTCATGCTCCGCTGCACATTGCCTTAAAGCTTGAATTGCCTCTTGAATATTATACTCTGTAATTTCCATTTTATACCTCCTTCCTTTACGCTAAATCAAAAGGGCTTGACTGCACCGGTTCAATCGGGACATTCGCTTTAGCGGTTGGTTCATCTTCTCCGAAAAAGTCCCGCCGGTACTCCCATTTGTCCCGTATTCCGGCGCTAATCTCTTGCATCTCTAACTGCTTTGCTTGTACCACATCTTTTCGTGTGGCATCATCGTTCCATGTAACGGTAATATGGCTATCATTGCTGCCTAGACCATAAGCGGCTGCCATATACGCAAAGACATCGGCGCATTGCTGGTACTTTACCTCTATTTCATCCTCTATCCGGTCAATGATTGCGTAGAGTTCCTGCCTGCCGCCTGAATACTGCGTTGCGGTTTGCTGAACGCTTTCCATATCGGAAATCGTCCCCTTGCCGATGTTGCAGGTAAGTTCAATGCGGCGGAGTATCTGTTGAAACATTTCATTTTGTGAAGCGGTGCGGAGGTCGGGGGCGTGTTCGGTAATCTTCTTGCCGTCGGGGCTGCCATCCCCGTCTATCATCGTAACGAGCCGATTGAGGCTTTTTGTCATTTTCACCCCAACCGTGCCGCCGTCCCTTATCACCCGCTTTTCAAACATATCGCGGTCGGCAAATACCCTAAGCTCTCCGCCTTCTTGCTCCCAGTTCATTCGCTCGTACTGCTCGTCTGCATCCCGTATCAGATTTTCAGCACCGGCGATAATTGCAACCGGTACGTTTGAGCCGTCAATTTTATTGGTGCTGTGATTGCGAAACTCAATAATCATCGGCTGCTTGACGTGCTGCCATGTATACGCAGGGGTTATGTCGGCGGTTTGCTGGCAATCGGTTAAGTTGACCTTATGCATACTTCCGAGGTCGTTACGGTATAGGGTGCATTCAACCGAATGAGCGCCGTCTTTGTAGGTGTGTTGCTCTACCAATAAATACAGCTTTTTGCCGTCTACAATCTGCTTGAATATCAGCGCGCCGGTAAGGGTGCCGTCAAAATCATAGCTTGTCGGTAAGTAGTTCCCTAATGGCAACGCTTCATATTGGAGCTTGCCTGCGCTGTAAATCGGTCGTATTAGAGCGCTGCCTAAAAGCGTAATATACTCAACGATTTTATCTATGTTTGCGTCTAAATGCTCCAATACCGGTTTAATAGCATCGCTTCGTACTTCTATGGCAATCTCACGTAATACCATCATGGCAAGCCGTCCCGCTATCTGGTCAAGCACACCGCACGGCGGGGCTTTCTCATTCCATGGAGCCTGCCCCGCGGCCATATCAGCCCAGAGCCTGATACGCTCATACATAACGCTTGAAATATGCGTATCGATACCGGTTACTTCTTTGATGGTGTAACTTTTAAAGAGGTTTAGTATGTTCATAAAAAATCCTTTTATCGCTTCAAACATTGTGCGTCTCTACTCCCTATAGTCATCTTACGCCCCCGCTCGCCGGTACACTGCTTCCATTGCATACCGCACCGCGTCCATACAGTGGTCCGGCTGTCCGTCTGGGTATCCTGTCATTACGTCTCCGCTTCGCTTGTCTATTTCGTACTCATAGAGGGTAAACTCATCGGCTGCGTGCGGACACCGTACCGGATCAATGATGATAGAATCCAACCCTTGCAACCACTTAAAACCGGCGTCCCTGCTGCCCGCTCCCTTTATTGCCCCGCGCATATCCGCTCCAAACGCCCGAAAGTCTGCGATGCTTTTCGGCTCCGCACTATCGGCGGTAATGCGCTCCAGTGCTATTCCGTCTTTTTCGCCCTCTTGTCGCGTATCGAACCGGTACCTGTCGTGCTGGTTATTCATGTGGTCTTTTAAGGCATTGAACGCTTCTATGTTTCCGTGCTTGTAAAGTCGCATTTCATCAAAAACATAGAGCGTCGCTTTTTGATATGCGACTGCTACATACTGGAACGGATCGGGGTAATAGCCCCAGTCAACGCCGCGGTATAGGTAATCAAATGCCTTTATCTGATCGTCCGTAATCGGTTGTAGTTTGACATTTTCAAAGACGTTTAAGCCGGTACCGGTTGCTTCTCCAAGGTAGATATTCCGGTATGCTCGCTCGTTCGTCTCTTTTGTATGCGCTATATCGTGGAGGATTGCCTCCCCTAGCCACGCCGCCGGGATGTCGAGATAGGTAGTGTGTATTACCATGCGGTTGCTATCGGGTGTGCGCGCTTCAATATTACACCAGTGCCGTGTAGCACTCGGTGGGTTATAGCTTTCAAAGATATAAAATGTCTTGCCGCCGCGTAATGCTGATATACGGATATTCTGCAATTCATTTGCTGAAAATTCAGTCTTTTCTTCTACCCACAAAATAGCAAAATACCCCGATGCGGTTTTCAGTGATTTGATTTTTTCCGGATCATCGCAGCCTGCGAATAATATCCGCTGCTGTATGCTGCCTCCGCGGTTGTAGATAATCGGCAAGGCAGCAGTTTGACTGCGCGGTATCTGGAACCGGCGCTCAAGACCTAAAAGCCTTATTGCCCATACGATCTGTTCAAACACGGAACGGCGCAAAGTGTTGGCCGTCTTTCGGATAACGAGCGCGTTATAATCTGGAAACATAACAATCAATAGGACAATGCAAATCGAGATAAACGATGATTTACAGCTTGCTCGCCCGCCGGTAAACGTATACCGCTCTTTTTTATGCGCCATAATTGCCTTGAATGCGCTATTGTATACTTTTGCAAAAAGGGTACTACTCGGTAGTGTCATCTATTTCTATCCTCAACGTGTTATCTTCTAGAGCAGTGCTTTCAGGTGGCGGGGCGTCTCCATACCCTCGCGCTCGTCCTTTGGTTGCAAGAATAAAGCGGATCATTGCTCCGTCTCCGCCCCGCGCTTGCTCGAACGCCTTACCCTCTACGAGGTCAAGTCCTGTTTCAAGCTCATCCCTATACGCTTCCCGTGTTTCTTCGTGCCGGTCTATATTCGCTTTTGCCGTATGCCAATCACAACCAAGAGCAAGAGCTATCGTTGTAATTATGCCTCCCGAATTTTTTATCGCTTCAAGTAGTTCTTGTCTTTTGTAATGCTTTTTCTTTCTACCGCCCATGCCTACCCCTTCGGAATTTCGGATTTATGAAATGCTTTTTGAGCGGATAAAACATTGTATGCCATACCCTTATAGTCATGCTCAAGGCGACTTTTTAGGATGTTTTTAGATTTATTTACCCCTCCATCATTTTAATCCTTTCTCCAATCCACCGCATTACCGGAACCGCCATACTGTTTCCGATTGTAAAGCTCCCATGCAACGCTTACCGCTTCTATACCGGAGCAGACGGATAGGTAGGTCATTTGTCATTCTCATAATTTTTAATGCAGCGCAAAAAATCGGCTAATGACAGGTGCACATACATATCTTTTTCTTCGATATACAATTCAATAATATCGCCGCGACGGGAGATAACGTTATAACGGAGAAATTCGCTCGTTACCACATCGCCCTTAAACTTCATCGAAAAACAAAGCGCTGATGAACGGAGTTCCATATCCGAAGGATCGTAATATATACGCTTTTCTTTTTTAGTGTTCATATATCTCAGTCCCTTTAGCGTTGTCATATAAACATTCCTTTGTCGGAGCGTTCCACTCCATACTGTTCCAACGCCGAACGACAATCCGTTGCTTTGTTATTGCATGTTCTGTGATACAGCAATCCGCTTCACCTTCGTTATATTTATACATCGTGTACACAGTGCCTGAATTAGATGGTCGGTGCATCCATTCACCTTTCCCTTGTGCGCACCATTTTGCAAGCTCTCTATGTGTTGCAAGTCTTTTCATTATTTTATTCCTCCATCAATTCTCCGCAGGGGCTGCCGTCGTCGGCAAAGACATAGTTGCTAAAGAGCTCACCTACTTCATACCAAACGACTCCCATCTGTATAGCCTCTTCCTCTCCTCCATCTATATCTATACCGCAAATAAAAAAGAAAGAACCATCTTCTTTATGTTGTACCCATCCGCCGTGTTTTTTAATTGCTTCCAGCACTTTTTTATTGCTTTCAAACGGCTTGTATTTCGGTTCGGCGGGCGGTTCGATAAGGTAGGCATAGATATAACGATTGCCACCTTCGTCTACAAAGCGTGCAGTGAAATCGTCGCTTTCTATTCTTTCAAGCGTACTTGAGATGAACCAAGTTGTTACTTCTTTTCGTAGGTGAAATATCGTATCAGCAAAAAAACACTCACTCCCAATCTTCAATTCATCCGCATTAAGCGCGGTGTATACTCTCGATTTGTCAAATTCCATGATTTATGCCTCCTCATTTTTATAGTGCTTTTCAATACGGTTAAATACATCTTGCGCAGTTAAAAACCCAAGCACATCATCGTCTGTGTCAAGTCTTTCCTTTTCAGTCATAAGACCTTGTATTTCAAGTAAATCCTTCCGACGACCATAGCTAAAGTCATGCTCAATGACAGAGCAGACCGCGCCATCAGAGCATGGATATACGATATGAAAACCGCCGTTCAGTTCGCTAAAATCAAAAGGTATGGCTGCTTTTTCAAGCATACCTTTTAGTTTGAAAATTTCATTGTATTTTTGTTTGCTTACCATTTTTCCTTTACCTCCTCTCTAAATCGCTTCTGCTTCCCGCAGCTTCGGCCGGTAGCTTTCCCAGAAGAAATTGAACGACTTCCCCTTTTCTTTCAGTCGGTCAATAACAGAACTGTCAAGCATTGTTTTTACCCACTCATAATTACAATTACCCGCAAGCCAGAGCGGGCGATTGCGCTCATACCGTTCGCGGCAAATAAGCGATAAACAGCGCATCTTTGCATCTTCGTTTTTACCCTTATCGATTTCGTCGATAACAAGAAACGGAATGGTACAGAAATACATCGTCATCTGATATTCTGTTTTCTTTGCTGCATAGCTGTTATACGTTGATCGAAGTCTTAGGTCTAAAAGTTCCCATGTCGTATATATTCCGTTGTTGAGTATCGCCGCCGAACTTGCAAGATGGCTTTTACCTGTTCCGCCGTTCCCATACATCAAAACAAACGTATCGCGCGGATTTTTGGCAAGTTCGTAAAGGTCTTGGAGATACTGCGCTGCTTTTTCGTTTGGTGGATTATAAGTGACGAAGCTTTCGTTAAAATACTTGTCTCGAATCCCGATTTTCAGCAGATGCTTTATTCGCTGTTCTTCAAACTTTTCTCTCTTTTTTTGTTCTTCCTGCTCTTGCATACACAAAGGACATTCTGGCGGCTTGGTTGATCCGTCTAGGTGCATTACCTTCACGTTCCCGTGCTTTTTGCAGTGAAAGGTTCCCTCTTTGCCGTGAAAACGTGGAATACAGTTTTTTGCTTGCTTTATTTCACACGTGCGCATAATTCCTCCTTGAGCTTAAAACGGCATCTCTTCTTGAGCGCCGGTTACGTTGTAATCAAACCGCTTATTTTTCCCTTCAGGGGGGGAGCGGGCGTATTGCTGTTGCATTTGCAAAAAGACCTGCGGATATTTTTTTCGCAATTTTGAGCCGGATATGATATTTGGGCACCAGAAATTATCCGCCGTTTTTGCCCAGCGGATTACTTTCTCAATGTCTTCATAGCTGCGTTTATCAATGCGGTTGAGTTTTTCGATATCCCTCGCCCATTGCTCAATATGCTTTTGACTGGTAGTAAAATGAGGGTCTGACTGCCGGTGGAGGTCATAGAGTAGGTGCGCTAAACGCTCCGCTTGTTCTGGAATTATTTGTGTTTTTTTAATAGGTGTAGGGTTTACATCCCCGTCCGGTTCTTCCGGCGGGGATACTATTTCATTAACATCACCATTAACATCACCATTAACATCTACATCTACATCAAGGTTTGTGGTATTTGACGAGGGTTTATAGTACGTGGTACCATAAACCTCTTTTTTAATTTTTGATACAACTTGTTGTGATACTCCATATTTTTCAGCAATTTCTTTTTGTGTCAGCCCTGCTTGTAAATCTTCACAGACAGCCTGCTGTATTTCTTGCGGTATTTCCGGCCGTCCGCCTTTTTTCCCGTCTTCGGTGTTTTTTATGCGGCGGGCTTTGGCATTGTCGATAGCTTCTTGTATCGGAAGCCAGGCGCACGCCTCAAGCCCCGTAAAATCAGGCTTCGTACCGTAAAGCCCGTATTCAATAATCGCTTCATAAAACCTATAGCGCAATTCTTTGTCTAATAGTTTTAATTGTTTTGCAAAGGTTTCATAAAAGATAAAACTTTCCGCCATATTGAAACTCCGTTATTTTGTAATTTTAAAATCATCAAAATCAAAAAGCGTTGGCGCTGTCTTTTCAATATCAGCTTCTTTCAAATACGCAACGCCATCATTAAATGAAATCTCGTTTAGCTCATGTCCGATACCATAGCGGCCTTTTTTTACAGCAATATACGGAACGGTAAAAAGCCCCGCAAACGGATCGTAAATTACTTCTTTTGGGTTTGAGTATCGCTCAATAAGGCGTTCAACAACATCTATTTGCAGCGGGCAAATGTGCATATTAAGCGCTTTTCGCGACTGCTCGCTATTGAGCGTATACATACGATTGACATCATCCCATACATACTCACTTGGAGAAGCGTTGCTAATAACAGAAAATGAAGCCGGTAGCTTCCGCGCTTCGTCTAGTTCTTCTGCCAGCCGGACATGTTCGGCATAATTGTAAACATGCTCTTTTGAATAGCGCCGGTACAATTTTTGCATATCGGATACCGGACATTCTTTTAATTCCTCAAGTGTCACAAGCCTATTACCACTTGATCTCCAATATGCGTGCGCATCAATTTGCCACCTGCCGCGGCTATATGCTTCTTTTGTCTTTTGTACCGGAGTATCTGCGTATGCTTTCGTTGTATCGGTTGGTAACTTTCGGAAAAGCAGAATGTATTCAGGGCATCCTACACCCATTTTTGAACCGTCTTTGCATTGTTCAGTCCATCCAAGCCGATAGGTTTGATTATTTTCTCGTACTACATCGGTGGTGATAATAATGCGCCCCATATAGCGAAACCCATGCTTTAAAAAATGGAAGACCGTCATATCGCTAAAAGGATCTACTGTCGGCATTCCGTCTCCGGTTGCATTACCGAATAAGATACGATCTTTGACGTGAACACAAGCAAGACGTCCGGGTTTTAATACCCGCAAGAGGTGCGGAGTGAGAAAATCCATCTGTTGAAAGAACTTTTCGTTATTCTCATTGTGTCCGAAATCGTTATAGGTTGGCGTATACTCATAGTGATTGCTGAACGGAATTGAGGTAACAACGAGGTCAACCGTGTTATCTGCCATTGTAGGAAGCTCGATACAATTATCGTTTAAGACTGCTTTGAAATTCTTACCCTCAACTACTTTTCTTTCAACACCGATGGTACGGGCAAGTTTTTCTGCAAGTGTTACTGAGGATAATCCGTATTTACGGACAATTTCTGTCATCTGGAATACAAGATGCTTATGTTGCTCCCATTTTTCCTCTAATGCCTTTAATACTGCTTGTTCGCTTTCGGTATAGATAATATGTACTTCAACAGGGTACGACTGTTGAAACCGATAGATGCGGTGTACGGCTTGGATAAAATCATTGAACTTATAATCAATACCGACAAAAATACATTTGTGGCAATGGTATTGCATATTGCCGCCTTGTGCCGATATATCAGGCTTGGTCGCAAGATATTGCAATTTGCCACTTTTAAAAGCCCTCGTAATTTCGACGTTCTTTTCAAGATCTTGACTGCCATACACAAAACCTGCATCAGGGAAGGCTTTTTGAAGAGCGTGCCTCTCTGCCTCTAAATTATGCCAGAGGATAAAATGATCTTCAGGGGCGGCCTGCACTATCTGAAGTGTTTGCGCTACTCGATCGCTGATACTGTCTCTCTTTTCTTTCGATGCTTCTTTTAAACCGAGCGCGGCATCTCGAAACATTTTTACTTGCCCGTCATCTTCACATCCGGCCGTTGCATTATCAACCGATACCTTATGATAGATAACGTTTAACGCCGGTAAATCATACCCGCTATCGGAATAGGAAGGATTAACATCGGAAGGTTTTGTAATAAAAAGCGCCCACGTGGAAACCCATATCCAAAATTCTTTTTCTTTATGCGGATAAAGTGTAAGATTGTTAGCTTTCGTGCTGTCCCGCTTAAAAAAACGGGTAAGGGCTTGACCGGTGTCCATCACGCCTAAAAAACCTGCGTAATGGATAAGCTCTTTATATTTATTCGGAGAGGGCGTCGCTGTTGCAACAAACTTATATTTGACATTTTTAAACTTTGGCAAAAACTCTTGATAGGTTTTTGAGCCGAAAGAACGCAGTACAGACGCTTCGTCTAAACTACATGCTGTGAATGATTCAAGATTGATATTCCCATCCCGCACACGTTCATAATTTGTAATAAGAATTGCTTCACTTGCCGCCGCTATATCTTCTTGCGTTTTAATATACCGTATAGGAAGATTATCAAGAAGCATTTGCGCATCGTGATAAAATTCGTCAACGATATTCAAAGGTGTTACAATCAACGCCTTGCCGCCTTCTCTTGCTAAAATCAAACGGAGTATCTCGAGCTGTATAACCGTTTTGCCTAAGCCGAAACTTGCAAAAACAGCACGGCAGCCTCCGGCAATTGCCCACTTTACGGCATCTTTTTGATGAGGCTTTAAAATAGGATGTATGTCATTTTCAGCTACAGAAAAACCGCTTGATGATGCGATTGCGATTTTCTCTTTCAAAAATTCTTCGTATGTCATGCTTCAATATCCTTTTAAGGAAATACTCCCCGCCGATATAAAAGCAGCAGGGAGTAAAGGTGTTAAGCAATCACCGATACTTTGATATGTTCTTTCAAGTATGCAGCAATCCGTAAGCGCGCTTCATTGCGCCATGCTCCGCCATCAGCTTCGAACAACGCAGCTTGTACCGCTCCGTTATCACCAGTTCTGATACGCAATAAAAATTGACTTTCAGGCTGCGCAATTTCTCTGAATGTTCGATACGGAGAAAGACGAACAATCGGCTTTATCTCTCCCTTTTCTTTCAAGGCACCGCTCATGCCTCTTTTGACGGTTACATGCTGCGTAATACCGTCATCATCCGTATCGGCCGTGTCAGCTTGCACTATTTTTGAAACCATCAGCGCAACATAATTAAAATCATCGCCCTCTTTCTTTTCAAAAAGAGAATGTAATTTGATGATAAATTCTTCTTGCGGCATAAACTGTCCAAATGGGAAAGTCTGCATGTAATTATCAAGCCTCGCGTTTACAAGCACCTCTCGAGCTCTCTCTTCTCCCGAAAGAGCAGAGCACAACATAACTCTTTCGGGATCGTCAACAACAGCAGTGTAATAATTTTCAAAATCGAGATCATCAATATTCCTCTCGATAAAATCAACAAACCCTGTAAGTGTTGAAATCTCGATAGCAGACGCCTTAGGCTCATACAGTACAGGTTCTAAATCCTGCGCACTGTATGTTTTACCATCTACCTGTACGGCATAGCTGTCTTTTACCAGCTGTTCAATCTTTTCGATTGCTTCTTTTCCAAAATCCATACGTTTAACCTCCTATGGCAGCTACTGTGCCAGCTTTAAAATCGAGCGATTGCTGCTTCGGATCATCTTCAAAAGCGGCAAGCTCCCCATTGTCGGTATCAAAGAAGATGACCGTTTCCGCCGGTTTAATCGGAGCGAGACTAGACGTAACCGATATATGTACGGTTGCTACTCGCCGCGTCTTTTCCGGTTTTACTTTCAACTCAATTTTGATACTTCGCGCTGCTTCTGGCTTGGTATTCTCATCGTTCACGTTTGCAAGTAGTTTTTCATACTCTGCATTGAACAAGTCGATCACCGCACCGCCATTAAGTGTTTGCAATGCGACCTTTTCCATAACACACCTCCTCGCCGTCTTATCCGGCGTGTATTACTTGTTTTATAACCCGCTTACAGAGTCGTTAAATTCTTCCGCTTTCTTCATTACGAACGAAGAATGCAGCATGGCGCATTTCTGCGATTTTATTTTGATAGTGCCGATACACATTCCGCCAGAAGGTGTACATATTCTTATCTTCATGGAAGTAATTCATTTGCCGTATCGCATTATCACGATATGCAATTAAATAAGCCTGTGTCATACATTCCCCCTCGCTATGAATAAAGCGCGTTTGTCATATCGCAGTAGATAATCGCTGCGTCGATTTTCCGATGATAAAAAAGTTCATACTGGACTCTTTTATACAGGTATGCCGTATAGCTTTTTTTTATGTAGAACGTAGGCCGCTTTAAGTATTGTTCGATAATGTAGCTTGAGGCGCTATGCGCTTTCTCGCTCCGCTCCATCCGCGCAAGGCTTTGAAGGTGCCGGTTCGATCCTGCGAACTTGTTAATCATTTTAAGCGCAACTCTCACACCGAGCCGGTACATATCGGCAAGCGCTTTTGTATCGTTATCTATGATGTAGCGTTTTTGCATATTCATAAATCTTTGATTGTCTGTTTGCGCTTCGCTGTAGTACGGAATATCGAACAATAACGGAAGCTGCCTACTGTCTATCCGTTTGATATTTGAGTGCCTCCCGCTCGTAAATCGCTTTACAAAGCGCAATACAAGCGCCCTCGTTTCGGCTAATATCAAGCGCACCGTTACACCGCTGGCTGCACGTCATGCCGATATTTAAAATATGGTCGATAATAAAATCGCCGTATTTCGCACGGTTTGTTTTTGTGTTGCCAATCCGGTGCGCCCCTTGCAACGCTCCACATAAAGGGCGCTGCCCGCATACTTCACATACCCCGCCGCTTTTTGCCAGTGCATAGCGGCGCTGTTTTTCTTGCTGCTCTGTCATCTGTTATTCCTCTTTTAGGATAATGCCTAAGTCAGCGGCTAATAAATGCGCTGCTTCTATTAGATACGCGCATTCCTCTGTACTCGCTTTCGATTCACCTTGCGGAACGATTACACCCTGGAACTCGGTATATGGATAGCCGAAACATTCGCAGGCAATCATTTTAACCTTCGCCTTTACCGTTTCGTAATCGTTGCCGGTGTCCGCGCATATCTGCATGATGTGTCCGTTTAAGTGATGATTTTGCGAGTGATCTCCTGTACTACGCGGGCGGCGCGGAGGCGTCAGGGTAACGCTGACATAATCATTTTTCTTATCGCGGCAATAAGAAAGGATTTGTTTTATCCCTTCCTTGTCTACGAGATTGTTGGGAAGCTCAAAGCAGAGATGCCCTTTATTAAAAACTCTATGCAGCGTTACCGTGATGCTCTTCATGGATTAAGGCTCCTTCAATTAAAACGGTATATTGTCAAAATTTTCAGGATCGGTAGTAGCAGGCTGTGTATTCTGCGGTACCGTTCCTTGATACGCCGACGGTCTTTGACTATAACTATTTTGCGGAGATGTTTGATTATAGCCTTGATATCCGTTAGCCACCGCTGCGCTCTGTCCTTGTTGAGGGTACGATTGGTGATTGGGTATTGTATTTCTTTGCTGCGGATAAGTTCCGTTATTATTATTTTGCTGCATTTGCTGCGGTACGATTAAGGCTTTTACCTCAAAACCCTTTTGCTCTCCATTCTCATTCGGAGCGCGTTTGTCGATTTTGATAATGCCTCTTTTTCCAATCCATGAGTTATAATTAAAGTTTCCACGCGGGATTGAAAAACAATCAAAAAAGCGAGTCAAGTTTTGATTACGCCGTCTCCATGCTTCTTCGGAACTTACATCATCGACAATGTAATAATACAGCGTCCCTTGCTCATCGATTGTAAACGAAAGAGCGATCATCGGATTACTCTTCTTTGACACCTTCTCTTCTACCTTGGATATAGTACATTCCCATTCACCTGCTTTGAAATTGTTGTTAAAATAGTTCTCATCTATTTGATAATCATTAAACATACTTCTATCCTCCTATTGAAATGTATAGCGCAACTGTGCCTTTTTCATATATGCCTCAAGATCAACTAACTGATCTGCCGTTCCAATTACCATAAAAGTAACCTGTAACTTTTCTTCTCTTTCTTGTGGCTCCGTTTCTGTCTGTGCCGAATCGGAGAAAGATGTCGAAGATGGACAATAAGCATCGTATGCCAAGGGGATTTCTTCTCCGGCCGCCTCCATATCGAGCCGCTCTTTTTCGGACAATGCGTGCTCTTTTTGTTCTGCCTGAGCTTTTTCAAGAGCAGCAAGCCGTTCCCTGTTCGCTTTGATTTCATCCGCTTTTGCAAGAGCCGCATCGAGGTTCAGCGTTGATAAATAATATTGCTTCGCTTCCGCTTCTCCGATACGCTCAAGAACACTTAAATCGGCTTCAATCTTTTCAATCCGCCCGCGCATCTCGTCTTGAATGTCTTTGAGCTTTGTTGTTTTATTAAGCCACTTCGGATTAAACAGCATCTCAAAATCAACAAGTGAAAAATGAAGCGATTCAAAGTATTCGATAATGATCGCTTTCTTATTATCTTTTTCTTTTTGCTCAACTTCTTTGACAATTACATCAATATTTGCCGAGCATTCTTTGATGAGACTTACCGTTTCTGAAACTGTTGCTTTAAATGTTTCGATCGGCTTCATAAATTCTTTTTCAATGCGGATACGTTCTGCATTGAGCATTTGCGCCGCGTTGTTTAACTCTGCCTTATCCTTTTTTGCCGCTGCGATGTTTTTGCCGCTATAGCGGTCTATCGAATAAAACGCAAGACGCTCTTTAACTCGTTCTAATAGCTGTGCGGCGTTTGTATTCAGTGTGCCGATATTCTGTTCAACAACCTCAAGATTGAGTGCAAGCGGAGGCATTTCAACAACTTCTTTTTTATCTTCCTGTGTATTCATAAAATCCTCCCGTAATTGAGCGCCTTGTAAATAGGTGCTAATGACTTCTTGTATCTGCTCCATTGATAAAAACGGAATATCGACAACCGAAAAATTACCCGTATTCGGCGTATGCAAAACCTTTAAACACTTCTTTTTGAAAAAGAGATTGTACAGGTTGAGTTGGAGCGCCCAGCTCAATACGTCCGCTTCTTTCTGTGTTTTAATATCAAAAAGCGTATCGCTTGCAACAATGTCGGCAGTTCCGGCATAGGTAAAATCATCAATGGTATGGTAAAACTGCTGCTCAAATTTGCAGGATGAACGAATGATATTCTGTTCAATCCATTTTGCTTCAACGGATTGAATAACACCTGTTTCAATTTCTTTATGAATTGCCGTACCGCGCGCCGCTGCTTTTTGCAAAATGTCAGGAGGAATATGTGATAAATCTTTTCCTGCAATAGTGCGGATGATTTTTGTAACGGATGGAATGATTTCGCCGTTTAGCCGGTATACATGGAATCTCTCATCAAAAATAAACTCATCTTTTTTCTTCATGCTCTTATATCTCCTTATGGTACGACTGTTAGACCGTCTCTGCATGTGGTTTGGCGAAGTTTAAAATAGAAGATTGCTGATTGCTAGGATTTTGCGGCGGCATATCTTTGTTTTGTGCATTTCTCTGCTTTGCTTCTTGCTGCGTGGTATTGGAATGCGGCGGCGTGAAAATGTTTTCAGGCATTCCGTAATATTCGCGGATAACCGTATCAACCGCTTTTAAATCATTCGGAATAAGCGGCTCTGCGAACATCCCCATCGGTGTTTTTACCGTGTCGCTACCATTGTTTACTGTTGCAAAACAGAACTGCCGTTGATTGCTTCCGTCTAATAGCACGACTGTTTTTAAAACGATGGTAAAAAGCCCTTCAAGCGTTATTTTCTCATCGAGCAGTTGCCCAATCGTTTTACACTTTTCATTCCCATCTTTTGTTCGTTCGATATGGAAAAGAAAATAGATAATCTTATCATCAGGAAGCGCAACAGCTGTTTGTGTCAGGTTAAAAAAGTTCGCGCCAATATCGGTAAATTTTTCAAACCCCTTTTCCTTTGCGCGGTGCATATACTCAAAAGCCATTAAGTATTGCGCGTCGTCTATGACGATACTTTTTGCCTGCGCCCGCGTGAGCATCGTTTGAATGTCTTGATAGTTATCCGTTTTTAAAACTGATAATGTGTTGCGGAAAGGAAGCGGCTTTTTTGATACATTAACTACCGATGCCTCCCCTTGCTTGAAATTGCGTAAACTGGTTGATTTACCCGTTCCGCTTTCTCCCATTACTGCGACAATGACTGCCATAAAGCCCTCCTTGTTTGTTATATACAGCCCGCGTTTTTCAGCTGCTGTAATGCGGCTTCTCCACTCGTTACCACGAATGCAACGCCGCCTTTTTTGTTTATGTCGTTAATTCTGTATTTTTGCTCTGCCGATAAACGCCCGCCAACCGGACGCTTGCACTCGATACCGACGAACCGCCCGCGGTTATCGTAACCTTCAAAATCGAGCGTTCCTTTGTTAGCAGTGCGGATAAAGCGGCGCGCCTTGCCGGTACCGATTGCAAAAGCGCCGGTATTTATCCGTTGGATTGCAAGGCCGGTTAATTCAATTACGGCTTTTACCTCGCGGATCACCGTACCTTCCGCGATTTCTTTGTTGAGCATAGAACTATTCTTTTTCATACGCTGTCTTTAGACTCTCAAGTTCTGCATCTGAAATCTCAAAAAGCTGAACATCCGGCATAAACCGACGCTTTTGATCTTCGAGTGTGTCGCAGAATCCAAAGGCGCATAAGTGTTCCCGCCTAGTCCCTTTATCATCAAAATAGACTTCTACAGCCTTATAGTTCATTCTTTTACCTCCCGCTGTTTAGCGCAAAAAAAAAGCACGTAAGGTTGACTTGCGGTTTCCCTACGTGCTTCCGGAGTGCTTATGGCTATCCGTCTCGCGTTTTAAGCGATTAAACAGACAACCGCAATAACCTGTTTAACCGCTCAAAAACAACCGATGTAATCGGCTTTTCTGATTGATGGCAAGGCAAGCCGTTTGCAAGCCAGCCGTAACATGGTCTTGCGCGTCTTACCTTTACTCTTACAGTTAGAGGTTATTGATTCGTAATGTGGTGCTGTGATAATCTGTTAAGGTATGTACTGGAGGCTATCTAGTGCATTTTTTTGAAATTTTGGCACACAATTATTCTGCGGGGTTACTAAAAAAACGGCCTAATGCGTTTACCCTGTGTGCGAAGTCTAGGACAAGAGCCGTAAAATCTGTTATAATCTGCTATGCGGTTGCATCTTGATTGCGGAAAAGGGCATATCATAAAAACTGATTTACCGGCTTTTATTATGGGAATTGTTAATGCAACGCCCGATTCATTTTATGAACCGAGCCGTTCGATAAGCCTGGAAAAAGGCTTGGAGCGAGTATTGGCATTGGAAGCGGAAGGCACCGACATTATCGACATCGGAGGGGAATCTTCCCGTCCCGGTTCTTCCTATATCAGTGAAGAAGAAGAACTCGAGCGGGTTATCCCCTTAATCGAGGCTGTCCGGAAGCGCAGCGCTATTCCCATATCCGTAGATACACGGAAAGCGGCGGTTATGAAGGCTGCTTTTAAGGCTGGCGCAACGCTGTGTAACGATATTTCGGCTTTAACCGATGATCCGGCTCTCGGTACGCTGATTGCGGAAGAAAGCGGCGCCGTTGTCCTTATGCATAAACAGGGAACGCCGCCGACAATGCAGCAAAATGTTCCGCAGTATGGAAATGTAGTAACGGAAGTACGGGATTACCTTGAAGAACGGGCTGCATACGCTCTAAACTGCGGAATAGCGCATGAGTGTATCATTATCGACTACGGTATCGGTTTTGGGAAGACGGTTGAAGATAATTACCGGTTGATTACGGCAAGTGCCTATTTTACCGGCTTGGGCTATCCGCTTTTAGCAGGACTTTCGCGGAAGTCGTTTATCGGCGCCGTTACCGGCGGTTCTCCCGAACAACGGCTTGCCGGAACGCTTGCCGCAACGATGTATGCGGTGCAGCAAGGCGCGTCGATTGTGCGGGTTCACGATGTTGCGGAAACGCGGGAACTATTACTGGTGTTAAAGGAATTGCAAAAATATGGAACTACTTAGGGATATGCTGTCGTTCTACCTCTCCTATATCGGACCGGTGCTGGATGTGCTGCTCCTTGCGTTTCTGATGTATAAGTCATATCAGATACTGATTAAAACGCAGGCAGCGCAGCTTGGAAAAGGAGCGTTGTTGATGCTCCTCATCTATGCGGTTGCATTCTTGCTGCACCTTACGACGCTGCTTTGGATATTGAATACGCTTGCGACTGGGGTTGTTATCGGCGCGGCGATTATCTTTCAACCTGAACTGCGGAGAATGTTCCTAACGATGGGGCAGAACGATTGGTTCAGACGTTCCCGTTCCCAGCATAGCCATATCGATTATGTATTAACTGCTGCCGAGCGCCTTTCCGCAGAACGCCGCGGTATGTTGGTCATATTTTTAAGACAGAACAATTTAAAAGAGATAATTGAAAATCCGTCTGCAACCCGAATCAATGCGGAAATCAGCTCGAATCTTCTGGTAACTATTTTTGAATTTGACACCCCGCTGCATGACGGTGCGGTTGTTATCGATAACGGACGGGTTATCGCGGCGGGCTGCTATCTGCCGCTTACCAAGCAGGATGACATTAACAAGAGTTTCGGAACACGGCACCGTGCCGCGCTCGGTATTGCGGAAGAAACGGATGCGGTCGTGCTTATTGTTTCCGAAGAGTCGGGAGCAATAAGCCTTGCGTATGATTCAAAGTTGTATTACGATCTTACAACGGACAATATCGAATCGGAACTGACGTATCTGCTCAAAGTCAAGGCAAAAACTCAAACCGCTGAGACACCCGAAGGAAGCGCTTCATGAACATAAAACAAATACTGCTTCGGCTTACCGAAAATTGGCCGGTTAAAATTATCTGTCTTGTCTTTGCCGTTTTTCTGTCGGAGTTTTATCGCGGCACTCTTTTAGATAAACGATACCTCATTGTACCGCTTACCATTGAAAACAACGGCTCTCTCACACCTGCAGAGCAATATCCCGCTAAAATAAAAATTACGCTTTGGGGTGATGCCACCGGTATCGGCTCTATCGGCGAAAATGATATTACCGCTTTTATCAATATATCGGATTTTAAAACGGAAGGAACTTACCGGATACCGATCGAAACTCGGCTGGCAGGAACGGTAACACCGCTCGGCAATATGGAAATTAGTACGGAACCGGCAATTTTAACGCTTCGATTGGCAACAAGTATACGCAAACAGGTGCCCGTTACACTTTCTTTGAAAGGAATTCCCGCCGACGGCTACGAAGTAACCGAAAGTTCGCTGGAACCCGCGGCTGTTGAAATTGAAGGCCCTGCCGAACTCGTTGAAAAAATTACTGAACTTGCGACCGAGCCGCTTTCGATAGAAGCTCGTACAAACGGCTTTTCCGGAACAGCTTCCATCATCAACAACGATCCGCTGATTTCTATTGCCGGCAAGGCACAAGTACAGACCACCGTTAAAATCAATGAAACAACCATCAAGAAAAAGTTTGATAATATCCCTATCTATTTTGAAAAGCAGAATAAAGAACTTTCGATAACCGCCGATACAAAGACCGGCAGCTTGGAGATACAAGGTTCCAAAAAACTGCTGGAAACATGGAGCCCTTCCGAAAATATATTGACGGTATCATGTGAAAGCATTACCGAACGAGGTGTATATACGCTGCCTGTTGTTCCGGTATTATCGGCAGAGTATTCAAAACTGCAAATACTGCAAGTGAGTCCTAAATCGGTACAGGTAACGGCGGAATTTCCGGAAGTATCGGCAGAGGATGAAATACATAGATGATTATCGGGTTTGGCATAGATGCCGTTGATATCAGCCGAATACAGCGGTGGATAAAACATGAGGGGCTGCTTGCCCGTTTTTTTCATCCGCAAGAATTGGCGGAAACCAAAAGCAGAGGATTGACCGCGGCCTATTCTTTGGCAGCCCGTTTTGCCGCAAAAGAAGCGTACGGAAAAGCACTCGGTACCGGGTTAAAGGGGATAACATTGAAAAATATCCTCGTTACCAATAACCCGAACGGAAAACCTGAGTTAACGCTCTTTGGAGATGCAGCTATACCGTTCAAGCGTATCCGCGGTACCCATATTCATCTTTCGCTGACCCATGAAAGCAATATGGCTATTGCAGGTGTTATATTGGAAAGTGAGCCGTGTTCGGTAAAAGCGAAGGCTTTTTAGCGATGCCCAATACACGGTACGTTTAAGAGGAGAGCCGTAGTATGAAACGTGAAGAAGATCAGCAAACTAAAAAAGAAGCAGCTATTTCTTATTATTCCAAGGATCAGATTGAATGCCCTGTATGCGGGGCAAAGTTTAAACGGGAAGAAATGTATTCCGGCGGCGGCCGTGTTATTGCCGGCGATTTAACGGAAGAATTGCGCCGCTTATATGAACCGTCAGCACGATATGGGGAGGTATATCCGCTTATCTACAGCATGACTGTTTGTCCGCAATGTTTGTACGCGGGCTTTACGCAAGATTTTAGAGTTATCGAAAAACCGATTGCCGAAAAACTGCTTGAAGCGATGAACGAACGCTATAGTGCGGTAAAAGGTCTTTTTGGACATGTTGATTTTACTACTGCCAGAACACTCCACGAAGGAGCAGCTTCTTATTATCTGGCCTTACTCTGCTACGATTATTTTGATTCAAAGTATTCTCCTACTATTAAACAGGCAATATGCGCACTCCGCGCCGCATGGCTCTTTTCAACACTTGGAGAAAAAGAGCCGGAAGAAAACTATACGTATATTTCCAAGCTTTTTTATCAAAAGGCACTGTTCTTGTACCGGCGTGCGCTTGAACTTGAAACTACCGGTAAAGAGATGATTGCAGGCTTAAAATCTTTCGGCCCTGATGTGGACAAAAACTATGGGTACGATGGTGTTATTTATTTGGGAGCCTTATTGGAATATCGGTACGGGCAGCGGCAGGATTCCGCGACACGGTTGAAGCGGCTTGAAATGCATAAAATTGCATTGGCAAAAATGTTCGGCCTCGGAAAATCCTCAAAAAGCAAGCCCGGTCCGATTTTGGAGCACGCCCGGACGCTCTATGATGCTTTGAAACTTGAATTGAACGAAACGGATGACGACGACTGATTCGGCTCTTCTCCAGCGTAATATTCTGCTCCGTATCTCATACGACGGCACACACTTCCATGGATGGCAAAAACAGCTGCATCACGGAAAAGAATCGTTCCGTACCGTACAGGGAGAAATTGAGCGGGCGCTGGCACTGTTGCATAAACACCCTGTGGAACTTTTCGGTTCGGGAAGAACCGATGCCGGTGTCCACGCGTGCGGACAGGCAGCTCACTTTTTTACCGATATAGCGCGGATAAAGCCGGAGAGTTTTATTCCTGCGCTCAATTCTGCGTTGCCCAAGGATGTACGGATTATGGAAGCGTCTCATGTTTCTGATAACCTGCACGCCCGTTTCAGTGCCCGCTCGCGCACATACCGGTATTTTATTCACTGTGGGAAAACCGCCTTTGCACACCAATTACCCTATTGCTGGCACATACGGCGCGAACCGGATATTAACCTGCTTAACAAGATGGCAAGCGTCTTGTCGGGTGAATTGGACTGTACAACGTTCTCTGCTGCCGGTGACCAGAGTAAAAGCAAATCGCGCTCTATCTATACCGCTCGATTTTTTACCGACAGGGAATTTCTCGTGTTTGAAATTTCCGCCAATGCTTTTTTGTGGCGTATGGTACGCTCGATAACCGGAACTTTGCTGCATTATGAACAGCAGAACGGCACAAAAGAAGATTTTGAGGTTGTGCTCCGCTCAAAAGACCGCCGGAATGCAGGAGAAACCGCCCCTCCGCAGGGGCTCTTTTTATGGTCGATTGATTATCCTCAGCAGTTGCTCAAGGCAAACGAAGCGAACTCTTTTTGTACCTCATAATGAAAGCCTAAAAAAAGTCCAATGCATTTGTTCATCATTTAGTCTTGCTTGCGTATTTCTTTAATCCGATCCCAATAGAAATCAAGTTCATCGGCTTTAAAGAGCGGTTCGGGCGGCGGACGTTTGAGACTGTTATGCCGTTGTATTTCTTCCTGTAAGTCCGAAATTGATGATCGGGTTAAAAACGGCTCACCGAATGCAAAAGCCGCATCCGTTTCACTATAATATAACGGGAGCGATTGTATCTTTGGATATTTTTGATTCGGATACACATCACCGATTGCATGAGTTCCCGGGCCGCCGCCTTGTGGTGTAAGTGTCAGCTGCCGCATACCATTATCGCCGGTGCTGATCGATACGCTGCCTTGTTCATAGTTTTTGAGCTTTGATCCGTTATCGGTTATGCAGCAGTATATCGTGCCGTATTGCTTGATAAACTTCGGTACGGATACTTGTAATCCGTCATCGAATGTAAACCCTGCATATTTTTCTTTGTATTCAAAATCGCCTGTCCAATAGCGGAATTTGATGTACTGTGTTCCATTAAAGAAAAAGGCATCAAAAAAAGCGGGAGCCTCCTGCTGATATATCAAGATACCGTTACGAAAACCTTGTTCAACCCAAAATCCGTCCAAAAGCGCCGTTGATGGGGAAGGTACCGGCTGCGAATAAGTATTCGTCTCTGCAGACCCCGAAGATGAGAGCCTTTGCCGTCTATCGGCAATAAGATTATGGGGCATTTTTTTATAAAATGAGGAAAAGAATCCGTTGCCGTGCACCCATACGCTTGTTTTTATCGGTGTTCTAAATCCCTGATAGCGGATATTCAACGAATAAATATTTCCCGTATCTTCTTGTTTTACTGCTTTGACGGGGTAGGTACCCATATCCTCATACACAAAGCGATAATATGTCTTGAGGACTATCCGCAGTGTATCTTCCGCAGTGCCGTCCGCCTTTCCGGTATATTCAATAAAGCGTTCCGAATTTTCCCAAATACCGGCAAGAGATTGACTGAGGCAGGGAAGCGGCAAAATAAACGACAAAGATAAAATGATATAAAAGTGCTTAATATAGTTCACAGCAACGAGAGTATATCATATAACCCGTATTTTGTTTAGCCGGTATTTGCAATTATGATGCAGCACACTGAAACACCCTTTAGCTTCTCCGTATTTTGTGCTATATTCCACCCCTATAGTGTGAAAGTTTGAAGAAAATTTCGCACAAAAGGAAGGACGTTGATATGCAGGAAATCATCGATTTACTGGAAAACGATGCACGGCTGAGCCCGCAGGATATTGCCGCAATGACGGGTAAGTCCGAGGAAGAAGTGCGTGCTGCCATTAAAAAATTAGAGGATGAGGGCATCATCTTAAAATATGCTGCGGTTATCAACCGTGAACGGCTGACGAGCAGCGATACGGTATCGGCAATGATCGAAATTCAGGTTGCTCCGGCGCGGGAACATGGATTTGACCGCATCGCGGAGCGGATATACCGGTACCCGCAGGTAAAGACGGTACAGCTGATGTCCGGCGGATATGATCTACATGTGCTGGTTGAAGGAAAAGATTTAAAAGAGGTTGCTTTTTTCGTGTCGGAAAAGCTCGCGTCGCTCGAAGGGGTTATCAGTACGCGTACGCATTTTGTGCTCAAGACCTACAAGGAAAACGGAACCTATTATATCGACCCGAAAAAAGATCCCCGTGAAGAGATTACCGCATGATGGATAGACCCGATAAATTTTCCAACCGGATTGTGAGCGTTGCTCCTTCCGGTATCCGCCGCTTTTTTGAACTTGCCGCCGGACAGAGCGATATTATTTCGCTGGGGGTAGGGGAGCCTGACTTTGCAACGCCGTGGGGTATGCGCGAGGAGGCATGGTATCACCTCGAATGCGGGCATACTTCGTATACTTCAAACTGGGGGCTTGAACCGCTCCGCAAGGCGATTGCAAGCTATCTAAACCGCTACGGTATGTCGTATTCTCCTAAAAACGAGGTGCTGATTACCTTCGGCGTTTCGGAAGCAATCGATATTGTGTTCCGTTCCATCCTGAACCCGGGAGATGAGGTGATTGTTGCGGAACCGTGCTATGTTTCGTATCAGCCCTTAGTGGCGCTCTGCGGGGCAAAACCGGTCGGGCTGGATACCTCGGCGGATAACTTTATCCCGACTGCGGCAGCCATCGAATCGCTCATTACGCCGGAAACCAAGGCGCTGATTATCTGCAGCCCGAACAATCCCACCGGTACGATGATTCCTGCTGATGAGATGGAAAAGATCGCCGCCGTCGTTAAAAAGCACAAGATTTGGGTGCTCTCCGACGAGGTGTATTGCGAACTTCGGTATGAAGCGCCGCATGTGTCCATCGGTTCTTTCCCCGGAATGAAGGATTACTGCATTATCCTCAACGGTTTTTCAAAGTCTTTTGCGATGACCGGCTGGCGTATCGGGTTTATCGCCTGCCCGCAGGAGCTGATGGCTCAAGTTCATAAAATTCACCAGTATGGGGCAATCTGCGCTCCGATTATGAGCCAATATGCGGCGCTGGAAGGATTGGAACGCGGCTGGGACGAGGTTGAACGGATGCGGGTTTCCTACCGGCAGCGGCGCAATTTGATGATGAAGAGTTTTGATTCGATGAATCTTCCATATATAACGCCCGACGGCGCATTTTACCTCTTTGTTGATATCCGCAGTACCGGTTTAAGCTCGGAAGATTTTGCGGTTAAGCTGATTACCGACTACAAAGTTGCCGTTGTTCCCGGGCATGTATTCGGAAGCGGCGGCGAAGGCTTTGTCCGCTGCTGCTATGCTACCGACATAAGCAAGATACGGATTGCGCTTGAGCGTATTGGTAAATTGCTGAAAGGCGAGCCGCTGTAATGGAAAAGCTAAAAAATATAGAAATTATCGCAATGGACTTGGACGATACCCTTTTGCGGGATGATCTGACCATCTCCGATTATACGGTGTCGGTCTTACAGGCATTGATGAAAAAGGGTGTGTTGACGCTGCTCGCTTCGGGGAGAAGTCCTCGCTCGGTGCATTCGTATGCGCAGCGGATCGGTTCGGATAAAACGGAAAGCTATATCCTGTGCAACAACGGAACACAGATATTGACCTCCGACATGAAGCTGGAAATCATCAGCCGCTGCCTCGGCGCCGATCTTGCGCTTGAGATTTACGATTATATCGAGTCGCAAAATCTCTCTTGTCATCTCTATTTTGACGATACCATTTACATCGTTAAACGGACGGTCTTTTCGGATAGGGATGCGCATCTGACAAAAATGAAGATTGTGATACCGGATGACTATCGGGAGATTTTGCGCACCAAGCCGGTGTATAAGCTGCTCAT
The DNA here is from genome assembly GCF_000775995.1 of Treponema sp. OMZ 838. Classification (NCBI taxonomy): domain Bacteria; kingdom Pseudomonadati; phylum Spirochaetota; class Spirochaetia; order Treponematales; family Treponemataceae; genus Treponema; species Treponema sp. OMZ 838. The sequence continues at coordinate 2,668,685 of NZ_CP009227.1, read as the reverse complement.
CCCTGCGGAGCCGGATGTTATCGCTGCCGTCGAACCTGAGTTTAGAAAACGGTTCGGTACGAGGGCTGTCCTGTTTACCAGCAAGCCGTATTTTTTGGAAATAATTCCGTTGGATACCGGTAAGGGGGAGTTCCTGCAAGAGCTGGCATGGCTGCTCGGTATCAAAAACGAGTCGGTGATGGCATTCGGGGACAGCATGAATGACGAAACGATGATTCGCCTTGCAGGATACGGCATCGCCATGAAAAACGGCCTCGACGCTATCAAAGATATTGCGTACGCAGTAACCGACTACACCAATAACGAGGATGGTATCGCTCACTTTTTAGAGAAGTACGTGCTATAGAGATTTTTTTATAGGTGTACGGTTGCAAAATTTGCGTATCCGTGATACCGTGTTATAGAGCTATTAAAAAAGGTTATAAATACAGTAAACTATCATGGAACAAAACAATTTATTGACCGTTAAAAATTTGCACACGGCTTTCCGTATCGACGGCAACTACTATGATGCCGTTGACGGGGTGTCGTTTGACGTTCATCCCAATGAGATGCTTGCAATTGTCGGGGAGTCCGGCTGCGGTAAAAGTACCGTTGCGATGTCCGTTATGGGGCTTCACGATATGCGCTTTACGCAAGTTTCGGGCGAAATTCTCTTAAACGGCAGGGATCTGCTGACGCTTTCAGAAGATGAAATGAACAAAATCCGCGGGAAAGATATCGGGTTCATCTTTCAGGATCCGCTTGCCTCGCTTAATCCGCTTCAGCGGGTTGGAAAGCAGATTGAAGAAGCCCTGCTGTACCACACCAACCTCAACGAAAAAGAGCGGCAGGAGCGAGTTTTACAGCTTTTAAACGATGTCGGTATCCAGAACCCCAAGCGTACGGCGCAGCGGTTCCCGCATGAGCTTTCCGGCGGAATGCGGCAGCGGGTGCTTATCGCGACGGCGCTGTCTTGTAATCCGTCGCTTATCATTGCCGATGAGCCGACAACGGCGCTCGACGTAACCATCCAAGCGCAGATTCTCGATCTTATCAAAGACTTACAGGAAGAACACAAGGCAGGTATCATCCTTATCACCCATGACCTCGGCGTTGTCGCGCAGGTGGCCGACCGTGTTGCGGTTATGTATGCGGGGCAGATTGTCGAACAGGCTACCGTGCAGGAACTGTTTACTCATCCCTTGCATCCGTATACCCGGTCTTTGCTTAAATCGATTCCGCAGGCGGATAAAGACGACGATATGCTGCACGTTATTAAAGGTATGGTGCCGTCGCTTAAAAAACTCAAGCATACGGGCTGTCGGTTTGCCGACCGTATACCGTGGATTCCGGCTGAGGAACACGAAGAGTCTCCGGTCTTGCACGAAGTAAGTCCCGGACATTTTGTCCGCTGCTCCTGCTGGAAAAATTTCCGGTTCGAGGGTGAGGTTTAGAGGAGGCGGATATGGCATTATTGGAAGTAAAAGATTTAAAAGTACATTTCCCTATCCGCGGCGGCTTTTTTAACACGATACAGGATCACGTACGAGCGGTAGACGGTGTTTCTTTTCAAATTGAAGAAGGAAAAACCTACGGTCTTATCGGGGAGTCCGGTTCCGGAAAAACCACCATCGGTAAAGCGATTGTCGGATTGGAACAGCCTACCGGCGGAGAAATCCGCTACGAAGGAAGTCTTGTAAATACCAAGGCACAGCGGAAAAAGATTAAATATAACGAAAACGTCCAAATGGTGTTTCAAGACGTCATGTCGAGCCTCGACCCTAAAAAACGTATCCGCGACATTATCGCAGAACCCATTAGGAATTTTGAACGGCTTTCAAAGCATGAAGAATTAAAAAAAATACTTTCGCTCTTGCAGATTGTCGGGATACCGCCCGACGGTTTATATAAGTACCCGTATGAGTTTTCGGGTGGGCAGCGGCAGCGTATCGGTGTTGCGCGTTCAATTGCCGTTAATCCGCGACTCATTGTGGCGGACGAACCGGTTTCCGCGCTTGACCTTTCGGTGCAGGCGCAAATTCTCAACTTTCTTAAAGAAATTCAGCGCGAATTTATGTTGAGCTATCTGTTTATTTCGCACGACTTAGGCGTTGTCAAACATATGTGCGATTACATCTACATTATGTACCGCGGCCGATTCGTAGAAGCGGGAACGCGGGAAGATATTTACCGTAACCCGATGCATATTTACACCAAGCGGCTTATCGCAGCTATCCCTGAAATGAATGTCGAAATACGCGAAGAATATAAAAAACGCCGTGCCGAAATTGAAGAAATATACAAGCGTGAAGCGGAGCGTTACTTTAGTCCCGAAGGGCGAGTGTACGATTTAAAGAAAATAAGCGACACTCATTACGCTGCATTGAAGGATTAGGGGGAAGAGTATGTGGAAGACGATAGTACGCCGTATCCTTATTATGATACCGCAGCTGTTTGTATTGAGTGTTTTGGTGTTCTTAATCGGAAAAATGATGCCCGGTGATCCCTTTACCGGCCTGATAAATAATCCGAATGTCGATGCGAGCCGTATTGAAGAACTACGGGAAAAAGCAGGTTTAAACGACCCGTGGCCGGTTCAGTATAAGAATTGGATGGGGCGTATTCTGCTGCACGGTGATTTCGGTGTCTCTTATACGTATAAAATTCCGGTAAAAGATAAAATTCTATTACCGGCGCAAAACACCCTGTGGCTTTCACTTTTAACCGTTATTTTGACGTATGCAATTGCCGTGCCTCTTGGTATCCGCGCAGGGCGTTATAACGGCTCGAAATTCGATAAGGCGGTGTTGGTTTATAATTTTATCACGTATGCAATTCCGACGTTTATCCTTGCACTTTTGAGTCTTTTATTATTCGGCTATCGGCTCAAAATTTTTCCGACGTCGGGTTTTGTCGGGCTGGATGCGATGGGACACAGAGGGCGCTTTATCCTAAGCCGCCTGTATCATATGCTGCTTCCTGCGATTACGGCGGCGGTACTGCGTACAACAAGTATCGTGCAATATCTTCGCAACGAGATTATCGATGCAAAAAGTCAAGATTATGTTAAAACGGCGCGGAGCAAGGGCGTACCGATCGACAAGGTGTATACACACCATATTTTCCGAAATTCCTTATTGCCGATAGCGGCTTTCTTCGGCTTTACGGTAACGGGCTTGCTTGCCGGTTCAATATTCGTCGAAACGATTTTTATGTATCAAGGAATGGGCATGTTGTTCATCGAATCGATTATGTCACGCGATTATTCGGTTATCAATGCACTCACCTTATTGTACGGAACGCTGGCTCTGTTCGGTAGCTTGATTTCCGACATTATTATGATAATCGTTGATCCGCGGATCAGAATTGAGTAAAGAGGTAGGTATGGAAAAAACGGCATTTGATATTGATAGTATAGACGAAGCGACATTGAAAGAGATGACTTCCGTGCCGTCGTTTTGGAAGATCGTAAAGACGGAATTTAAACATGATAAAGCCGCAATCCTTGCACTCGGCATATTGGTTATTATCTTTGCAGTGATTATCATCGGCGGTTTTGTACTGGATACGGAAACGGTTATGAAGGTAAGCTTACGGGATAAGTTTTCGGTGCCCGGTAAAAAGTTTCTGCTCGGAGCAGATCTTGGTGGTCGGCCGATTTTGCCTCAGCTGATTATCGGGGCGCGTAATTCCATCCTTATTGCATTCAGCGTAACCATTATTACCGAAATCGTTGGCGTCTTTTTCGGCCTGATTACCGGTTTTTACGGGGGAAGGGTCGACAATGTCATCATGCGTATCTGCGACTTTATTATGATTTTGCCGGTCGTTATGCTGATTATCGTATTTGTAACGATTGTTCCCTCTTATAATATTTGGACGTTTATCTGTATAATGTCCTTTTTTTATTGGGTGCATATTACCCGGCTTGTACGCAGTAAGGCCTTGTCCGAAAACCGCCGCGATTATGTGAATGCATCGCGCATTATGGGAACAAGTGACTTTAAGATTATGTACGGCGGCATTTTGCCGAATATCGCTTCGATTATTATCGTTGACTTTACGCTCGGTATGGCAGGTAATATCGGTATCGAAACGGGAATGAGCTTTTTAGGCTTCGGTCTCCCGCCGACATCGCCGTCGCTTGGTACGCTGATTGGCTATGCGCGCGATCCGGGAACTATTTCCGGTAAGCTGTGGGTATGGCTGCCTGCATCTATTCTTATTATGGTATTAATGCTGTGTATCAACTACGTCGGACAAACGATAAAACGCGCCTCCGATGCAAAGCAGCGTTATAAATAAATGAGGAGGAAGACAATGTCAAAGAGTTTAAAAATTGCTGCGTTTTTATGCGCGGTAATGATGGTACTTGCAAGCTGCGGCGGTAAGACGGAACAAACGCAAACTGCACAAAGCGGCGAGGGGAAGGAAGCAAATAAAGAATTAAAATTGTTGTTTCCACAAATGATCGAACGGGAAGGGGAAATACTTGCCGGCGGTACTCTGGTCTGCGGTCTTGTCGGTGATACACCGTGGAAAGGAATATTCAATACGTTCTTATATGAAGATAATCCGACGTATGAGGCAATGCTGCCGATGTTGGCTAACTTCATGGTTGATGGTCCCAATCACGAAATTCGGGAGGGTTATTGTGCTATGACATTCGACCGTGAAAAGAAAACAGCTACCTATCATATTAATCCGGGGCTCACATGGTCGGACGGCGTACCGGTAACTGCTGAAGATATTATTTTCTGCTATGAGTGTATCGGACATCCCGATTATACCGGTGTTCGTTATGATAGCCGTTATGCGAATGTTGTCGGTATGGTTGACTACCATGAAGGCAAGGCTAAAAATATTTCCGGTGTTAAAAAAATAGACGATAAAACGGTAGAAGTAGCTTTTATAGAGTATGAACCCGGTATTCTGTGGGGATCCGGTATCACCTATAATGCGGAACCGTATCATTATCTTAAAGATATTCCATTGACGGAAATGGCTTCTCATGACCGTGTACGGAAAACACCGCTTTCCTGCGGTCCCTTTGTGATCAATTCTATGGTAGAAGGTGATATTATCGAGTATGTACCTAATCCTTATTGGTATGGCAAAAAAATCGCACTCGATAAGCTGATTATGAAACGGATTGCGCCGACATCTCTTGCCGCAGCTTTGAAAGCCGGTGAAGTTGATATTGTCGATTATTTTAGAGCTGATTTATATGACCAATTTGTTGTGCTTGATGACGAAGGAAGAACGGTATTTGACGAAAACGGAAAGCCGAAGTTGAAGGTTGATAATCTTGATTTCATCTGTAATGTAGATAATGCCTATGGGTATTTAGGCTTCAAGTTCGGTGTATGGAATAAAGAAAAAGGCGAATGCGAAATGTTCCCCGACGGCGGTAAATTTAAAGACAAGGCGTTGCGTCAGGCGCTCGGTTATGCGATGGATAACGATGGAATAAACGATATCTACTACCATGGCTTACGGTTTACTGCCAACTCCTTTATTACGCCGTATCACCCCGGATTTTACGATATAAATCGGAAAGGATACTCCTATAATCCCGAAAAGGCGAAACAGCTACTCGATGAAGCAGGCTATAAGGATGTTGACGGAGACGGCTATCGTGAAACGCCGGATGGAAAACCGCTCAAGATCAATTTCTTGTATATGAGCGGCAGCGATGTAGCAGCTCCGATTGCAAATTACTATATCCAAAACTGGAAAGATGTCGGATTAAATGTTGCGCTGAACGATGGTCGGCTGATCGAATTCAATGCCTTTTATGATAGACTGAGAAACGATGACCCTGCCGTGGAAATGTATATGGCTGCATGGGGGGTAGGTTCAAATCCCCGTCCAAACGGTCTTTACGGCAGAGAGGCTCAATTTAACCGGCTCCGCTGGGTTAATGAGAAAAATGATGAACTGCTTGCTAAGATTTCTTCGGAAGATTCCTTTGACGAGGTATTCCGCGCTCAGGCTTATAAGGAATGGGACGAAAATATACTGGAAGAAGCTCCTGCAGTTCCAACCGCATATCGCATAAGACTTTGTGCTGTTAACAAGCGGGTTAAGAATTGGGATATACGGTTTGTTAAGGACTGGGACTGGTGCGATGCGGCGCTTGTTAGCGACAAACCTGCCGTTAATACCATGAAATAACGGATAGAAATTAAATAAAAATAATGATATGAAATAACACTGATCTGTTCGATAGCGGCAGGTCGGTGTTATTTGCATTTCAAGTAAATTAAAATGGTTACGAGGTTGTAGCGCATGATACGAAAACAACAGGAATTTTGGGGAAAATTAGTTATTTTTACCGGCATCAGCTTGGTTTTCTCAGCTTTTATGCTCGCTTTGAGCCCCCGTTTTTCGTTTTTGGGACGGCTGATTTCGGCAAAAGACCTTACATTGATGGTAACACAATACCGGATGCTTCCAAATTTCAGCTTTCTTACCCGTTTCGGTTTTGCTTTTGCGATCTTTGCTATTGCTTCCATTATGGCCTCAATTGGAACAGTTTTTTTATCCCGTAGGGTACAGGAAAGGATATATAAAGAAACTGAGACCGCCCTTTTTGCGGCTTTTATCAACAGATTGCGTTTTTGCTATACACGTGAAAACCTGATTGAAGCTATTCAGCAGGAGCTTGAATATAAGGCTGATTGCTCCGTTTTGCTTACGAATACCGACACCGATTTAGTTGTATACAGCAGTACGTCGGCGTATGTTTCGGATCCCGATGTGTATGAAAAGTTGGCACACCGTTTTTCTGCCGAATGGCTTGATCACTGGGGAGAAAATATTTATTTATTGGATGCTGCTATGCAAATGACTTCCGACAGGAAACAAGCCCGGGGACTTGTTATTGCATACAGTTCCGCACGTTTTTTTATTATTTGTCGCTATATCCGCGCGCTTGAGCCTGAAATATTCCCTCAGTTGTTTGCGGAGTTTAAAAACTATTTCGGACGTGAAAAAACACTGTCACAGCTCCTCTATTATTCGGAGCTTGCACAGGAATGGCAGATGGTTGCAAATACTCAGCGTGCATTCCTGCCGCAAAAAATACCGGCGCTCGATCAATTGGATATAGGTGTTTACTTCCGGCCTTTAGTGAACGTATCGGGAGACTATTATGATATTATCCCCATCGATGAAGATAAAACTCTGATTATTACGGGGGACGTTTCCGGAAAGGGACTTGCCGCAGCGCTTGTTATGGGCGTTGTTGTAAATACAATACGGATTATGGAAAATAAAGAAGATCTTGCCGGTTTGATCTTTGCGGTAGACAGCGCTATTAAGCGTATGAATCTGCTTGATAAATATACCGTTGTGTTTTTAGGAATTATCGATACTAAGGCGATGAAAATACGCTATGTAAATGCGTCAATGGAAGCGCCGATGATCTTTACCAGAGCAGCGGAAGGGTATAAAGTAAAGATGCTTGATTCAAATTGTTCCGTTATCGGAATCATCGATATCGATTCGGTAACCGTTGCTGAAAAGCCTCTGTACCGTAATGATTTGCTTGTTATTACGACGGACGGCATTCCCGAAATTACCAATGAAGAAGGCGTGGAACTCGGTAGTAATGATCTTTACATTGAATCGATTAAATCTTTTGCTTCGTCGGATGCATCATCAATTACCTCAAAGGTAGCCGAATTGGGGCTTAATTATAGTGCTGCAAAAGCCTTCCGGGATGATACTACTATTTTAGCAGTAAAATTAAAGGGATAATGTATGGGTTTAATTTTCTTTACGTATTTTGGCGCTGTGTTACTCCTTGTAAACTCATCGTATCTTTCGTTTCATCAATCGAATCGTATTAATGTTCTGTTAAATAAGATTACGGTACCCGCTGCCGCTTTTGCGCTTTGTATAGCTGCTTCCGTTCATCTGGTTTTTTACGGTCAAGCCGGTATACAACGCGTCGTAACGATGTGCGGCATCTTCTTTATGCTGCTTGCCTCTTACCACATCCTTGATATGGTTCTTGTTATTTCTAATTTTAAAATATATAAAGTGCTCCAAAAGATTAACACAGTATTCCATATCGCGGGTATCGGTCTTATCATATTCTTCGTCGGGAGATTCCAGTGGAACCCGCTGAGAGGCTTTTACTTTTCACAGCGTGATGTTGTTCCTGGATTGGCCGGTATTAAACTCTTTATGTATATTTACATATTCTTTGTTCCGGTGCTTTCAATTACGATATGCTTTGTCAAAATGTTTTTTGTCAAAAGCAATATTCACCGGCAGCAGCTGCTTTTGCATGGATTTTCCATCGGACTTGCTCTTGCAATATGGATTACCGAAAGTTATTTTTTTCAGGTATTTTCCTGGGCGTTTGCCTTTATACCGTTCGGGTATGCCGCTATGCTGATGCTTGATAATGCCGTATTTTCGCTGACGCGTGCTTTTGATATTAAGCAAATTTTCTTCGGGTTTCTCCGGTTTATCCTTTTTACTGCGATCTTTGCAGGAGCTGCAGGTTTGACAACAGCACTTATTATGCAGTTTATCCCTTCGGTCGGGGGTTGGATGTCTTCGATTACAGTTTCGTGTATTATTCTTTTCTTTATTCGAAGCTTTGTTGCCCGTAAGCTTAGATATGCCTTAGGTAGGACGGCAGATTATGAAGTGAGGTTGGATGCCGAACTGCAAAAACTCGATTTTGGAAAAGGCCACGATACGGTGTTGGAGACTTTTCCGAGAATTATGAAGCAGTATATCACGTGTAAAGGGCTCGATATTCTTGTCAGTGATGAAAACATGAATTTGCAAACGGTCTATTCGGATTTTGATCATCATAATACATTAAGCGCAAACCTTGCCTGTTTTGAGTATCTGCTCAGTCAAAATAATATTGTTCTTACAAAAACAGAACTTATTGCCAATTATGTGTATGAATCGATACGTGATGAGCTGCTTGATATCTTTGAAACAACACAGACCGAGATACTTATCAGTATGAGAGAGGGGCAAAAGCTCATCGGCTGTATCCTGTTAGCTCCTAAGACACACAGTGCGGAATACAATCTGTATGACATACGCGTTTTGTCCAATATGTATTCGTATTTCTTTTTGGTAATCTATTACCTTAGGAATATTTCCAAACAGGATATTACCGTTACGATTGACCGTGAAGTTGAAATGTCCGACCAAATTATCGGATCCATTCAGAACTATAAGGATACCCTTGAATCGCATGGCTTTTCAATGGATTCTATTGCATACTCAGCGCATCAGCTCGGCGGCGATTTTATCGACTATATTACGCTGAACGAAAAACGGGCAATGTTCCTTATTGGGGATGTTTCCGGTAAGGGGTTAAGTGCAAGTATGTCGATGGTCATTTTAAAGTCGATTATTCATACCTATCTACAGACAATCTCCGATTTTAAGGAATTGGTAACAAAGGTAAACCGGTTTATAAAGGATAATCTACCGCGCGGAACATTCTTTGCCGGGTTGTTCGGTATTATCGACTTTCCGACTAATACAATTTACTACTTGAACTGCGGTATTCCGTTGATGTCGATGTATATCAGCTCATATAAAAATGCAATTGAAATTCAAGGTGAGGGCAGGGTTCTCGGCTTTGTAAAGAATATTGAACCTTTCTTAAAGGTACGAAAAATCACGATGCACAAGGGAGATGCAATTGTCTTTACGACTGACGGTTTGCTTGAAGCAACGAACCTAAAAGGCGACCGGTTCGGCAGCGATCGTGTTGGACGGATACTGCAGGAAAATAACGGTGCTAAACCCTCTCAGATTGCTCGCACGATTTATAATAACCTTCTGGATTTTATTTTGCGTAAAATCGATGATGATGTTACCATATTGGTATTGAAATATAATCAATAATTAACATAGGAGTATTATGATGGATAATTTAACGATTACGGAAAAAATGAATGATACGTTTGTATTACTGACAGTAGCCGGTTCAATAAATTCATACACATACCATGAATTTGAGACGAAGGTTTACAACCTTATTAAGGAGCGCTCAATCGTATTGGATGTATCCCGTGTTACCAACTTGTCTTCATCAGGATTGGGTATCCTCATGGCTGCTTCCGAAGACGGAGCCGAGCTTGGTCATAAAATTTATATTATGAATCCTTCAGAGGTTGTAAAGCTTGCGATTGCCTCCACCGGTTTTTCAGAAGTATTTCCGATTATTCACTCACTTGATGAAGTAAAATAGGCTGATACGGTATAAGGGCGTGAACCATTTACAGGTAGAAGCCGATTTAAAAAATATTGGCTTTATCGAAGATTTTATCGCTACCTCTAAAGATATTCCTGAGAGTAAACGGGCAACAGCACTTATTATCGCAACAGAAGTGTTTGATAATATTGCCGAGCATGCTGTCTTTCCAGAAAGTAAAGAGCTTCGATTGAGTATATCCAATATGTTCTTTCCGCGTCTTTGTTTCTCCTATCACAGCACGAATTTTGACAATTTATTGGATGCGCTCAAGAGAACTAAACCCCATTTTGATCCTAAAGCAAAGCGGTACCGAGGATTCGGTTTATTGATGACAAAAAATCTTGCCCGTAAAGTCTGTTACCGGCAAGAACATTCACGCTCCTGTATTATTGTGTACTTATAAACACGGCGCCAAAAAGTAAGTGGTATGAAAAAAATACTTTGTACAATAATGTGTCTGCTATCGTTTTTTTGTGTAACGGCAGCTGATGCGAATATGGAAATACAGCTTCGCAATTTTGTATATCCTGCTGCTATTCCGGTAGAGATGCAGCGTCATATTCGTAACAATGCAGCTTCCTTCTTAGCTGACTTGCAGAATATCTTAGCCGCCGACCAAGAGAACCTCTTGATCTTGGTTGATAAGCGGCATTTATTGCCTGATGGATATACGCCGCAAAACCTTGTAACGCTCAGTACCGGCCGCGCATACATAATTAACCGAAAGGATTTATCCCTGACAAAAACGGCGGAACAAGCGTTGCAGGAAATGGCGCTTGCAGCACAACAGGATGGCGTTAGGCTGGTTGTCAGTTCCTCGTATCGTTCATATACATATCAGAAAAATTTATTTGACCGCTATGTACGGGAATCCGGCGAAAAAGAAGCCGAACGGTTTTCCGCCCGTGCGGGAACAAGCCAACACCAGCTTGGTACGGTCGTAGATTTCGGTTCCATTTCGGATGAGTTTGCGCAAACGCGCGCCGGTAAATGGGTATTGCAGAATGCTGCAAAATACGGCTGGTCGCTTTCTTTTCCCAAGGGATACGAAGCGGTAACCGGCTATGTGTGGGAATCGTGGCATTACCGCTATATCGGTGCGGAAGCCTGTGCTTTTCAGCAAAAATGGTTCGGCGGTATTCAGCAGTATATGCTTGAATTTATTGACACTTGGAAAAAACAAACGAAATAAGACGATGCCTCTAAAACTGATTGTATGTTGGGTCATCATGGAATAAACTTATGGAGGAAAAATGAAGAAATATCTTATAGTAGGCGGCGTTGCCGGAGGTGCAGGTGTTGCTGCGCGGTTACGCCGGTTGGATGAATCAGCGGAGATTATTATCTTTGAGCGGGGATCTCATATCAGTTTTGCAAACTGCGGGCTTCCCTATTATGCCGGCGGTGTTATCGAAAACCGCGAAGCTCTTTTTGTGATGACGCCCGAAAAGTTTAAGGCATCGCTGAACGTTACCGCAAAGGTACGGCATGAGGTAACGGCGATTAATCCCGCTTCCAAAACGGTAACGGTCAAAAATTTGGATACCGGGGCGGAAGGTGCCGAAAGTTATGACACGCTGATTTTAAGCCCGGGGGCATCTCCCATTAAACCGCCGATACCCGGGATTAACGATGATGCCATTTACACACTGCGTTCGGTCAGCGATATCGATGCGATTAAGCAGAAAATAGATAACCCTGCAACCAAACGTGTCGCTGTAATCGGCGGCGGTTTTATCGGCTTGGAAATGGCTGAGAATCTTCACCGCCGAGGTATGGATGTTTCCATTATCGAAGCAGTTGATCAAGTGATGAACGTTATCGATTACGATATGGCAGCCATCGTGCAGGAGAATATCCGCAGTAAGGGTGTCGGTTTATACCTAAAAGATGGGGTAAAAGCGTTTGAACGGCGCAGCGCCGGTTTAGCGGTATGTTTGCAGTCGGGTAAAGAGGTTGTATGCGATGCTGTTCTTCTTTCGATCGGCGTGCGCCCCGATACCAAATTGGCAAAGGATTGCAATATCGAGCTTGCGCAGAATGGGGCGATAAAAGTCAACGAATATTTTGAAACCTCTCAAAAGGATATTTACGCTATCGGCGATGCGATTTCGTTTAAAAGTCCGCTGCTCGGTACCGATACGACAATTCCGCTCGCAGGACCTGCGAATAAACAGGCTCGTATCTGCGCGGATAATATCGTGTACGGCAATAAAAAAACATACTGCGGGACAATCGGTACCAGTATTGCCCGGATATTCGATTATACCGCCGCTGCAACGGGATTGGGCGAAAAGGCATTGGATAGGGCAGGGCTTCCCTATAAGCAGGTGGTAACCCATGCTGCTCATCATGCAAGTTATTACCCCCATGCCTCTATGTTGTCGATTAAAATTCTCTATAATCCTGAAAACGGCCGGCTCTGGGGTGCACAAGCGGTCGGTGTAGAAGGTGTTGACAAGAGAATCGACGTTATTGCCGCATACATTAAAAAGAACGGTACGATTTCCGATCTTGCCGAATTTGAGCATGCCTATGCGCCGCCGTTTGACTCTGCGAAGGATCCCGTCAATATGCTCGGATTTATTGCGGAAAACGACCGCGACGGTTTAACAACGATTATCTCGTGGCGGGATATTCCCCGATATGCGGAACAGGGAGCATTCTTCCTTGATGTACGGACACCGGAAGAATTCAGCTGCGGCGCCCTTCCGGGAGCAGTCAACATACCGCATACTGCATTGCGAAGTAGACTGAATGAGGTGCCGAAAGATCGGCCGGTTGTTATTAACTGTGGGATGGGGTTGCGAGGATATATAGCGGAACGGATTTTGCGGCAAAACGGATATAAACATACGGTGAACCTTTCGGGCGGTTTTATGACGTATAATGCAGTCCATAACGAATTGGCTCATTTGTCATGATTGTAATCGCGTAATGATTTGACCAAAACCGTTTTTACCTATAGGATAGCGACATGAAAATAATCTATAGATATTTATTGCTAAGCTTTTTCATAAGCATAGCGGCAGGGTGTGCATCTGTTTCTCCTGATGTAAAAAAGGAACCTGCACCGTCCGAAGAGATTGCCGTTCCGGCTCCTCAGCCTGAACCGATCAAAGAACCGGAAGCGCCGGTAAAATGGGAACCCGTAAAACCCGCGGTTCCGGTCAAGCCGAAGCCTCCTGTTAAGACGAAGGAGCCTCCTGCGAAGGTAGAAGAACCGCCGGTAAAGGCGGAAGAACCTCCTGCGAAGGTGGAGGAGACTCCTGCGAAGCCTGAACCGGTTATTGAGAAAAAAGAACCGGTTGTTGAAGCGAAGCCTGAACCTGTCGAAGAAAAAAATACCGTTATTGCTGAGTTTGAAGGGGTTACCATTACAAAAGAAACCTATGATCAAACAAAAACGGAGATGGAAAAGATTGTCGAGAAGCTTAATCGTATTACAGCGACAAAGGACTATGCTCAATGGACTACGTTCTTATCGGAAGAGTATAAACAACAATATTCTCAACCCTTGACGCTTAGAAAAGTTTCCGAGGCCTTACCGGTTAAAGGGATCAAGCTTAAATCGCTGCGTGATTACTTTATGTATGTTTTTGTACCTTCTCGTCAGAATGTACGGGTAGACGATATCAAGTTCGTTTCCCCGACACGGGTCGATGTTATTATGAAACAGGCAAATGTTTCGCTGCTTGTCTACGGTTTGGAAAATATTAACGGCAGCTGGAAACTGATTCCGCCGAAACTGTAAGTAATCTTTGAGTAGGAGTTATACGCTATGCGTAAAAGTATTATTTCTGCGGTTTTTGCCGCGTTGATTTGTGCGGGATGGATGATGTCCATTCCCGTCGGGCCGATTCCCATTGTGCTGCAAAATGCGCTTGCAGTGCTTGCCGGCTTGCTGTTGGGGCCGCTGTTCGGCAGTCTTTCGGTGCTGCTCTTTCTGGTTGCCGGAGCCGTCGGTCTGCCTGTTTTTTCGGGCGGCAACGGAGGCTTTGCCGTATTTGCGGGTCCGACCGGCGGCTTTTTAGTCGGGTACCTTGCCGCGGCTGTTGTCGGCGGTTTTATTATGAAGCTCTATAGGGAAGAACAGCGGTGGCCGCTCGCCTGCGGTATCATTGCGGTTGCAGGGCTTTTAAGCTTTTTGTCTATCTACGTATTCGGTCTTCTGTGGTTTAAGCACGTTCTGAATCTCAGCTGGCAGCATACGTTTCTGAAAGGGTTTGTGCCGTTTATCCTGCCCGATCTGATTAAGCTGGTTGTTGCCGTTCCGATTACGCTCAAATTGCGTCCGATTATACGGCGCTATACGGAATAACCCAGCCTCTATCAATGCTCCGACTATTATACTGATGATGTCTTCCTCAGAACGCTATGAATTATTCAAGCTCACCGATGTAGCTAAATCTTTTACCGGTGCCGAACGTCCGGTGCTGAACGGTATATCTTTCTCGGTATATGACGGTGATTGTGTTGTCGTATCGGGGCCGAACGGATCCGGTAAAACCGTACTGATGACGCTTATTGCCGGATTGGAAACTCCTTCCTCCGGTTCGATAGTCAGCAGCAGGAAAGACGGCGGTGAGTTGCGTATCGGACTGGTGTTTCAGGAAGCCGACGCTCAAATCCTCGGCGATACCGTCGAGGAAGATGCGCTTTTCGGTATGCGGGACAGTAAGCTGCCGAAAGAGGTCATTGCACAGCGGTTGGAAGCGGTTCTGAGGCAGATGGGCTTGTACGAAAAGCGCCGCTCGCCCGCACGCAGTTTGTCAGGGGGCGAGAAGCGGCGGCTTGCAGTTGCCGGTATCCTGATGATGGAAGCCGATGTTATCATCTTTGACGAACCTTTTGCCAATCTCGATTTTGCAGGAGTGGTGCAGGTAACGGCAATGATAGAGCAGCTGCAGCGTGACGGGAAAACGGTTATGGTACTTACCCATGAGCTGGAAAAAGTGCTTGCACTTGCGAACCGGCTTATCATCTTGCACAAGGGATATCTTGTTTATAACGCGGAACCTGAGCCTGCACTCCAGAGCGGTATTCTTGAACAATACGGCATACGGAATCCGCTCTGCTCATACCGTGTATTTTCCGACCTTGTATGGAAGGCCGATGACCGTCGATAAAAATAACTTTTTATTTCAATATACGGCTCGAAATACGATGATTCACCGCCTGCCGGCAGGGGTAAAATTCTGCGTATTATGCCTTTCTTCCTTCGTCTTATACGGCGCACCTCAAATGCTGCTGGCGGTCTATGCACTCTTTCTTGTATTGGTCAGCGTTGCTGCAAAGCTTTCATGGTTAACGGTAAAAAGAAATTGCCGGTTTTTAGGTATCTATGCACTTTGTATTTTTTTTATCAAGATAATCGGTGTGCCGCTGACGGCAGATATGCTTAAAACCATGACGGCGGAAACGCTGTTGTTTATGCAAAAGCTCGTGCTTATCTTATTTACCGCCTCGATATTTTACGAAACTACTTCAAAGCTGGAGTTTTTTGTACTCTGCGAAAAAATCGAACGCTTCTTTTGCAGAAAGAAATACACCGGTGCTTTTTCGACGCTCTTTACCATCACATTGATGTGCGTTCCCCGTGTGTTTGAGGTGTGGGCTCAACTGAACTATGCTTACGATGCACGTACCCGCCGGCGGCGCGATATTGTCAGTGCCTGCCGCCGGTTTGCTTCTCTATTACCTGCACTTATTGAAAATCTCTTACGCTTTGCCGTTACCGCCGAAAAAGCCCTCAAAAACCGCCGACTGCGGGGGTGTGCAGGGCAACCGTATTAAAAATATTTTTAGCGGTTGCCTTCCTTCTGTGCGAAATTTTGTTTAAAATTTCGCACATTTTTCCAGTAAATGGGTAAACACATCAGGTAGAGTAGATAAAAACCGCGGAAAAATTGAGACTGTGAGACCATTTGAACCGCGAAGAGGTTCAACTCTGGTCGAATAGTCTCAATTTTTCCGCGGGGTGTTAAACATCCGACCTGATGTGTTTACCCTGACTTCTTGGTGCAAGCCCTTTGACAATAGAAGCCGGTTTGTTATATTCTATACGTTAATATGTTTGTATCGGTAATGATAGATCCGGGCGGAGAGGAATCTGCTGCCCATCTTTCGGAATTGTTAACTTTTTATGGATTTGAACGGATGCAGCGGGCGTGTTGGGAGTCCTCTACGGTTAATGAGAAACAATTGGTTGCTCTTAAACGCGAAATTGATCGGGTAACCGATTATTATGATGTTATTCGCATATATCAGTATCCTGTCGAAGGGGTATTGGCGATTTCCACGCTTGCTAAAAAGAAGTGGCGGAAACTCTTAATCCGTCCGCCTAAGAAAGTCTAAAAGTTTTTATAGGATATGATAGGATATGATAGGAGATGATCATGTTATTGGAAGAATATAAACCGCAGATTGCAGCACTTAAGGCCGATGTCGATGAAATCTGGAGGCGTCTTTGACTCCGAAGCGGTAAAAAAACGGATTGCGGAAAAAGAAGTTGTCGCGGGGCAAGAAGGTTTTTGGAACGATCCTAAAAGTGCCGAAAAACTCTTGTCGGAAATTAAAAAACTGAAAAACCGTATCGAGCCGTGGGAAAAGCTCATTGCCGATATCGAAGATCTGCAAACACTCTATGAACTCACCCAAGAAGCCGGAGAGGATGATAATGCAGATTCCATTCAAGAAATCGATATGTCGCTCACAAACCTTCAAGAACGGTTTGAAAAGCTCAATACACTGGCACTTCTTTCCGACGAGGTTGACGGCAGCGATGCCTTTTTGACTGTTCATGCAGGAGCAGGCGGTACCGAGGCATGCGATTGGGCACGGATGTTAACCCGTATGTATCTCCGCTGGGCGGAGCGCCGCGGCTTTACCGTTGAAACACTTGATGAGCTGGAAGCCGATGAGGGCTTAAAGTCTATCACCCTACAGATAAGCGGCGACTATGTTTACGGTTTCTTAAAGGCGGAAACCGGCGTACACCGGCTTATCCGGATTAGCCCGTTTGATGCGAACGCCCGCAGGCATACCTCTTTTTCTTCCGTGTATGTATTCCCTGTGTTGGATGATACCATCGAGGTAAATATCAGACCGGAAGATTTACGGGTAGATACCTATCGTGCAGGAGGGGCCGGAGGACAGCACGTCAATAAAACCGACTCGGCAGTACGGTTGACGCACCTGCCTACCGGCATTGTCGTAGCGTGCCAAAACGAGCGAAGCCAAATCTCCAATCGGGCAACGGCGATGAGTATGCTTAAAGCGCGGCTGTACGAATACTACCGCAACGAAAAAGAAAAAGAGAACGCGAAATTCGCTGCTGAAAAAAAAGGCATTTCGTGGGGAAATCAAATCAGATCGTATATCTTTCAGCCCTATACAATGGTAAAAGATCACCGTACCAAACATGAAACAGGCAATATTCAAGCCGTTATGGACGGTGATATAGACGGCTTTATCGAAGACTTTTTGAAAAAACAATGGGCAAATCAGCTGATGTATGAGGACAGTCCTGAATGAAAATAAAACGGCTGTTCGTTGCTCTGATTGCGGCGGTAACTGCATTATGCGGTATTGCTCAAACAAAAGGTGAGATTCCTACATGGTCAATTACGGCATCAAAGTTTACACTTACCGATGTGCCTGAATTATATGCATCGTACTCGACCGCATTACCCGCCATGCTCAACCTTTTTTGCGCTGTACCTGCAAGCAGACTTGTAACCCCCGAAGAAAAAAGAGCGCGGCAGCTCATAGATTATGCTGCGAAAAAACTTGCACTTATCCGCGAACGGGCATCATTAATTGCAGAACGTGATTCGCTGTATCTTGCGGTAATGTCCGAAAAAGAGAAGCTGAAGCAGACCGCTGCGTTCAACAAGAAAATAACCGCAAAGGAAGCGGATATTCAAAAAGCTCAAGAGAAAATCGACAAATTACTGAATGATACTTCTTTTACCGCGGAAACACTCCCTGTTATGATATGGAAGGATGGTCAACAGGTATTTGAGCTCCCCGAATATACGAATATTTCGCAAGCGTTGAAGAGCGAAAATATCTCCGCAGTTATTGACGGGTCGATACAGGATTTGTCGGGGTATATGTATGTGTCTGTTGTATTGACAACCGGTTTGCCGGGTATGCCCGATTACCGGTTCAGCGAAGCGGGACCGTATCAATCAATCGAAACAATTGCCCGTTCATTAGCGGCGCAAATTATGACGGCGGTAAAAAATTCTCAGCCTGCAAAGGTTTTGCTGACAGTCGAACCGGAAGATGCGGAAGTGTATGTGGACAGCGAACCGCTCGAAGCAGGAAAAAAGTCTCTTTATATGTATGAAGGCAGTCATCGGCTTGAAGTGCTTGCTGCCGGTTACGATTCAGCCGGTAAGACTATCGAGGTTCAAGCAGGGCAAAATTATTTGCTGAACATAAAATTAAAAAAAGAAAACCTTATTTCCGTCGGGTTTCAGTTTATAAAACCCGATGCGGATGTCTTTTTGCATACGCAGTATTTTGCCGGTACGCCGTTTCAGACCGATGTTCCGGCAGGTAAAAATACAGCTATCAGTTTTTCATATAAAGATGTAAAAACCTACATTGTACTTCGACCTCATGATTTTATGCAGCCAGGGCAGACAACCTATCAGTTGCAAGCGATGCTCAATAAAGAAAAGACCAAGACCTTGATTGACCGGCGGCGGAATGTTCTGTACTGGTCGCTCGGCGCCTTTTATGTGTCGCTCCCTATCTTTATGATTTTACAGGGACTTACTGCAGATATGGCTTCAGCCGCCGCGGATTCCCGTTTGGGGAGTGATGCGGCAGTGCAGAGTAAATATCGTGCACTGTTTATCAGTTCTGCGGTGATGCAGGGAATAACAATCGGTTTAGGTATTAACTATGTGGTACAGCTTGGGCTGTATCTATATGCTGCCGATCAGAGTATTCCAAAAGAGGCTCGTAAGTTATAGCAGGTTTAAGGCGAACCTCTAAAAAATTTCGGTTTTTGGAAGTTCCCAACAGAAATATCGGATATACTGGAGAAAAATATGGCTAAAAGAAGTTTTTCCGAAGGTTTAAAGAAACTGTTCGGCATTCATTCCCGATTGGATGATTCTTTTTTTGAAAGCGTCACCGATACATTGGTAGAAGGCGATATCGGCGCTCAATTTGCATTCGAGATTGAAGACCTACTTCGTGCGGAATGTAAAAAACGGAAGGTTGAACAACAAGAACAGGTATTGCAGATTTTATATGATATTTTACTTCCCTTTTTGCCGGTTGCTTCTTTTACGCCGGAAAAAGATAAAACCTCCGTGTATTTGCTGCTGGGGGTAAACGGCGTGGGGAAGACGACAACTGCGGCTAAGCTTACTCAGTATTTTAAATCCCGCTTTGAATCGCCGATTATACTTGCCGCTGCGGATACCTTTAGGGCAGCCGCGATAGAGCAGCTTGAATATCACGGAAAACAGCTCGATGTGCGGGTTATTGCGCATCAGTACGGCGGGGATCCGGGAGCGGTTATCTTTGATGCTGCACAGGCAGTGCGGGCACAGGGAGGCGGTCTCGTTATTGCCGATACCGCCGGGCGGCTCCATAATAAGGAAAACCTCGTGCGGGAACTGCAAAAAATCAATAGGATCGCCGAATCGAAAACCGATGAGGGGTGTTACAAGAAAATACTCGTGCTGGATGTAACGGCAGGGCAGAGCGGCTTTAGGCAGGCAGAGGTTTTCCACGAGGCGGTCGGAGTCGATGCGGTCATTCTGACAAAATATGATTCAACGGCAAAAGGCGGTATCGCGCTCAGTGTGGGACGGCAGCTGAATCTACCGGTCATTTTTACCGGTACCGGCGAAAAATACGGGGACTTTGCGCCCTTCAATGCCGATACCTATCTACGCGAATTTATCGGTATGCCGGTATGAAACGGGTTGCTTTCTGTTTTTTCATTTTAGCGGTTGTACTTTGCCAATCGCCGTTCGGTGCTGCTGACGGAATTGAATCAACGGATGTTCCGGCCGGTACAACACCGGAGATTCCGGTAGATATTGCTTCGGATGTTCCGGCAGACACAGTGCCGGCAGATACTCCCCAAACAGAAAAGGTTTCTACTGAGGCCGTAAAGGATAGCGGCTCCGTCTCGCCGGCAATAGGCACGGACGGAAAAGAGACTGAAAGCGGCGAAGCGGCTTCCTCAACGGCAGGCGCTGATAGGAAAGAAGCCGAAAACGATAAGCAGGCCGATTTGACTTTCGCCTCAATTCATAGCAAAGGATTAACCGTTGCAGACGGTAATAAATGGTATTACGAAAGTTTTGACCGGCAGGGACGCTCCTCCTTCGCAGTGCTTTATAATGACGGTACGGCAGTTGAAAAAACGGAGTGGGCATATAAAGGTCGTACCCGCCATCCTACAAAAAAGAAGATACTCCGCACAGATAGTTCGGAAATATTTTGCTATGATGATGACGGACGGGAGCTGAGTATCGAGCAATACGAACAAAAAACATTAACATCAAAGACGGAAAATATCTATAACGGCGGCGGTAAGCTGATTGAACAGACGATCACCGCGAGGAAAAATATCGACAAATCGGTATGGGAGTTTGACGGGGATAAGGCTATTTCCCAAACCAAATATCGGAACGGAAAGAAAACCGCCTTTATCGAGTTGGACAATACTCCCCATATTATACACCTGTATATTGATGATAAAGAAGTATATGTAGGAGAGGAACCGTGAAGCGTACTGATCTTGCATGGATTTTGTTCGTATTGCGGCGGTTTAATGCCGCAGATACCAAGGGGCGTTCGGCGATTACCGGAATCCTTTCCGTACTGGGGATTGCCTTCGGGGTTACGGTCTTGATTGTTATCCTTGCTGTGATGAATGGTTTTCAGCGCAGCTTTATCGATACCATTTTGCAGGTAAGCTCGGCGCACGTACAGTTGTACGGATCCGAAGCGGCTCTGGAACAGGCGAAGGCCGTAGGCGGGTTCCAATCCTTTTATGTATTTTCAGAGA
Organism: Treponema sp. OMZ 838; assembly: GCF_000775995.1. Lineage (NCBI taxonomy): Bacteria > Pseudomonadati > Spirochaetota > Spirochaetia > Treponematales > Treponemataceae > Treponema > Treponema sp. OMZ 838. The sequence goes on along the minus strand of NZ_CP009227.1, from coordinate 2,647,404 downwards.
CGCAAACAATAATGCAGGGCAACTACGGCAGGCAGCAGCCGGCAATACTCCGCGCCGTACCTGAAACGATATTAAGCGATGACCGCGGCTTTGCCGGCGCTGTAACAATGATGGAAGGTGACTTTAACCTTAGTGCGCCGCATTCCGTTGTGCTCGGATACGAGCTTGCCCGTATGCTTTCGGTTTCTGCCGGAGATAAGATTTCGCTCCTCGCGCTTTCGGGCACCGCGGATACCGATATTTTTCCGGAGGATGCTGAATGCACGGTCGCCGGTTTAATGAAGACCGGCTATTATGCAATCGATGCAGGCTTTGCTTTTATGTCAACGGAGACCGGCGCGTTGCTGTGCGGCACTCAGCAGGAGCTGTCAGCCGCAGTAAAGCTTCAAAATTCGGAGGCTGACGGGATATATATCGCCCGCATTTCTGCCGCCGTGCCCGAATTGAAGGCAGAATCATGGCGCACCTATAATCAAGCGTTTTTCGGAGCCTTGCGTATCGAAAAAAATACGATGTTTATGCTCGTTTTTTTGATCTTTGTGGTGGTTACGGTGAATATTTACAACGGAATGCGCCGTTCCATCTATGAACGGCGGGAAGAAATTTCGGTACTTGCTTCGTTGGGTGCTAAAAAAGAACATATCCAAGCCCTCTTTATCGCTAACGGTTTTACGATCGGGCTTTTGGGCGCTTCCATCGGCTTGCTTTTAGGACTGCTGCTTTCCGCGGACATCAATCGGGTCTTTTTATTGGCTGAATATTTGGTAAATGCCGTCATTGAAGCGGCAAATATTTTGTTGGAGCACACATTTTTTACGGGCTTTAGTATTTTCAGTCCTCAATACTTTTACATCGATTCGGTACCCGTGCGTATTTTCTTCAGCGAAGTTTTTTTAGTATTCTTATTCGGCGTCTTTTCTGCGAGTTTTGCCGCTTCAATTGCAGCTCGAAAAATTCTAACCCTTAAACCTGCGGAGGTGCTGCGCTATGAATAAACCGATTTTAGCGCTGACAAACGTTTCAAAAACTTTTCAGTCTGAGGCTGACTCAATCCGTATTTTACATAACTTAGACCTGATAATCGAACAACCGGCAAAAATCGCCGTAGTAGGGGAGTCCGGTTGCGGAAAAAGCACTTTTTTGAATATTGTCGGCGGCTTGGAACAGGCTGATTCGGGAGAGATTATTGCGGGCGGATATGAACTGCACCGGCTCAATGAAAGCGGATTGACGGACTACCGCCGCTTTTACCTCGGCTTTATCTTTCAGTTTCATTACTTGCTCAAAGATTTTACCGCCATCGAAAATGTGATGCTGCCCGCACTTATCGCAGGTATGCCGAAAAAAGAGGTAAAAGAGAAGGCGGCTGCCCTTTTGCAGGATGTCAAGTTGGAAATGCGGCTCAATCACTTTCCCGCTCAGCTGTCGGGGGGAGAGCGGCAGCGGGCAGCCGTTGCCCGTGCGCTTATCAATGACCCTTCGCTCATTTTAGCCGATGAGCCGACCGGCAATCTCGATCCTGCAAATGCGCGCGGGGTACAGGAACTGCTCTTTTCAATAGCGGATAAGCACCGTAAAACGCTTATCATCGTAACGCATGATCAAGGGATTGCCGTCGACACTGACCTGTGCTACCGGCTTGAGCAAGGGAAGCTGCAGCTCTTATGAACTTTTTATTGGCATGGAAGCTGGCGCTGCGGTATCTGGGGCTGAATGCGGGAAAGGCAGTTTCAAACGCGCGGAAGAGTTTAATCGGCGCTGTCTGGGGAATCGGTATCAGTATTATCCCCTTGGTTATCGTGCTTGTGGTGTCAGACGGGATGATCAAGGGTATTACCTCCCGCATGATTGAACTCGGCAGCGGGCATTTGCAGGTACTCGATCTGCGTCCTGCACCCCGCAGCGCACAAACCGCCGATGACCGGAAGCAGAGCGCTCAAGAGGTTTTTGATTCAATCCGCATGAACGCACATCCGGTGCTCACCGGTTCTCGGCGGCAGCAGGAAGGTACCGGTTTACTTATCGGCAAGACCGGCCGTAGCGGAGGCACAATACGGGCGATAGATGCGGGCTATTTTACTGAAAATCCCGCTGCACGGAACCTGTTAACGGTGGTAGACGGCAGTCTTGAGTTCGACGGTACCCGTTCTATCTTGCTCGGCAAAAAGATTGCGGAGCAAACCGGTCTTAAAGTCGGGGACAGTTGCTCGCTGCTCACGCTACTTCCGCAGTATTCAGGTAATCAGACAAAACCGAAGCTCACCCGTTTTAAGGTTGGCGGTATTCTTTCCTCCGGTTATCAGGAATTGGATGCATTATGGATTTTTATCCCATTGGCATCTGCCGATGCAGTGTTGTCGCCTCAGTCCTCGTTGAGCGCTCTTACGGTCAGCATTGCAGATCCTTTTAATGATACTTTGCTTATGGACGCAAAAGATACCATTCAGCAACTGTTGCCGGCGGGATTTTCGGTATATACGTGGCAGGATCTAAACCGCTCTCAATTTTATTCATTTCAGACTTCAAAGAATCTTTTGATGTTCATCATGTTTTTGATTCTTCTTGCTGCCTCGGTCAATGTTTCGTCGGCAATGGTGATGCTCATCATGGAGCGGCGGAAGGAAATTGCAATTCTTAAAGCGACCGGCGCGCATCCGTTTTTTATTACCCTGTCGTTTTTAATTGCAGGTCTCTTTACGGGAGCGGCAGGGCTCTGTATCGGCTTAACCGGCGGTATCCTTGCGGCCTTACACATCAACGAATTGTTTGTTGCTTTTGAACATGTAATCAATGCGGGACAGAGCGCACTCTATTATATGCTGGGAAAAACGGGCAGCCCCGAAACTATCCGTCTCTTAGCGCCCGAATACTATTTGGAATATATTCCCATTTCCTTAAATGCGGCTGAACTGTATATAATTGCTGCCGGAACGCTCATTCTGTCGGTGATTGTCTGCCTGCTGCCTGCCGTATATGCAGGTAAAGAAAAACCCTTGGACAGTATGCGGAAAGTATAGGACACCTCTAAAACCTCGGTTATCTTTGCTTCGCATCCTTCGGAATAGAGGTGCCCTATAGTCTTCAAGCAGTTGTCGATTTTTAAAAGGTTCTCCGCCCCTGCATAAGGTTAAAGAGCGATTCGAATATCTTTTTTACCGTGCTACCGTACCGTGCATCAAGCTGATCCAGTACGGAATCGATCTTTTTTTTCCTTGCTTTTCTGCTTCGGTAATCGAACCGCTTGAGCCCAGCAATGCTATCGCTTTTTCTACCGCAGGGGAATCAATGCCCTCTTGCCGCGCTTGTTCAAAATAAGCGGTAAGCGCCGCAGCATCTTCCGGATGTTTTTCGATATGCAGGATTACAGGTAAACTCTTTTTCCCTTCCACAATATCGTCGCCGCGTTTTTTTCCGGCATTTCCCGTGCTGATATTTTTTACATCATCGAGTATCTGGAAACCGATTCCGGCTCCTGCAAAAAGCGATGCAAAAACATTGCTTTCTTCATGTTCTTTTCCCGCAGCACGCATACCGGTATAGGCTGCAAGCGCAGCGAGCGCCCCGGTCTTTAAACTGATCATCAGCTCATAATCCTGCCGTGAGGGAAAAAAGCCGGCAGTCCGATGCCAGTGGATATCGAGTGCCTGCCCCTCATGCAAGGAACGGATATGCGTAAGCGCCGCGGCATATAAATCGAGCTTTATGCCGGCAGGAGCCTGATAGTCTTCGAGCGATTGCAATGCCCGAAAGTAAAGCCAGCTGCCTGAATTGAGCGCCGAATCGAGTCCGTAGGCCACGTGTGCGGCAGGTTGTCCGCGGCGCAGTTCGGAATTGTCTTCTATATCATCATGGATAAGACTTGCTGTGTGGATTCCTTCTATGAGCGGCGTAAGTGTGTAAATGTCATCACCGCTGCCCCCTGCAAGCTGATAGGCAAGAACCGCAAGCAGCGGTCTCCAACGTTTTCCGCCGCCGGACACCAACGAGGCGCACGGAGCGGATAAAAGTGCTATAGGACTTTGTTCTGCAGCGGTCTCCGGTACATCGGGTAAAAATGCAGTGCGCAGTGCGCCTTCAATCTTTTCAAGCCGTTGCTTAAATTCATCATTCATACTACTATTATATCTTATATTTTATTGATAGAGAACTACTCTTTTGGGGTAAAAAAAGGAACAGATGGGAAATCAGTATCGGGAACCGGACTATTGGTCGCGGAAGGCTTTTGCGGAAGGTTATCCTGCGCGGTCGGTCTATAAATTAGAAGAAATGCAAAAAAAATTTAATCTATTCGGGAAAAATGACAGCGTGCTTGACCTTGGCGCCGCTCCGGGGAGCTGGACAACATTTTTGCTCAGGTTTCTTTCTCCGGAAGGGCGCGTCTGTGCAGTGGATTTGCAGCCCCTTTCGGAATCGATACGGGATCCGCGGCTTTCGTTTTTCCAAGGAGATCTGACCGCGGCTGCTATGGCGGCTGCGGTAAAAAACTGCGGCCCCTACCGTTCCGTTATCTGCGACGCGGCGCCCGCCACCACTGGCAATAAAACCGTCGATACCGCTCGCTCCGCCGCCCTTGTCGATATGGCGCTTTACTATGCCGAAACACAACTTGAAGCTCACGGCAGCTTTGTCGTTAAAATCTTTCAAGGCGGCAGCGAACAGCAGTACCTACAGCAGATGCGAAAGCTATTTAAAACCGCCCGCGCCTTTAAGCCCGAAGCATGCCGCCGCAGCAGCTTCGAAACCTACCTACTCGGCCTAGACTTTAAAAGCCGTGTGTAAGCTCTCGTAGGACAACCGCAGTACAAGTATTTTAAGCGGTTGTCTTCCTCCTGTACGAAATTTCATAGGTATAAGGTGAGCGTCTACAATGATGCCGCTCACCTTAACCGTCAAGTTTTCTTTCGAAAACTTGCGCATTGATGTGTGCGCTTTTCGCGCACGAATGCAACAGTTTCCAAAATTCATATTTTGTTCAATTGTTGCATTTTAAGGAAATAAAATTTCGTACATCTTTTTTTGGCAGATGGGTAAACGCATCAGGCAGAGTAGATAAAAACTGCGGAAAAATTGAAACGATGAGACCATTTGAACCATCTTCAACTGTTGTACATCCGTGTACAACAGTTGAAGGCGAGTTTTGTGCACGCACAAAACATCGCTGCTGTATGGAACTACTGCCATCCTTGACAGTTCTGGTCGAATAGTTTCAATTTTTCCGCAGGGATGTTAAAAAAACGGCCTGATGCGTTTAACTTTGAAGTTCTCGATTATTTCCTTGACAACTCCTATCACTAGCCCTTACAATATATAGTATAGATAATTTTAACATCGTATGAGGAGCTTCGTGATGGGAATTGGAACAGAGAACATAAGAACGATTGCGATTGCAGGGCACGGACAGTCCGGCAAAACAACACTTATTGAAAATCTTGCGGCAGTAACGGGTACAATTGCACGGGCAGAATCGGTTGCAGGCGGTAAAACGGTCAGCGACTATACACCCGAAGAAATAGAGCGGAAAATTTCGATATATTCGGCATTAGTGTCAACAAATTGGAACGATACGGTAATCAATTTCTGGGATACTCCCGGCTCTTCGGACTTTATGGGCGAAGTTATCGCGGCTTTCCGGTCGGCGGAAACGGGATTGATGGTACTCGATGCAAAATCGGGAGTACAGATTGAAACCATTAAATATTGGAGAGACCTTGACCGCCGGAATAAACCCCGTTTGGTTTTTGTTAATAAGATGGATGAAGACCGTGCTGACTTTAATCACGCAATGCAGGATGTAAAAACACAGTTCAAGGCGGATGTCTTTGCGGTTACCTTCCCGATAGGAAAAGGCGCCGAGTTTACCGGTATTGTTGACGTACTCCACGGTACGGCATATCAAACAGATTCAAACGGTAAAGAAAAGGAAATACCTATTCCCGATTCGGCAAAAAAACAATATGAAGAAATGCGCGAGGTACTCGCAGGGGCTGCAGCGGAAGGCGACGAAGATTTATTGGTAAAATTTATCGACGAAGGCGAACTCAGCAGCGATGAAATTGCCAAGGGGCTCACGCTCGCGATGAAGAACAATAGAATTGTGCCGATCTTTGCCGGAGCCGCGCAAACAGGACTCGGGTTAACGGCTCTTTTACGCTTTATCACCGAGATTTTGCCTTCTCCTGTAGGCTGTTTGGAACGTGCGGTAAAGGGTGAAGAAGAGTGTACAATCAAAATCGATCAGGAGCCTGCATTCTCCGGCTTTATCGTTAAAACCGCAAATGATCAGTTTTCCGGGCGGCTTTCGTACATCAAAGTTATTACCGGTACGCTCGTATCGGATGCAGAAGTATATAACATCAATGAACAAAAGAAAGAACGCGTCGGTAAGTTATACCGCGCTGCGGGAAAGAAACTGACCGAAGTAAAAGAACTTGTAGCCGGAGATGTCGGCGTCGCGGTTAAACTTGCGGCAGCAAAAACCAACGATACACTTGCCGCCTCTCAAGATTGCCCGCCGTTTGTAAAACTGCGCAATCCCGATCCTATCTATTCGCTTGCAGTTGCCGCCCTCGATAAGAAAAACGACGACAAACTCGGCGAGCAGCTGCTCCGCGCCTGCGAGGAGGACATGACGCTTTCTTTTGTCTACAACCCCGAAACAAAGCAGAATGTATTCTCCGGCATGGGAGACTTGCATACCTCTATCGTGCTTGACCGCATTAAAAAGCAGACAAAGATTGAAGTGCAAACTTCTATTCCCCGCATAGCCTACCGCGAAACCATTCGGCAAAAAGCGCAAGCAGAGTATACGCATAAAAAACAGTCGGGCGGACACGGACAGTTCGGACGAGTCGTACTGGCGATTGAACCGCTGGAGCGCGGCGCAAAATACAGCTTTACCAATGCGGTATTCGGCGGTGCGATTTCCAAGGGCTACATTCCCGGTGTTGAAAAGGGCGTAAAAGAAGCAATGGAGAACGGTGTCATGGCGGGCTATCCCGTTGTCGATGTCGGTACGACGGTGTTGGACGGTAAAGAGCATCCGGTAGACTCTTCCGAAATGGCCTTTAAGATCGCCGCCCGAAACGCATTCAAAAATGCAATGCGTAATGCAGGTCCTATCCTTCTGGAACCGATTATGAATTTAACGGTCTATGTGGAAACGGCCTACCTCGGCGATATTATGAGCGATCTTTCTTCACGCCGCGGTCGCATTCTCGGACAGTCTCAACTTGCAAACGGTATTGAAGAAATTCGCGCGCAGGTACCGCACAAAGAATTGCTCCGCTACGCTATCGATCTGCGCTCAATGACCAGCGGTACCGGCTCTTTCGAAATGTCGTTTGATCATTACGATCCGATATCCGGTAAAATTGCCGATGAAGTAGTTGCCGCTGCCAAGGCATTTATCGAAGAACAAGACGAGTAATATCTTTAGCTGCAATACTTAAAATTAAGTCATTGATAAATAAAAATTTAATTTTAAGTTTGTTGAGGATGTCCCGAAAGACAGAAACTTTTGGGACATTCCCGTTTCCACCATATAAAAAAGTTGTACCATATACACAGAAAGGAGAATATTATGGCAGAAACAACAGCAATGCAGGAATATCAAAATCCTCCTAAAAGCATTCTTATTTTTGATTTATGTACAAATCTCGGATGGATAGCGGCGAATTTTGTTACCTCACCTTTCGTTGGGAGTACCGGTAGTTTAAGCGAGGTTGTCAGAACAAAAGCTTTTATTATCGGCATCCTGTTGGCAGCGATCAATCCTATCATACGTTACAAAATTATGATTCCTGCAATCATAGACTGGAAACGGAATCCGGACAAAGCAAAAAAGTATATCGTACTATATGAAAGACTTGTTATGATTATCCCGCTTGTAATAGCCTTTACCATTCCTTTTTTTATTTCTATAGAAATGGGGTTGATAGGAAATGTCGGCATCTTCTTATCCGCAGTCTTTAGTACGATTGGAAATATTTTTTTAATCGGAAGTTTGTTTGCTTCAAGTACGATTAGAAGTTTTGAAAAATGGGCATCATTCGTTCCAATCGAAGAAGGTACGCTCTCTCTTTCTATGTTAAAGCGCGTGGCGTTTATGTCCGTTACCTGTATTTTTGCAGTTGTTCTTTTAGTGCTTGCACCGATTGTACGGTACCAGCAACATGATACCCATACCAAGCTGATTACAGCAGTTTTACCGCTTTTTATATATGGTTTAGTTTTTTCAGTATTTAATTTATTGGCCATCATACGTTCATTTGAAAGAAGAATAGCGTTGATACAGCAAATTATTAGAAAATTAGCAAACGGAGATTATCGGCAAGAAATGCTTAGTGCATGGACACGGGATGATATAGCTCTGTTATTATTAGACTTTAATAAATTACTTACATTTAATAAAAACTTCTTAACAGAACTGAATGAAAGTGTTACCGTTTCAACTCATACGGCAGAGGCGTTGTCTTCCAATATGAAGATAACTTCTACGGCTGCTGAGAAGATTGGCGAGAGTGTATCTTTTGTGCGGGATCATATTAAAGAGCAGTCGAGTGGTGTTTTAGAAATGCAGGAAAACATCCATCAAGCTATAGAGAATATCGAAGACCTTGATAATAGTATTGAAACACAATCGACTTCTATCGGCCAAGCTGTTTTCGTTATTGAACGGATGGTTGCCGATATTCAATCGGTTACTCACACGATAGAAAATACCGTTGATTCGATTAAACTTTTAAATAGTGCTGCCGATGCCGGTAATACCGCAGTATCGAATGCTCATACCATTGTAAAAAACATCAGTGAAGAATCTGAAGGCTTGCTGGAAGCGAGCAATGTCATTCAACATATTGCAAGTCAAACCAACTTGCTTGCAATGAATGCCGCAATCGAGGCAGCTCATGCAGGGGATATCGGCAAGGGGTTCGCGGTTGTCGCTGATGAAATTAGGAAACTTGCAGAAGAATCAAGCACGCAAGGCAAGACCATTACGACAGTGTTGAAAACACTGAAAGAAAAAATTGAAGCATTGAATTCGGTTGCGGAAGAAACTGCTATTCAGTTTGCAGAAATTATGCGGCAACTCTCGACGGTTAATAGCGGTAGTAATACTATTATGGAATCGGTGACGAAACAAAATGACGGTAATGCACAAGTGCTCGAAGCTGTCAAAGAAATCAATGTCATAACGGCAAAGGTTAAGCAAAGTTCTTTACAAATACGCTCAGGTAATACGGAAGTTGGTAAAGAAATGACAAGGCTTGTTGAAATTTCTCAAAATATCGACAGTACGATGAATATCGTCAATGACGGCACAAAACAAATAAAAACGATCATCGGAGAGGTTATCGACAGCAGTGCAAAGAACCGGAACGCCGTATTAAACATTATGAAATATCTTGAACAGCTGTCGCTGTAAGTAAGAAATACGTGGGGAGCTTCTGTTGTAACACATAATAGAAAAGGTACTTAAGAAGTTCCCTTCTTCATTAGTATAAAAATGATCAAATCTCAGCTTCATATCTTTACTATCAACATTAATAAATTGACGCGGATAATCGAAAATAATTTCTTTATCTTTAATCCTTGCTTAAAAATCTGACAGCCGATTTGCAAGGCTTTTTTATTACCAAACGCTCGTAAAATCTGAAAATTGAGATACATTTTTAAGAAACAAATCCTCATAGTGAACTTTCGTATTTTTGATGCGTATAAATCCAAAACCTGTATCATCATGAGGATAAGCAATAAGTCCTAATTCATCAAAAACAAAAAAACAATGCCCGTCAATTCCTTCATCCATCATCATTAACAAAGAGAACATAGATATAACATCATAATCCGTAGTGAGAAATTTTTTGAATCCCAAAGATAAACAATTATCATTATCGTAAATAGAAGCGCTAATTGTTTTTATATATCCAAAATCAATCAGATACTTTTCTATGTATTTTATGTAATTGTTTATATTGCTCTTATTTAGATTATATTCTTTTACTTTGAAAATATTAGAAACTATGATTATATTATTTGTATGTTTTTTAAAAAAATGCATAAAATAACCGACTATTTTATTTGCGCGAAAAATAGTAAAAGGCTTATTTCTTCTGCAATATCCTTTCCAGCCTTTACTGTCGGTATAAGAATTCAAATTTACCCATTCTTGAATATTAAAATTTGGGTTATCCATTCTCGTGTCCATCTATCTATTTTTATCCAACCAGTTTTTGATAATACTTCTCCAATTGTTTTATATTCCGTGCTCTTTTTAAAGAATCGGCATCATTTTTATCCGTATAGGTCAGCCATTTATTATATAAGTCATATAAAATTTTCTGTCCGGTTTCGGTTAAATCGAGATTCGTATATAAAAGTTTTACAATTCTGCCTTCTCTGTCTACAGGATTTTCCTTTATCAGCTTTTTTTCATAGGCAAAATTAAGGAATGTAATATTTTCTTCATATAGAGTATAAATAGTTTCGGGATAACCTCTATAACTTTGAAATAAAAATCCTATATCAAGGACAACTTCTTTTAGAAAATATAATTCATAATAGACATAATGTATGATTTTTTCAAGATTCTCCTTATCTTCAAGATTTGTAACTTCAATAAATTGATAATACTTCCAATTAAATAAATTTACCGGTTTAAAACAAGGCTGTATATTTTCTGTTTTTTCAAAAGTTGGTGCATAAAGGACATAAAACTTTTCCTGATACAGCACTCCGATTCGTTTCCCTGACACAAGTACAATATACTCTTCAAAAATGGCTTCCAGTGAAAAATTATTTATTCCTTTGCATTGTTTTTCCATATACTGAGCAAATTTTTTAGTGGTCATTTATTTTCTCTCCCCTAATCCGAATATAAGTCATATCCGTTTTTAGTTTATCAAATTATACATGATTTTACGGTGTTTTTCCATCGTTTAAAGAGTATAAGAACAGCTAGTCTTGTTATAGAAAAACCAGCTTAAAAATGATATAATATAAACAATATTTAATTGGTGAAGGGCTTTTACATGGCAAAAGAAACAAATACTTTAAAAGAACGTTTATTTTCAGCGCTGCAAATAGCGCCGCTGAAAAACACGTCGAGTTTGCTTATCGCAAACATCGCAGATTGTATATGCGCTATCGCGTACGAATGCAACAGTTTCCAAAGTTGATACTTTGTTCAACTGTTGCATTTTAAGGAAGGCATAAAATGGCACGATACGAACTTGGCGCAATTTACGAAATAGATGCAGGCGAAAAATCCTATTATGCCCGCCTTTTAAATTGTGATTTGTATGGAGTATTCGAACCTGTTTTCGGTGAAATATCCGAAGAAGCATTTGAAAATACACCGTATCGCCTGTATATTTCTACCGGTAGTTATGCAGTAAAAAGAGGCATTTGGAGAAAACTTTTTCCTTCGCCCGATAAAACGGATGTTGAACGCTGGAGCCATCCTCTGCATTTAGTTGTATTTACACCTTGGGACATTGAAGGAGCCCTCAACCGCCGAACTTCATTTGACAAATACGGCCATACTGAAATACTTGATGAAGAAACATATGTTCAATGCCTTAAACAGGGATTTGTTTCAATCATTCAACCTATGTATGAAAAAGTCCCTCAGTTCCTCAATAATTATTACGATGATTGGCCTACAAGTGAAATTTACAGCAACGTTCTAATCGGCACCGGCACGCCAGAACATCAACAAAAACAAATGAACAATTTAAAGAAACTCGGATGTGATGTTTCGAAATATTAAAATAGGAGAAATAAAATGCTGACACTGAAAGAATTAATTAAAAATCAAAAAAAATTTAATGAAAGATTCTTTGCGGAAGTGTCGGATAAACTATGGGAAATCGGAGAAATAGAAGAAATTAAAAATCAAACCGATGAAGACTTATTTCTTTTTCATATTGCCGTTAACATCATAGGAAATTGGAAGGGTGACGGTTGGTGGGAATTTATCTGTAATTATCCGCAGCTTATCCGGTATGTTCCCGACACATTGGCAGCATTAAAATTATCCGATATGAAAGCGGCCTTTGAAACCGTAATAAAATGTTTCCCTGAAAATACAGTTTTTGAAGATTCGAGTACCTATGTAGATACGGTCAGTTTTCTCCAAAATGTCAGATTCAAAATAAGCGATACATATTTAAATTCGATTCCTGCAGATAAGAGAAAAGAAATGTCCGAGGCTTTACATAAAAGCATTGATGCTCTTGAATCCTTGACGAATAAACGCTGGGCTTATGATGCAAAAGATGACGGTTGGTTAGACGTAATTAATTTTATCGAAGAAAAGAAATAACGAAGAAAATGATAATGCACTATATCGGAGAATTAACAACATAAATAATAATTTGACAAAATGTGATAATGAAGATGATACTTATAAATTTAATGTACCGAAAAAATACATGAATTATTTAAAGATTAAAAGAGAGGTGCTTAGCACTTCGAGAAATAGGTAAACAAGGAGTTAGTTATGATAACAATCGGAAACATCGGAAGATTTGAATCTATACCGCAAATTTTAAATGATGTACTAAATGAAAATATTTCTGCATTGGAAGAACATCTAATAAAGGGATGGAAGCTTAATAAAGAAATCAGAGTAGGCAAATACACCGATCTCTCTCCTTTGGATTTTGCATTGATAATGGAAAAGTTTCAATCTATAAAATGGCTGACGGAAAAAGGAGCAAGCCTTAATGCAAAGGAGCATCCAAGTTTTCTTCTCGCAGTGAGATATTGTAATGAAGAGGTGATAAGGTATCTTGTTTCCCATGGAGCAAAGATAGATGTAACAAACAACGTAGGTTCGGAAGCTTTTTTAGAAGCGTACTATGGTGAACGCTTTGACAATTTTTTGATTATACAAGAACTTGGGCATACCGCAGCAAAATACGGCGGACAGCTCTTGCGCCACGCGGTTTCTGACCGTAATTATAAAGTTTTAGAATTTCTAATTGAACATGGAGCAGATATTAATTACAATAAGTCCGACATGTTATATTCCAATCAACCGACTCCATTGTGTGTAGCTGTAAGATATGTTGATTTGGAAATGTGTACATTTTTAGTAAAGCATGGAGCGGACGTTACGATTGCCGAAAAAGACGGCATGCGTCCATATAGCATAGCCTTGGAAAAAGGCGATGAGGAAATGGCGGAATATTTTAAATCATTAGAGCCGTCCGAGTTTCATCAAACACAAAATAAATTAGATGAATTAAAACCGTATAAATTGCCAAAAACAATAATTGAATTTTTAACCGGTGAAAACCTACACTTTGATTTAGCGGATTCCGACTTTGGATATATTGACTTCTTCAAACTGATTGATACTATTCCGTTTAAATTCGGCAGACAAAAATTATTAAGACTCTCCCGCTCTCTCGGAGATTACAATGATATTTATATTGTATGGAATCCTAAAACAAAAAAGATTGCAAGCTATGATATGGAGCATGAAGAGCTCATCGATTTGGCAAGCTTTGATGATTTTATAGGAGATATGACAAAATACATGAATTTGATTTTTGAATACTGAGTGAAAAAGCTCAATAAATATAAAACGCATAGTCAGATATTTCTATAATATAGATGAGGAGACGATAGATTGGGGAGATTAATTTTTATTTTGCTGCTTTCCGTTTCAGGACTGATTTTTTTAACAATTATCTTTGGAATGTATATTTATATGAAACGGACTGTTTCCGGTGGAAAATCATTGATGGAAGAAGCAGTAAACGAACAGACCGATACTACAAAAATGGAGCTCAGTGAGTTTTTAGTATATGCCTCTTCGATACTTGGGGCGGTATTATTTGCCTTACAGGTGATAAAAAAGGGCGGTTCAGGATTCTCCAATTTGGCAACATATATCATTTTGCCTCCGGTTATGGCTCTCTTTAACGCACGAAAGCGTACCGGAAGAAGCATTTTTATATTTGTGGCGATCGCAATATTTTCACTTTATATATTTATGGTATATATCATAATCAGTGTTCCGGTGAAGGCTCCGGTTTTTACGATTAACAGCACAAAGATTAAGATGGCACATACAACTGTTGCCGATATAGTTGCAGACGGATTCGATATTTATGTAAAACAGACTAATCCTTCCGGCAGAGATTATAAGAATCTACTTTCCGGTGCTGCTTTTAAAAAATATCCCGTTGATCGGAGTATTCTCGTTGAAAAAGGATTCCAAAGAAATAATACTGCTATACCTTATGCTCATTATCTTCTTGTAAAAGATGGCCTTGTGATCGGGAGCATCGGTTTTTACGGTCATAAAAAGCAAGATACGGTATTAGAGGATTGTAAAATCATTCATTTAAAAATTGACGAATACTGTATCTCCGATGCAAGAGAAAATTCAATTCGTTATTGGCTTGATGATGTTGAGCTGCTCGTTCCATTGCAGCGAGAAACATTGCAAAAAATATTCGATAAAAAACTGTGGTTAGTACCGCCAAGAAATACGAGAGACATAACTCAGCTGCACTACGGCATTAAATGGTCAACTGGAAGCGATCATCTCTTTTGGAATGAATACTTTGCTTATATTCATTTTAATGAAAGCAATGACATGACCGGTTTTGAGATTTCAACCGAAATAGCACGTGATTGGAATGAATGAGAGAGTGCTCAGTCGTTATAATCCCCCATACACAAAGCCGTGCCGTATTTTTTTCTTGCAGTATGATAAGCGATTCGAAAGATGCAAAAATTACAACCTGCATGCCAAGCGTAATCCGAGACTACCTGCATGAAAATCGGGAGTATAAAAGAGCCTGATCGGCAGCACTGCGGTATATATATCGGTATCTATACCGCCGATCCGGTAGGCCGGTAAGCTAACCGTATGTGCAGGGTTTACGTCGTATTCTCCGTATCCGAGGGTATCGTCCGTTACGGCAGGAATGGTTATCATCGTAAACGATACTCCATTTACCCTATAAGTCTTACCGGCAAGCAGTATGTCTGCATTTTCGGCATTTACACCGGCACTGCCGCCTGTCATTACAATAAGTGCCGCTCCTAAAAATAATGTTTTATTCAATTTTCTTGCCTCTGAACATATCTATAATTTATATTTCGGTTTTATAATACTGCTTTAATTTTAACTATCTTTGCCGCTTGTAAAATTGCTTCATCACGGTTTAATACCATCTTACATCCTTCACAATAGTCTATTTTTATTTTATCGCCCATGTCGAAATACAGATTACGCTCGTCACTGTCGCCATATATGCTGGAATAGTTTATAGCTTACCTCCTATCAACATCTTTAGCCGTAGCATTATCCTTTTTATAAATTCTTGGCGACAGTTTTATCACAAAGCCACGCCGTATATTTTTCTTGTGGTATGATAAGTGATTCGATGCCTCCGTTTTCTACTAATGTTAGTCTTATATGTAAGTCGCCGTCTTTCCATTTTATAAAGTCTATCTCGTCATATACATCATAATCTCCGTCAAGACAAGAAATTATATCAATAAACGTGGGAACTTCACTGATCGGATTATCAAACGTAAAGAGCTGCACACTATTAGGACAAGCCCAATAGCATCCGCATACAGCCAGTATATTGTTTATGGGATTATAATATACATCCGTCCAAATAAATGTTTCTCCCGTATTAAGAGAATAGTCCGGAAAAAAGTGCATTATTTGCGTAGTTTCAATATCCAATACACTATATCCGTACAAATCCTGCCTAAAAAGTAAGTAGTCTTTACCGTTTTTATGTGTTATGAGCCGATAAAACTCAGCAGAATTATCAATACAATACCACGTTTTCAATAATATGTTATTATTAAAAAAGGAGCATGCGCTTCCTTTCAAATTGTATTTACCTGTACTTCCTACATATCGGTTTATATCGATACGATATTTCCCTGTTCTTCCTACGAACTCCATAACTTCTTTCTCATCATAATTTTCTTGTGTAAATAGCGGCATTGCTTCTTTTACACGATTTTGATATATATTCGTATTCACTGCATTTGGCATAAACAGCTCCTTTTTTTAAAGTGTTGATGATTAGTTAATCAACAGATATCTTAAAAATACTCGGTTTGATTTTTAAAAGTACCCCAAAATTGCCTTCAACATTCTTGTAGAATATTCTGCATTTTATAATCTATCTTCTATTTTATATTATAGCTTTAACACTGCGATAAGTTCTTCCCCATCCATATCTCCTGTTTCGACAAAACCGAATGAGTTATATAGTTTACGCGCAACCTGATTTTCAGGTTCATAAGACAACCAACAATATTCAGCTTTTCCGCAAGGAAAAGTCTTAACAAAATCTAGAGCCAATTTAACTGCTTCTTTTCCAAATCCATTGTTTTGATACGCTTTATCAATCATCAGACGCCAAAGATTATAATTCCCTTTTGCTATTTCAGGTGCATCAATCCAATAGTCATGAACATCAAAACCGATCATCAAAAATCCGACCGGTGTTTCATTGTCATATATCCCGAATGGAAATGCATAACCATTTGTGGTGATTGCAATGTAGGCTTCAATGATGCTTATATCGTTGGCAGCAACAAAGCTTTTCTGTGTTTCCGATACCTGCAGTTTCAGAATATCCCAAATGTTTTTCCCGTTTACTTTTTCCAAATGAAGCATACTATATCCTTTATGACTTAAATTTATTCTGCAATATTAATTCCTTTCTTGATAAGTTTTTTCTTTGCTTTTTCGGAAATATAAATAGCAGTACCGTCAATAAGTTTTAAGTTTGGAAACTGTGCCAACTCTTCATCGGAAATAGACTTAATATCAAATAAACTACCCTCGCCATCCCATTGCGGAATAAGCTGCATATTAATTTCATTTCCGCCATCAAGAAACAGCTGTGTTACCTTTGGGGCCAATTCAGCAGGAATTTCCAATTGCTGAAACCAGCTTTTTACTTCAGGTATCATTTTATCGTAGTAATCATCGGGATCTATTTCTTTTTTTGCATAATCATTGCAAAAATCATATACATCAAATTTCGGTTTAAGCAGTTCTTGTTTGTACATCAGCTCTTGGATAACAGCAAGTTTAAAATTGAAGTTTGTAAATGTTAACATTTCACCTTCCGCCTTTGGCAGCGCCCATTTACCGCTTGACGCCCTCGGCGGTTTATACCAAAAACTTATATCCCGTATAGGTTCAGGTTCGGCACGTACCAAATCGGCTATCTCATCGGTTTTTGATTTTCTCAAACGCTCCTGAAAAGATATTGCGCCCAGAACCGAGTTTAATTTGCTCGACAATGAGCAATTTATTTTCCAATTTTCCACTTTCATTTCTAAAAATATATGAGCATCTCTCAATGTTTTTTGAGGTATAGCTTCCAAAATAGTTTTACCGTTTATCGTAAAAATGCCGGGAAACACCTGCTTGGGATTTACATCGAAAAACGAAAATTTTACTTTTTTCTCCCATTCCTTATCTTCACATATTCTTATGTCTAGTTCGCTGATACGTCCTTTGGAAACAAAACTTTTTATTCCCATATTATCCCAGATATATATTTCCTCTAAATTATCTTTACTTACTGTTCCATCAGGCGGCTTACGCAATACTTTTCTATATTCACCGAATTTCTCCGCAAGAATATCTATTGATAGGTTTTCAATAAACTCATCATTAATATACAAACCGTTTTTAGTTAAATTGATATGAAGTTTCTGTTGCGGCATAGCCGGCTGTTTATCCTGTTTATTTGATTCCCTGCTTTTTATAATACTCATTTTATAACTCCTTACCATATAATATTTCTTTAATAGCTCTTATGTCAATTTTATACCATGTTTTGTTAACATACATAAGCACATACCATAATTGGATTTTTACTTCACTGCCATCACTATATCGTATTACTATTCTTAAATGAGGTGCAGTCATTTTAAACATCTTTCCGTCATTACTCTCATCATCATATTTTGCAGTATTTAAAATATCAGTTATTATTTTTATATCATCATGTTTAATTCTTCGTAAGGCTGTATCCGTATTATCGGAAAACTGCATTGATACAATTTCATCAGGGCTTATAATACATTGTTTTAAAATAGTCATAAAGCTGTCCTTTCCATCAGCAGATACTGTAAAAGTAATGAATATAAATATACAAAATGCAATTACTTGTTTCATTCTTTCCTTTATTCGTGCGGAGGGTTTAATACCCGCCGTCCTTGGCAACGCTCTGCGTCGGGGTTATTGATTACAGCATGTTCACAATTTCAATCGTATTTTCAGATTGAAGCAGGCTGAACAGTTGTTTATAAGCACTTATGATTTTTTCTCTATTTTCTTTATCTGACAAACCTAAAATATAGCAATCGCTATTTGTATCGATAAGATATAATACCTTGTCACTCATCGAAGCAAGTCTACGGAAAACTTCCGGCGGTTCAAATTCCGTATCTTTATCCAAGTGAAGCATATTCGCTTTTATTTTTTTTGCTAATAGATTGTAACCGTATACAATATCTCCCACCTCCGCCTTCCAATCGAACATTACCAAATAGTTCAAATCTATAAAATCGTTTATCAAAGAGACACAAATATCTTCTTGCTCTAATGCTGTATGGTATATTTTCTTGGCTTTTTGCGGAGATATGCCGAGTAATTTGCAAAGCGATAAAAAAGTTTGTTCCGTATCGGCAGGTAAGCTTTTGTTCCGGCAAGCAAGTTTTTCTTTTGCCTCCCAAATACGTCTGTCTTCTTCTTCAAGTATTTTTATTTGCAGTTGTCCGTATTGTGTTAAAACCGTTTTTATATTCTCAATGATTTTTTTATCAAAAATAGGGTTGTTCTTTCCTATAAAATTGAACCACTCTTGTCCCTCCTCGCCTGTGATGTCATAATCATAAGAAACAATTTCACAACGCTCTCCGATTCTCACAACGGCAAAGATTTCATCTTCACAATAATCAACCATACAGATACTTTCGGGTATAAATGCTCTATGGCCGCCATTCTCGTAAAAGCGATTGGTGTATTTTGAGCTTTTGAGTGAAATACAATCAAAAATATTTTGTTCTTTAATTTGTGTCTCTATCATTTCTTGAGCCTGACTCGAAAACTTTGCGTTGTTTTCCAATATCTGCCGAAAGAGTTGTATATCAAATGCCGACCCACCTATGAGTTTTTCATCTTTGTAGTACACCCACGACACAGTTCGGCCGATATTTTTTCCGTTCATATTCCATTCCTTTTTTTATTTATGAATTCACATTGCATAATGCTATTTCTTTTAGTCCTCTATCATAAAACGAGGTAAGGCATATTTCGCCTGAGATGTTTTCGAGCCTGTGTTTGGACATTCCTCTTGGAAAGGTAATATCGGAATATTCACGTGTGCTGAGTGAAAAAATTTTTTGCTTGCCTTTCCAATCATCGGTTTTAAAAAGAGGAGTCATTATCACATATTGAGAATCAGTAAAGCATCCGTTGATGCCGCCTTTTTTACCGCCTTTTTTTAAGTCATCTGATTCGATAAATTTTTTGATTACTTTCCCATCTTCGGAAATACTTGCAAGAGCATAATAATTCATTCCCCACTTATTAACCGATGTTTGGCTGTCGCCCGGAATAAAGGCATAGATTTCTTTATCCGATATTTTAATGCTGTCTATTTTAGGTGCCTCGCCGCATCTGTCATCTTGATGTGTAAATACCTTTTTATCTATTGTAGAAAAACATTTCCATTCGGCAGATTTTGCAGCAGCATCAAATTCCAAAAGAGCAAAATATCTTGCATCCCCGCAATAAAATTCATTTTCAAAGCAAACGGGAATTGTCTTGCTGTCGGATATATTTTGAAAATACCTCTGTTCAGCCTTCTCCGGTACAATGTTATACCTTAGTAATGATTTATTTTTTATCGGAATTATTTCCGGAGAGGAATGAATGCCGGAGTAATACCGCACTTCTTTTGCCGAAATGATGAGTCCGAACCCTTCTGTATATCTGAAAAGGACAGAATAATCTCTGTTTGACATTGGGGGATATTCAATCGGAATCTTTTTTATGCCATCGACAGAAAGCGCAAGGAGGTAAAATTTATCCCAATCGCTTTTCACGCCTGTAGTCAGAATTATAGCAGTTCCATCCGGCAACAAAACAGAGCCATGCACAAACGAAAGCTCACTATCCAATTCCCATTTTTTCAATAAACTTAATTTTAGGTTCTTCATATTTTTATCTTCCTTATTTGTTTCAATATACTTAATCCTTTCAACCGAGCTTCTTCATCAACTAATCCTCTTCCTTTCATATTCTATTGTATCATTTTTCCTTATCGTTTTTAAGAGGGGCGATGAAAATCTGACAGTAGAAAAAACACCTTAAAAAGGATAGAATAGTGTCAAATATGTAATGAAATGAGAATTGTGCATGGAATGTAGTTATGGAAATGTTGATTATCGATATTTAAGGAATGACTTATCAATCGATAAGCCGGAACGTTCTGCCAGTGCATTATTTTCACAAAAGAGATACAACAAAGAAATACGGAAGAGAAACGATATGAAGCATATGGATTGGGATAATATGCATACAAGATTGGAGGCGCTATATATTTTGGATAATGCTTTGACTGACCCGTCGGAAGACGACTTGCGATTGGTAAGAAAGAAGAAACTCGACTCGAATCTCAAATATGTTATTGATAACGGAGCAGGAGATTCGTTATCTGTAATCTTTACGGAAACAGTGGTGTTGGTAAAAGGCTTTGCGCATGAAAACAGTCTGAACCAATTTGCTGCCGACGAATGGAATCAAAGTATTATAGACAAGATGTACGAAGGGCTTGACGAGAAATTGATGAATCTTTTTTCAGTAGACGAAAGGGCGGAAACGACATTTTTCATTTGGTATGATGGGGAAGTTCACCAAAATCAAACGGATGAACATGATGGAGGTTATTGGCTATTGGGATATGCTTTCGATTCGTATGAAAGATTTCGAGAATTTGTTACAGAATATTACTCTATGAAATTCGATGATAATTTGTTGAGAAAACTATATACGGATTCCGTTTTATCAGATTTTGAATTATCGGAATTGATTGCAGGATGAATAGATGTATTTTACAAATCGTTCAGAGAAATGAGAGGAGGAGCTGAAAATGTCTGTAATCAATTGGTATTATCGTGTGATAAAACGACGGATGATATTGTGAAATGGTTACAAGGAATTTTCAAATAAATCAGCATTGAATGACATATACTATCAGTGAAAGGGAGATAACAAATGCTAAAGATCGGAGAAAATCATACGTTTGAAGATGACTGGAACGGAAGACAGAGCTGTCTGATGTATTTAAAAGAAGATGAATCTGCATCATGGTCAGTGGATGTCGGATTTGCTAAAGGTAATTTTAGGGGCGAAACAATAGCACCTTCTATTTGCATAAATTGGATAGGTACAAACAAAAACTCAGCAGCAGAATTAATTGGAGAATCCTTTTCTGTAATGACAATAGAAGAAAGCGATGACAGAGAAGATTCATTTTATATTTATGAACACGAACCGATGGTTTCATACAAATTAAAAATTCTTGAAATAAGGAATAGCAAGGCTCATATCCAATGCAGCGGAATATTAATAGTGGATGGATATACTGAACCCTATGAACAGGAAAAATTTGAAATCGATAGTTGGATACCTGTTATTGAATCGGTTAAGGACTGGGAAAAATTCGGATTATAGGAAAAGTTAGGCGAGCAGAGGAACTATGAACGAGATTGAGAAATATAGAATATTGAGTGCAGGAAAAGCCTTTGGTCACCGTGCCCAAATTGCTTTGTTGTTGCTTGATAGCCGCACAGCCTATGAAGAACTTAAAGAGGAAGCGGCACAAACTTCAGTTGCCGGAAGTTATGGTTGTACCGGAGGTTTTCCATCCGAAATACTTGAAAGAATAATAACAGAATTGATATGCCGCGATAGCCGTGATACATGGTATTTGCCTGACAATGTAAAATTTTGGGACAGGCGTTTCGGCAGTCTGTTTGAGACCAAGTTTTTTTGCTATGATGATGATGTAGAAACGTGGAGTAAGATACTTTACAAATTCTTTGTAAAACTCAAGTGGATGCCGAAAAGAGAAGATTATACTTCAACAAAAAGCTATAATAACGTTTGGGGATATTTTGCAGAACTTTTAGCGGTTGTAAAACAAAATAATCATCCCGAATTTGATAAGTATTATGAAATTGCAATCAAAAACGAAATGAATGCAGTGATTTTGGAAAGAAAGTTAAAAGAACTGTCTGAAATAAAACAGTCCTTTATCGAGTTTAAAACAATTTGAACTAAAAAACGAATTTGATGAATGATGGATTAGTCGCATTTATAGTAGTGAACTGACTGTTATGTGAATATGGGAGAATAATTATGAATTACTATAATTGGAATGCAAAATAAGATTGATTTATTAAACCGAATGTCGTGGTATGATAATGATTACTGAATGGATAGAAAGAATAAAGCGAAAACACAATTGTAAAGCACATTTTGGAAATGATAGTTTTCAAATGAAAGACTGTATCGTAGCTCCGGTCCACCTGATTCCGGAGGAGATTTATGATAATCAAGAGTTTGATTTCTATATCAAAACAAAATATGATGTTTACCTGCTCCGTATTATAAATAATGAATCTAAGTGCGGGATTATTTATCCGGCAAAACTAAATAGTATTATATATATTGTAAGCAATTTACCTATTAGTAAAAACAATATAACCGAATCTATTCAAAAAACATTAAATCGATTAGAGGAATATGGCTTCCCAAATTTAAAGAACTCAAAATGCAAAATCGCATTTCAAATGGAGTAATAAATTGAGCACTTACACAATGAAAGAAAAAACTTTGGTTACTCTTAAAGATGAAATATCTTTTGAATATCCGTTTTCTGATGACATGCCTATGGTTTACTTAGGCGAGATAGCTAATATGCCGGAACATGGAATTTTTATAGGTCAATCCGGAAAATGTTATTTTGGATATCATATTTCAAATTTTAAAGAATTAAGCGAAGAAGAAGTATAAAAATATTAAGACAGATTGATTGGAGGACTTAATGGAATTAATTGAATACATGCGGCTAAGAAATAAAATGACACAAAAAGAATGGGAAGACTCTTTTGAGAAAAAGGAAAGAGAGATTATTGTTCTAAGACACGAAGGCGGCGGCGGAAGTTTGAGAAACGGTTTTTGGGACTGGGCTGCTTATTTCTTAGCTTATGTGGACTGTGAAACAGGTGAGCTGCATAAAGAAGAAGGGCGTATAGTATATCCTGTCACAGACAAAGAAAATTTACCATATCAATTTGAAGACGAAACCATTTACAAATTAAAGGTGCATGCAAAGCTTCCTGAGGAAGTTCCAAACGGTGTACTACCTGCAAAAAAACATTTTTTAGTTGTGGAAGTTCTTGAAAAAAATGCGGCTTGTAAGGAATTGGAAGAAATACTTGCAGAGTATAGAAAACCTATAATTTTACAAGATGATATATTAGGTGAACTGATTTATGATAAGCCTCTTAAAAGTTTTCAAGGAAGTATTATTTGGCAGGATAGAAAAATAAATATTATATTAGATGTAGATAAGGATAATAAGGGTGAAATAACAAAGGCGAAAAAAGCTCTGAAAACAATGGTGTCAGAGCAGGCAAAATGGGATGCAGACCTGCGTAGTTTTGCTGCAAAAAAGCTTACTAAACTCGCCTGCGAATGGGCAGAATCTGATGATGAAACTTCTGAAATTACAGAAGAAAGTTTTGCAAAAAGAATTAGCCTCAGTTCAATTTGTATGATATCAGGCGGTTCATTTTCTGCCTATTTTGATGATGCCGACCTTTTCTTCGGGCATTGTATAACAGTATGCGGAAGCTTAAAGAAGGGGATTATGTCAGCCGATATGGAAGGGTAAGAAAATATAAGGAGAAGTGATGGAATTTATCATAGCTGAGGAGGGTGCTCCTCAAAGCATATGCTGTGAAGAGGCAACGATAGCATATTATGGGAGTGAGATAGAATTTCATTATGAAACAGTGCCGCCGCATGGAGATGATATTTTTTCTGCAAAATTACCGCTGTTAGATATTAAACTTCCATTTTGGATATATGGAAGAAATCTTATATTTTTAGATGCGTATTATTTACTGGCGGAAACGGTAAAAAAAGGCACTTGGGATCCCATAACAAGCATGCTTATCAATATCCATACGGGAAAGTATGCAAGTTTGGAACACTGGTACAACAACATATCGGTTAAGGAAAAAGAAGTTGAATTAAAAAATGATTATGACGGAAAATCTATGGTTTTAAAAGATGTTAATGGGCTTAAGTGGGTTTAGAAATATAAAATATACAAGTGTCAAATACTTTTGATACCCACATAGTACAATGGAAACTTAATAATTTTGGATTATAACTAAGGAGAAGACTAATGGCAAAGAAAAGAATTACCTTACCTAAAAATTTTGATGAACTGATTACAGCAGGAGATGTTAAAGCTCTTAAAGCTGTCTATGATAAATGTGAGCTTACCGCTCATAACGGTAGATACAGCCTCAATACGGCGCTTCATTATGGCGGTGTTCCTGATGAGCTTGTTATCTGGCTGGTAGAACAGGGTTTAGATGTGAATACTCCTGATTATTATGGGCGTACGCCATTATATAAACATGCCACTCTGGGCAGAGATACTGTAAAACTGCTGTATGAATTAGGAGGAGATATACAAAAACCTGATACATATGGAAGTACCCCTCTGCATACGGCAGCAGGATTTTTCCGCCCTAAGATAGTAAGTTTTTTGATTGAAAAAGGTGCAGATGTTAATGCAAAAAATGATATGGGACGAACTCCTTTAGCCGAAGCCCTTGCTATTTGCAGAAATAGTAATATTGTACAGGCAGCGGAAATTGCAGAAATGTTAATAAAGGCAGGTGCTGAGATAACGACTGAAATGGCGGAAAGAGTTGAAATAATCGGTAAGGATTTTGAATTTCACAGAGAAAACTTTAATAAAGATTACTTGGCTGAAACAGAAGCGGGACTCGAGAAACTCTATACACTGTTTGATGTAAAGCCTGCTCCAAAACGTAAGATACATGACGGCGTTTCTCCTATTATTGTAAAGACAGGTTCTTGGAGAGAACAATACGATGAACTTTGGGAGATGCTGATTCCTTCAAGCGGAGCTGCAAAAACAGTACAAGGCGAAGTTATCCGTATAACAGGCAGGGTGCAGGATGAGCTATATAGAAACGGCGGAGTAAACTGGGATAAAGATTATAGAAATATGCTTAATACCCTGCCAAATCATTTTGCTTCAGGCACACCGCTTTCTGAGGAAGAACTGGAAGAGACCAAAGAGCTTATTTCAAGCATACGTGCAAACGGTGGTGATGAAGACGCTATAACGGAGCGTTTGTGTGAACTTTCAGTTCTCTGGGTGCTTTCAAATCCGACACCTATTCCTTTAGGAAAAACAAATTATAACAGATGATTGAGAATATAAACTTATAAAAATAGTTCTTTGAGGCGGCAAAAATAATGAAGCGCCCTTCATATTGAGTTTTGGGGAGCATAATAGTATAATAATTACAATAAATGCTCCCCAATGGAGAAATAGATAATGCCAACAAACTATAATGAAATACAGGAATTCCTTAAGGTTCGCGCCGATCTTCATGCCAGATTAAGTTTATTGCCGTATGACGGTACACCTGAAATTAAAGAACGCGGCGATGGAAAATATTTATATGTTAGAAAGCGTGTAGCCGGTAAACAGACATCGACATATGTAGGAGTCTATACAGAGGAGTTATATAACCTGCTTCTCCGTAATGCAAAAGAAGTACGAAAAATAAGAAAAGAACTTAGATATGTAGAAACAAAACTTGCTATTGCCGGATATTCGGAAGATGAACTATCTTCCAATGTTATGGCAAATATTGCATTTGCAAGGGCTAATATAAAAATAAATATCTATGATCAAGCTGTCTTGGAGGGAATTGTAACATCTTTTCCACAAACAGAAGAAATTATAGAAAACGGAAGGGTTTCCGGCATGATAGCAACTGATGTGCAAAAGATTTTGAACTTGAAACATGCTTGGGAGTTTATTCTAGATAAAGATGTTATTGCAAGTAGATCAGACTATTATATGCTGAGTCATATTGCAAAACTTGTAAATGAAGGTTTTTTTGCAGAAGGCGGCCGCATTCGTGGTGTTCCGGTAACCATTGGAGGCTCATCTTATGTTCCGTCTTTACCGAATGAAGCAGATGTTAAAGATAGAATTCAAAAGATTACCGAGGAGAATGATGATGTGATTAATATTGCTATCAAATTATGTCTTTATTGTATGAAGACGCAGATATTTCTTGATGGTAATAAAAGAGCCTCTGTTATTTTTTCAAATCATTATTTGATTTCTCATGGCGGCGGTTTTATTGTAATTCCGGAAAAGGAAGTTCCTGAGTTTAAGAAGTTATTAGTAAAATATTACGAAGGAGAAGACATATCCAATATTACCGGTTTCATGAAAGAACGCTGCTGGAAAACAATTTAATTAATATGACAGGAGATAAAAAAAATTGCAAAATATATTTTGGCTATTCCCTATTATTTTTATGCTTCATGAGATGGAAGAAATAATAGGATTTGGAATATGGTTAAATAAAAATATAGATATAGTCAGAAAATATAATAAACTTTATGTGCTATATCAAAATTTTAGCAATGAAGGTTTTTCGATAGCTGTTTTAGAAGAATATTTGCTCTGTATAATCATAACCGGTGTAAGCATTTTTTTCAGAATATATATCGTTTGGATTGGGGCATTTATTGCTTTTTCATTGCATTTGCTTGTTCATATAATCCAAAGTATTATTATTAAAAGATATATTCCGGCATTAGCATCAAGTATAATTCTTTTACCGATAAGTGTATTTCTACTAAATAAAGCAATTTATACTTTTGAATATACATTCTTTAGCATAGTAATTTCATCTGTATTATGTGTTATTACAATGTTACTTAATTTAATGTTTGTGCATAAAATAATGAAAAAGATAACTGAAATAGAAGAAGGTAAGAAAATGGTTTGTGATGATACCGCAAAAGGATATTTGGCTATAGACGATTTGCTGAAAGCATTGGAGAAATAAAATGGATATGAATCAATACTTGCAAGAGACTACAATGCTGGATTTTTCAAATCCGAGCATTCAAAAATTAATAGAAGAAAAACATTGGAAAGAACAAAATAAATTTGACAGCCTTAAAGCTATTTATAACTTTGTAAGAGATGATATCGCATTCGGGTATAATACAGATGATGATATCAGCGCATCTAAAGTTCTTAAGGACGGATACGGTCAATGCAATACAAAAGGAACACTCTTCATGGCTTTGTTACGTGCCTGCGAAATTCCTTGTCGAGTTCATGGTTTTACCATAGACAAACAATTACAGAAAGGAGTAATGAGCGGATTTGTTTATAAAAATGCGCCGCAGAATATATTTCACAGTTGGGTTGAAGTGTATTTTGAAGATAAGTGGTATGAACTTGAAGCCTTTATACTGGATCAAAAGTATTTATCAAAACTGCAAAAACAATTTGCAAACTGCACCGGTTTTTTCTGCGGTTATGGTGTTGCGGTAAAAGATTTTCGGCATCCAATAATTGATTTTGACAGGAACAACACGTACATACAAAGCGAAGGAATTACTCAAGATTTTGGAGTATGGAATTCTCCTGATGAATTATTGAAACATCATCATCAGGAAGTGTCAGGAATAAAAGCCTTTGCTTACAAACATTTAGGAAGGCATTTGATGAATTGCAAGGTAAAGAAAATAAGGAATACCTGAATTACGGGTTATTAAAGATGGGAAAGAAACCTCTGACAGATAACTATATTACATTCAGACTCTATGTGCCGCTCGGTATAATGACTCTCTTAATCGTTATGTTGTTTTTTCATAGGCATCATACACTTAGATACTTATACATCATCAACTTCTTCTGCTTACTTGCGGCTGTATTCGTCTATTTTATTTTCAGAAAACATCCTGTAGGATATGAGTATCCTAATTTATACAGGGAATTTTATCACTGAAAAGCGGATAATGTATAATTAAAGGAGATTATGTGAAATGGCAATAGACGGTGTAAAAATTATAGACAGTGACGATGGGTATGACATTTACAATACTATAGTAGAACGATATAAAGACGGTGAAAATATCGACACAATAATTGAAGATATTTTAAATGACGAGAATAATTTTTGTATAGATTCATTTTACACGGAGATTTACTGGACTGCATTCGCTTATTCTTTGTGGAATGTCGGACATTTGTCTGAGAAGATAAAGAATAAGGCATTAACAATAATTGCAAAAGGTGCTGATGATTTCTGGCTTGAAATTGACGGCAAAGCTTTAAAGCAAAGACAGAAGGCTCTTGATAAACTGGCAGTACAGCTGCAAAGTGAAAATCAGAAACCGATTAAGGTACCGAAGGCAAAAATTAAACGAAATCCGTATTTTAACGTGGGAGAAGTGCTTGCAGTTAAATTTGAGAATGAGTACGGCGTCGTTTTTGTTTCAGATGTTGACCAGACACCAAGAAAAATAGAATATCATTTAGCTTGTACGCGCTTGCTGCAAAAAGATGAGCCGACTATGGATGATTTTTTGAATAGCGAAATTGCCTGCAAGAAACAAAATACGAAATATGCTCTGGATACGGATTGCTGGTTTAATCACAAAGATTTAGGACTTCTATTAGATAAACTTGAAAAGATAGGTGAAGTCGTTTTTGAAGATTATTCTTTAGGACTATTAGCGCCTGCGCATACATTGGAGAATATATACGAAGAAATTACCGCCGACAAGAAGATTTGGCATCTTCGCTTTATAGAAACCTATCATTTGATAAAAGAAATTAACATAATATAGTAGATACATACATGATGAAAAAATTTGAATTTGTGGCAGGAACACCAAAAAGCGACATGATTATGGGACTATGCTTTCCGATAGGCTTTATGTTTCCTATATTACTAACATACCTGCTGTTATTTTATTCTGGAATGATTACTTACAAAGTTCATCCGCTATTTAAATTTTTAGTGTTTTTACCTGCATTTGTTATATCATATCTTATTATAAAAAAAATTCGTAAAAGTGTAGCAAAAAAATTTATTGTTTATATCGATAAGCTTAATATAAGAATTTTAGAAAATGAAAAAGAAATTATGGCCGGTAAAATCTCATTTTGTAAAATCAAATCGAATCATGACAAATTGGTAAAGGTTGATATAGGAATTGATAATCGGAAAATATCATTTATATCAAGACCGAAAGAATACAAAACAATTACAGGCGCACATCCTTTAATCATTTCGGGATAAGCGATATATCAGACATGGCTCAATTATTGACTTTGGAAAAGGTGGTACAAGATCTTATTGAAAAACAAGAGGAAAATTAGATTGACTGGCAGAAATGAATAGCGCATGTTTACATCTCCCTAATTCATCCATTTTTTCATTATTTCAGTAAAATCGGAAATCATTAAATTAAAATCATAATTCAGTATTTTCTTTTTTTGTTTTTCTGCAATAGTTTTAAGCGCAATTAAAAAATACTCTGCCAGTTTTTCTTTTTGCTGACGATGTGTTAATCGGCTGAATTCTTTTTCAAAATGTATAACTACATTTATCTTGCCTGTATCTGCTCTAAATGGCCCGTATTGAAATCGGGGACGCAAGTAATATCCGTTTTCGGAAATCTCTTCTTTTGTGTATAATTTCTGTAATTCTTTTGCGGCTTCTTGATTTGATAATTTGCGTCCCGATTCATCGATGACATAGTTTGTTTTACAATGAGCATTATCATAATAGCTGAAAGCACATTTCAATAAAATACAATTTACGGCTTTGCCGTATTTTTCGGGACGCATTTTTTTATTTAATTCGTCCTGAAGTTTTTCTTTAATGCTTTCTATAACCGGTTTTGAATTTTCATAACAGTTTGATATTGTATGCACAATCCAAACAGGATTTTTAGGAATCCAATTACGTTGACTTTCAATTTTTATGTCTTCTATATTTCCTGTTACGGAGTAATTCCAACATACCGGTTGTTTTTTGTCTTTGCCGTCGGGAGAGGGGTAATAGGAAGTTCTACCCTGTTCCATCGTAAATCCCGTTTTCCTTTTTGACCATATTGCCTCGACAAACCGGAGCTCTCCAAATCTGTTGCAAAAAAAGGTACGGGGATTACCGTTAAAAAACACACCTCTTGACGCTTCCACAGGTTCATGGTTTCCCCAGCCGATTACGGCAAGACATTCACAAAGCCGCACCGCCTTGTTCCACTCCGAGACGCTTTTATAATCCGCATATTTTAAAAACTCGGCAAAAAGTTTTTCACGTATGTTTTCAATAGAGTTTTGAGAATGTAAAAAATCTTCCAGCTCCGATAAGTCGTTAATTGCATAAATTTTGTTCATATTTGCCATCCTTGTCTTTCGGATAGTCCATACCGACAGGCAAATAAGGGGTTCCTAAAAACTTGGAACTTTTTATATCCGTTGTTTCACTGTCGTTTAGGGCTGTCGCAAGAATTTCGACAGAACGCTGCCTGTATTTTTGTAAAGCGGTTTCGTATTCTTTCAGAAAATCAGGAATTTGTTTCATGATTATACTCCTTATATTTAATCCTTACTTAAAAATCTGACAGCCGATTTGCGAGCCTTTTCTATTTTTACCGCATCTTCATTTTCAACAGCGATAGACGATATCCATTTTTTACCGAATAAACTTTGTGCCGACTCTATCATTACGCCGCATGCAAAAAGGTCTTTTTCCACAGCGATTGCCTGTCTAAAAACATCTTTTACATCCGGGAGTATTGTTTGACTATGCAGTCTGTTACATGATAATTGCCATAGCCCAGAAGCTGACCATGCACGGCAAAGACTATCCTCGTCGTGAAGCATTCTGTCATTAAAAATACCAATCTCTTGTGCTGTCCCAACCCACCCGACAGCTATCAACGCTTTCCGCCTCAGAACACAGTCCTTCGTATTTGTAAGCGAAACAAGTATCGGCACAAGACGATTGCATACAGCCGTATAAAAATCGCGATGTTTCAACCTTACAAGAATTTCGGCAATGAGATAGGCGGTGAAGACCCGTATTTTTTCGGTTGAAGCTTTGTTTATAGCTGCAAAAAGAAAATCAATTCCCGCTAAATCGTGTTTATCGAAACTGTTACCCAAATGCAACGGATCATCTCGCTCCCAGTCTTCGCAAATCAATTCGTAATGATAAGCAATCTCATTACTGCCGCCTAAATCGGCTATAAAACCGATACATTCGCTAAGAGGAAAACCGGCTCTTTGTAACTCGGCATACTTTTTTTGCAAATCTTCTTTTGTAATATTTTGACGGCGTAACCGCTCCGCTTCAAGTTCTTGTAAAATCTTTTCCTTCCTTTAACATATCTTCAAAAAAAGGGAGAGGGTCTGCATGCTCCATTTTTAAATTATGAATATAAGAATTGTTTTGCATACAATATCACTCCTTGCATATTTTTAGCAAATTGCGTTTTACAGCTTATATCTTTCCATCATATCAATCAGTACCGAGGCTGTATCAATTTCTTGTGAAAGTAAATCGTCAAACTCTTCTTCAAGCTCATCTTGTCTGTCACAAATCCATGATAAAAATTCTTTTGATTTTTCATAGTTTTGATGAATAAAATAATATTCACCTAAAATACATTTTGCAGATGTAACACTGGCAAGATCATCATCGAGTTTGATTACTTTATTCAAAGTTTCCAAGGCTTCATCATACAATTTTTTATTTAGTTGAAGCATACCCTTTTTTAGATATAATTCTCCGTTCATATTTTATCCCCTTATATTTATTCTATCATCTTTCAACCGTTTTTGTAAGTGTTGTAATTATATCGTCCAGTGTTTCAGATATGGAATTAAAGCCGGCTTTTTTTGCAGCCTTAGGAGTTTTTTTCAATGAAAATGATACGGCTTCTTTTAAAGCTTCTACATCTTTTAGTGAAATAAGATTTTCCTTCGCCACAGCATTCCCAAAAGAGTCTGTAATAATTTTATCATCATTCAAAAGTGAATAACAATTGCGAATCATTATGCCGATATGAGAAAGTGTTATATAATCCCGTTTTTTCTGCATAAGCTCTATGATTACAGGCAAAACTTCGGAAGTTTTCTTTAAATACCAAAGCAGGCTTGCTGCAGCTTGCCGTACAGAGGCATCTTGATGCCCTAAAAATAATCCTCCGAGCTCACGAGCCTTTATTTTGAATTCTGTGTTTCCTTTTTTTGCGATAAAGTTTTGAGAATCTTTTACCAAATAAGCTAAATCAATATAACGTTCACAATATGTTTTAATCAAAAATAAATATTCCCATAACAGTTTCGAATCTTTTTCGGATTTTACTATTTTAAAAAGTTTTGTGTAATTTTTAGTTTCAGAAAACCAATCTCTTATCGGATAGGTATTTTTCGTACCCGTTTCCAAACAAGAAGCTTGTCTTAAAAACTTTATCCCTTTTCTTCTCATACTAATATCGCTGCTTTGCGCTTGCAGCAATGCTTCATCTAATGCTTCTTTTGAATACTTTGCCATATTCTTAACTAATCCCTCTTAAACTTTTAAGAACAATTTCTTTAAACAGCTCGCCATCAAAATTATATCCGGCTGCTTTAAGCTTTTTTTCAATAATTCCGCCTAACTGTATCAACGAGTTTTCCATGAATAGAATAAACTTTCTATCCACTGGAAGAACAGGTTCTAACGACCAATAGTTTTTATCGATACAAAACTCTGTCGTATATTCTGTCTTTGCACGGAAATATCGGGTTGCAGTAATACCCATTTTATCGCAATAAGAAGAAACATCTCCGCTGATATATACGTTGATTTTTATTCTATCTAGCCCTTCAAAAAATATTTTTTTAAAATGCTCTTTCAAG
Source organism: Treponema sp. OMZ 838 (assembly GCF_000775995.1). Lineage (NCBI taxonomy): Bacteria > Pseudomonadati > Spirochaetota > Spirochaetia > Treponematales > Treponemataceae > Treponema > Treponema sp. OMZ 838. The sequence goes on along the minus strand of NZ_CP009227.1, from coordinate 2,614,306 downwards.
GAGTTTCTCATTTTTATTATCAATGAATGAACAATTTTCCCACCATCAACCTCAACCGTAATTTCACCGCCGATTACCGTACTCAAAATAACTTCCATATTGCTGTCTCCTCATATTTTATTCTATCATCTTTTAGCAATTTTGTAAGTGTACTATTCTTTTATATTGTTACCTTCCTTGCAAGATTATCAAAAACGCTGTCAAAAAAATAAAGAGAAAAAATAACAATAATGGGAATGATGATAAGTTCAATGTAGTATAGTTTAGCCGAAATTGTATTTTGTTGAAAAATTTTTATTTTTCTTGTAAGCTGACTAATAGCTAAAAATAAATTCGTTATTATAAACGATACTAAAAATCTATAACTCTCGATAACAATATCAAAAGAAAATGTAAGAGTTCCGGTAAAAACTCCTGTCTTTGGGAAATAGTACCCGATGATATACACCGCAATATTTAGCATGATGTAGTTCAAAAAAGTTTTAAGATATTTATTTTTAATTTTCGGAAATAAATCGGGAAGTCCGCCCCAAAGAGGAGCTGAATCATTATATCTTCTTTGTTTTATCAGTGTGAAAAATCTTGTGATTAACACTACATCGGCTGTAAAAATTAAAAAAGTAAAAATTACTATTACTGTTGTAGTTACAATTTTATTCATATTAATTTCTAAAGATATGCGGAAAATTTACTGTGAACACTTCCTGTTCTTTGGGAGAAAGATTCTCGAAGTCTTTATTCGTGCGGAGGGTTTAATACCCCGACGCTTGCGTCGTAATAAAGGGTATTAAAGCCGACTGCAACCACCTTATAGAACACACAGTGCGAAACGTTGAGCACTGTGCCCCGACGCTTGCGTCGGGGTTGTTGATTTATCCTTGCAAATATCTTTTTTGCAAGTTCATTTTTAGAATCCTCGGCTAAGTGAGTAATCGTTAAAATAATTGTGCCTTCCAAATAATTCGGAAACATCTTTTAATCCTAAAAATCCCGTGTTGTATCAAAAATTTCCAAGAGTTTTTCTTTATTGATAGATAGAGAAGGCGGTATTAAATCTAAAAGTTCTGTAAGAGCACAATAGATATCCTCTCTTTCTACTGTTTCAATAAAATATTTGCGTTTGTCCATCTTATTAAAGGCTTCAGTGTATGCCCTCACCAAAGCTTCGGCAGTCCGAGCAGCTTCGATCGGCGAGCTTTGTTCCAATTTGAGAATTTCGGCTCTTGTTTTTTTATATACATCTGCTGCTTTCTTGGCATTCGCTGCAGAAATATTTTCTTGTCCGTCCCATGAGCGGAACGGATTGTCAAGGTTCTGCGCCAACCATTCCGGCTTTCGCGGCTTTTGTATCCAAAGATCAAGCCCTTCTTCTTTTCTCTTTTTATAAAGCTGTTTAGCTTTTTTGGCTGCATTTTCCGGCAGGCTGCTCATCCAAAACCAATGTAAGTTAGGTAAACATTCCGGCTCCGGAATGTCTTCGGCAGAAAAACCGAATAAATCAACCGTGGTAAAGCCCTCCAATTTTGTAAATCGGAATAGCATAGAAAGGTTAGAAAGAATACCGGGTTTTCCCCATAGCCGCAATTCCTTCAGCATCGGGTATGCTTCTAGAATCTCGGCCATATCAAGTTCTGTAATCTCTGAGCAATGCAGTTTGCCCAAGTCTTTTAGACCCTGTATTTTAGGCACTATTTCAGTTGCTGTTAAAAGTAATAAAGCTCCGTTTTCAACAGCATGTATTTTACAGTTATTTGTTACTTCACCTAACAGAATAAGTTCTTCCAATTCGTTATTCAGATACAGTTCTTCCACGCCGTTCATATCAATAGAAAGTTTGTGCAAATGCGCATTGGAAAAATCCAATATTTTTTGCTGATGATTTTCAAGTACCAGCTCATCTAAAAACGGACATGATTGTAAATATTCATATAAACCGATATGCCATTTTTTACATGCCAAATAGGATAAGCATGGAAAGGCTTTTAATTCCAGCACATTTTCAAAAGGAACATCATCATGTATGCGATGTCTGGAAATCGCCATTTCTTTTCCGGCAAATATAATTTTTTCCTTACTGCTCTCCGCTTTTTTAAAAGCATCTCTTTGCTCTTTAGGAATCTCCTGCCATTTAAGTTGACGATATACTTCATATCCGTTTCCCCAAGACATTGCATAGGTATTTGTGCTTTCATCGGTTAATGGCTGCATATTACCGATTAACATATGGTTCGCAGGTACCATGACATCAACATTACAAAGATGCAGACCACGTTTCCAGTACATAAAGTCCTGATAAAGCGGCTTTAGTAAAGGTAACTCTTCCTCCTTGACAGGCTGTTCACCCGACCAATCTAACCAGAGCAGCACTGCTTTCGGTTTTTTCTCACCTTCCTCTATCTTGGTTATTTGGCACGCAGTATATTTTTTTAAATATGAATTATACACACAGTATACATCGCCGGTTTTCGCTCGCATAATTATGCCTCTTCTTCTTATATATTATTACATTTCAAAATTTTAATTTTGCGACAAACCATATTCGCTCAATCCTATTTCTTTTAAGTTTACATCCTTGCCATAACCGTCGTATAGGACATTTTTTTAGTGCTTCTATTAATTTTATAATATTTATCCATTTTTTAATTATATCACGGTTTCCGTTCTTTGATAAGTTTATCCAAATATAATTTATCTACGCTAATCCATTCAATGTTTTCTTTTCCGTTTTTATAATTGCGATATTCGAATATCATTTCATCTCTTTTTTGAAATAATGCATTCACAGCCCAATTTTTTTCTAAAGCCCCTGTTTTGCAATCAATAATCAGTTCATCAATTAATTCAAGTGCGGATAAATCAAATGCATAGCATCTTCCTTCAGTAGTACAAACTATTCCGAAACTATCATTGATTTTCTGTACATTGGATAATGAATCTTCTTTAAACAAAGCATATGTATTTTCAGCAATCGGCGTAAAATCGGAGGAGGAAATTTTAAAAAAGTTTGAGCTATAAAAATCTGCAAGCAAAGCATACTTATCGAAGCTAAACATATAAGATAAATTCTCCGGAAACTTATATATTATTTTCAGCTCATTTTGAGTTAATTCTATGCAATAATCTTGAGAGCCGTCCTGTCCTGCTGCAAAAGATACTACTATGCGATTTTCTTTATTTAAACTTGTAAAAGCTATATCTGAATCGCTCAATTCATCTTCCATTTTTATAGAAGCAATTTTGTTTGCAGCTTTATCGAATACCATTATGCGTACACAATTTTCGTCTAGCCGTTTTGCGGCCCAAATAATCTTATTTGTATGAGGCGACTGATAGATAATGTCAGCTTCGCAGCTTATTATTTTTTTAATCTCGGCACTTGTTTTCCTGTTAATGCCCTCTAAACAACCTTTGCTTTTAGTATAAAATTTAGCATAAATCATAGTTTGTTGCTTTCTCTCTAATCCTCATCTGTTTTGTAAGTGCCGATGAAGACAAATTTCTCGGGATTATTCTTAATGTAATCTATCAGTTTATCGTCAATGTCTTCGTTTTCATAGAAGAATTGTAACATTTCTAACCGCTAACTTTCCCAATCGATGGATATGATTTTTGCATCTTCACCGAATTTTACGCAGAGTATTTCATCGCTTTCATCAGGTGCAATCATAAAATCCATTGTGATGTGCGGCTTTTCACTGTCAATCCATAAGCCTACATTCGTTATCTTCATTTTACTTACAAACTCGGTAATATCACTTGGCAAATCTTCCAGTCCGCATTCTTCAATATGAAAGTCAATATAGTAGCTGTCATCTTTTAAATATGTTATCAGCGATTTTCTTGCTTCTTTTATTTTTTCATCTATTTCTTCAAGAAAGCGTGCATAAAGGTCGAGTATGCCGGTAGACGGTTCTACATTTTTGCCGAGCCAAAGCCACGTGTCTATCCCCTGAATCTCTTTTTCCCAAATTACTTCTACATCATCTGTTGTCGCAAGATTCAACTGATCGAAATATTGATGCTCGATTTTTTTCATAACTTAATCTCCGATAAAAACTTTTTGCAGTAAATATCAATTTGCAAAAAAAGTTTTTTCCGTGCTTTTGCAACGAAGTTAAAAAGCACATATAATAATGCGACGTTTGTCGAAAGACAAACTCGGCAGATAAACAGTGAGGCTGAATTCCTGCCGAACTGTTTATCATGACTCCGATAAAAACTTTTTGTAAGTATATCAAAAAATGAAACTTTTGTCTGTGGACACATGTACTGATAAATACTATATTATTTAATCTTTATGTGGAGGTTTATATGATACCGACAAAAGAATGGATTGAAAAATATGAAAAAGTGAAGGAGCTGCTTGTATCTCCTGCGCATTACGGTAACTTGTTTTCTCAAAATGAAGTACAGGGGAAAAAGTTATTTATATTGCCGATGGGAACCGTGCATTTTCCGACGGGAAATGTTCTGGTGCGTGATCCGCTCGTCTACCTTAACAGAAACGCGGAACCGTATCTGCAAAAAGTACCTACAGGAATTTTTCCATTAGAAACTTTGGTTGTTGAAATAGAAGAAGACCATTACCGATATGTTGCAACACGGGTAAAATTTTCCAATGAAAAGGCTGCCGTATATCGTGAAGCCTTGATAGGCAATGAAGATTTGGACAATGTCGATGGAGAAAGTTTTTTCGGGTTTAATGTCGATGCAGGGCTTGCAACAGTTGTCGATGTAAAAACACGGGATGCCTATTGCAATTTTGAAAGTCGTTGGGCAAACGAAAATCCCGACAAAAATATATACGACGATTATTTTGCAAAAGAGTTCAAAAAGAGTTATGTAGCAAATCCGCGCTTTCAACGCGACGGCGGGGACTGGATTAACTATCCTTTAGAAGGAACGGACTTGACCGTTCCCATGATACAAAGCGGTTTCGGTGATGGAAAATATCCGGTATATTTCGGCTACGATAAAAACGATGCCATTTGTGAACTTGTCATCGAATATATTTTCGCCGGATAAAAATGATAATGCAGTAAAAAGGACTACGTATCCATCGAAATATCGAACCAATCGGATTCTTCGGAAATAAGCCACTCAAGTCCGCGCCGCCGTTCCATCAAAACATCGGGATTTAAGTCCTTGATTTCCGTTTCGGGGCGGAGCCGTTTTTCTTCCGTTGCCCAGTGGTAACGGTAGTGCAGATCGAGCATATCCAGTATTTCTTCTATTCCGCGTAACTTACATTGTGCTTTAAACGCAGCTTTCCCATCGGTGTCGCCGACCAGTTTTATCGCTCTCTCCACATCACAGATGTCATTCGGATACGAAATATCCTCGACCAAGCCCAAAGCCCACACAAGCGACCAATAAGCTTCATAAGTCCAACAGACATCGATGACATCCTGTTCGCTGTATGTTCCGTCAAAAAGTCGTTTTTCTTTTTCCAAAAGGCAGTCCGATACTTCGTAGTTTTCAAGCAAACGTAAAAACAGTTCCCTCGATTCTTCATCCCCTTGCTCATTATGAATGTCTTCAGCCAATTGAATCGACAAAAGACATGCGATGGCTCTGTCGCAGATTTCTTCAAGGCTTTTAAGCTTCGCCTCTTTTGATGATTCCACCAAGGGCAGTTCTTCCATACAGGCAATGCCCATTTCCTTTATTTTTGCATTCGATTTTTCACGCCGATCTTCAGGTTTTATGTACATAATAATGCTCCTGTTTCTTGTTTACGCTGCCATTATATCAAAAACCGAAATTATTGATAACTGCTAGGAAAACACCTTAAACATGGTATACTGTTAGCTTAGCACATTTGACTTGGTAAATAGACCGAAATATGATGCAGTTTTATTCAAATGAATTTTATCACTGAAAAGCGGATAATGTATACGGAATAAAGCGTTAAAAAAGGATTTGTAAATGATGAGAAGAATAACATTTCAATGCAATAAATATTCAACCGGTGTATTGTATATTATGGTGTTATTCGGAGTAATAGTTGGACTTTTGACTTTTTATGCATTTCTTGTGTTCTCCGGTATTGAGAAAGGACCGGAACATGGACCGGTATATTTCAGAGAACATCCCATGCATGCTGTTTATATGATATTCGGTTTAATTCCTATTACTATGTCGCTGCCGGCATGGATTGCTGCAAAATGTTGGAGCAGCAAGGAGGAAGAAGCACAGCTTGAACTATATGAAGATCATGCCGTTTTATATTGGAAAAATAAAGAATTCCTCATCAAAAGGGGAGCGGTAAATATTAAGATTCCCAAACCACAACCTTATTGGTATAAAACTTACGTATTAAAAATACCGAGACACAGAGTTGTTTTGGTTGGCTCTATAAAGGAAACAAAAGAAAAGAGAAGAGGGCGACCTTCTTTGGATGTTGCAATGCAGGAACTCTCAGCTTACAAAAAGTAAAAAGCCGTATACAGCCTTATATAATCGGTCGATAAGGGATAATCCGCCCTGGAGTAGGATTACGATGAACGGATTATTGGGGTAACTAACGTTCTTTTTGGCAAACAAAAAAAATTTCTTGACAATATTTTCTTTATCGGTTTATAATCGCCATATCACTACGGCATGGTACTTTCTAACAAAAAATCGATAATATTTTTGTGGATAATGCCGTCCCTGCTGAAATCAAAACGATCTAATGATAGCACGTATTTGGGGAAATTATCTTCAATTGTTTTATATACTCCGAATTCCCGTTCTCGTGTTTGTTCATCGCTTAACATATAGGCAACTTGATAATAAGAGAGCTGATTATTCTTTTGTACGATAAAATCGATTTCTCTGTCTTTTAATTTTCCGATTTTTACTTCGTATCCTCTTGAGGCAAGTTCTACAAATACAATGTTTTCCAGTATTCTTTCAATATCTTTTGTATTGGAAAATCCCTGTGCTTGCCGGAAGCCGTGATCGGTTACATAATATTTTTCGTCTACTTTCAGGATCTTTTTACCTGCCATATCATAGCGGGGTACTTTTTTAATGATAAATGCGTTTCGGCAATATTCCAAATAATTTAAAACGGTATCGATTGAAACAGTCCTTTTCTCATTTTTAAAATAGTTTTTGATGCTGTTCGCCGAAAAAGTATGCCCGATATTTTCGAGCACATACGATAAGATACGATTAAAAATATCGACATCTCGAATGTTATTGTACTGTAATACGTCTTTGACCAATACGGTGTTATACACATCGCTTAAATATTTAAAACACGGAGTTTCCTCCAAATTAAAATACCGTAAAAAAGGCATTCCGCCAATCTGCACATATGTATCGAATAGCGCTTCATTTGAAAGCTGCGTATCTTTAAACGCTTGTGTGAATTCGTCGAAGGTAAACGGATAAATTTCAAATGCCGTATATCGCCCCGAAAGCAGGGTAGCAAGGTCTCCCGAAATAAGCGTTGAATTTGAACCGGTTATATAAATATCACAGTTTTTATCCACGCTGAGGCTGTTGATAACCTTTTCCCAGCCTGTCACCATTTGTATTTCGTCAAAGAAAAAATAGATTTTGGTATGTATGTTTTGTATGCGCGGCTGTAAATAGGCATGCAAAGCCTTTGCAGTCGTTATATCAAAAAAATCTGCCGATTCAAAATTGAGATAGAGTTTGTTTTCAGCGGGTATGTTTTTTAGAATTTCGTCTTTTATCATCATTAAAAGCGTTGATTTTCCGACTCTTCTCATACCGGTTAATACTTTAATAACCGGCTTGTCTACAAATTGCGCAATCTGTTGTATGTATTTCGGTCTGATAATCTGATTCATGAAATTACCCCTATTAACTTCGATTATAATCGAAACATTCGCTGTAATCAATATGTATTTCGATTATAGTCGAAATAATATATAAATCTATTGAAGGTATCGCTAAAGACCTCTTAAAAAGGATCAAGAAAAAAGATAAAATAAGGTATGAACGGCAGAATATCGGCTTTACCGGATAAAACAAAAATACGATATGGTAAATTTTTGACGGTACTCTTTTTTACCTATGCCGCGCTTTTTTTATTTCCGTTGAAAATTGTGCCGAAAAATGTGCCCTATTCGTATGCGCTTTATGATAAAACGGGTGTCCTGCTCGGTGCATCGGTTGCTTCGGACGGCCAGTGGCGTTTTTCGCCCGGCGAGGTTCCCGATAAATTTGCTCAAGCGGTTATCGTTTTTGAGGATAAACGTTTTTATTATCATCTCGGTGTTGATCCGATTGCTGTAGTGCGTGCGGTTGTGTCCAATATACGGGCGGGACGGATTGTTTCGGGAGCTTCGACGCTTACGATGCAAACTATGCGGCTGCTTGCAGGGAATAAGCCGCGTACATTCGGGCAAAAATGTAAAGAATCGTTACTTGCAGTTATGGCGGAAATCCGGTTGGGCAAGGCGAAAATCTTGTCGCTGTATGCCGCTCATGCGCCGTTCGGGGGAAATGTCATCGGCATTGAGGCTGCTTCTTGGCGGTATTTTAACCGTTCGCCGGCTTCGCTGACGTGGGCGGAGGCGGCAACACTTGCCGTACTGCCGAATCAACCTTCGCTGGTGCATCCGGGAGCAAACAGAGCTGTTTTGCTCAAAAAGCGTAATACATTGCTGCAAGAGCTTTATGCGAGAGGGCGTATCGATGCACAAACGCTGGAGCTTTCGCTTGCGGAACCGCTGCCGGCAAAGCCGTACCCGCTGCCTTCAGGCGCCCCTCATTATTTGGAATTGTTAAAGAAAACGAACCAGTCAGCGGCGCGGTTTTACACTGATTTGGATTCCGGTCTGCAAAAAAATCTCTACCGGATTCTGGAACGGCATTCGCGTGAACTTTCCAGAAAAGGGATCGATAATGCTGCAGCGCTGATTATCGAAACCGCTACCGGAAAAGTGCTCGCATACTGCGGCAACACGGGGCTTGACGGCCGGAATGGAACTACATCGGCAGTAGATATTGTGCAGGCGCGGAGAAGTTCCGGCAGCTTGTTAAAGCCGTTCCTTTATGCGGCGATGCTGGACAGCGGCCGGTTATTGCCGGATCAACTCGTCATTGATATTCCGACCCGTATCGGCAGCTATAAACCCGATAACAATGTGCCGCTCTACCGCGGGGCAGTTCCTGCTTCCGAAGCGCTTTCACGCTCGTTAAATATCCCCGCCGTTAGAATGCTTCGTGAATATGGGATCAGTCATTTTCTCGACTATCTGAAGCGGTGCGGTTTTACCACCTTTACGCGGTCGGCCGACGAATACGGCCTGCCGCTCATCCTCGGCGGCGGTGAGATTACGCTCTACGAAGCGGTATATGCCTATGCACAGCTTATGAACGCTGCATGCGGCCGGAGCGGGTACTCCGGTGAACACGTCTTTCCCGTATCAGCTGGCGCTGCATGGTTGACGCTCAAGGCATTGGCCGAGGGGGTGCGTCCCGATGATGAATCGCTCTGGCGCGTTTTTGCCGGTTCCAAAAGAATCGCATGGAAAACCGGTACCAGCAACGGAAACCGCGACGGCTGGGCAATCGGAACCACAGAAGCATATACGGTCGGTGTGTGGTTCGGCAATGCGGAAGGACAGGGGAGGCAAGACCTCCAAAGTATCCGCACGGCAGCGCCGGTGTTGTTTGAAATTTTTGCTTCCCTTCCCGCAGCCCATTGGCCTGCGGCACCATCCGAGAATGTAAAGGAAGAAACTTTCTGTGCCGATTCCGGATATATGGCGGGACGGTACTGCAGCCGTATCGTAAAGGGTTTTCGTCCCGCTCAAGCGCCGCAGGGTACGCTTTGCCCGTATTGCACCGCCGTATCGTTTACCCCAGACGGAAGATTTCAGGCTGATATGTCGGACATGACGGGGGTATACGAAGGCCGGTTTCCGCTCATTCAAAACCGCTTTGTATTGCCGCCGGCAGTAGAGTATTATTATACCCGGTTTGCAGCGACGTATAAAAAACTGCCGCCCTTCGTTGCGGGGCACCAAGGCGCTCATCCTTCGCAGTTGGCAATTTTATTTCCCGAGCAAGGGGCGCGTATCGTTATTCCGATAGAAATCGACGGCAGTGCGGGCGCCATGATTATGCAGGCTGCTGCGCGTGATATCGGCACGGTTATCTATTGGGATATCGATGGCGTATATCTTGGCAGCACGCAGGGAACGCACACAATGACCGTTCGGCCTAAGATCGGTACCCATGTTCTTACCGTAACCGATTCGCTCGGCGCCCGCCGTGTCCGCACCTTCGAAATCCTCGACGCGGGATAAGTTCATCACCCTTTCAGTGCATAAAAAACGGTAAAAAGGAGCTCCATTCGCGGAGACGGATTGCTTCTTCGATGTGCGGTGCCGCAATGACTTCTTCCTGTGCGAGGTCGGCAATGGTACGTGCAATCTTTAAAATGGCATGGCTGCCCCTTCCCGAAAGTTCTCTTTTTTCGGCATTATGGGTAAAAATACGCTCCGCCTCGCCGGTCAGCGGACACAATGCCGACAGGGCTGACGGAGTTAGATGTACGTTTTTGTAGGATAGCTGTGCTGCCGATTGCGCAGTACCGGCGAGGTTGGAGTCTACCGTCTTGTTGTGTACAGGTGTTCCCGCCGCCGCTCCGCCGCTTAATCCTTTACGCATATATGCGGCATACCGTTCTCTTTGTATGTTATCCGAAGCCGCGATTTTTTTGCGCATATCGGCGGTATTGTAACACGGCTTTTCCGGCAGCCCGTATGCTTGAGTCGGAAACACCGGAATCCGCAAGTCGATGCGGTCAATCAACGGTGCTGTCAGTTTTTTCCAGTATTGTTCAACCACGGCGGGCATACACGTGCATACCTTACCGTCTGCGCCGAGATTTCCGCATGGGCATGAGTTGAGCGCCATAAGCAGCTGGAAGCGGGCAGGGAAGGTAGTTGCCCTGCCGGCACGGCTCAAAGTGACGGTTCCCGTCTCCAGCGGCGCACGGAGCGTTTGCAGTACCGTTTGTTTAAATTGTACGGCTTCGTCCAAAAAAAGGGTTCCGCCGTGCGCAAGGGAGATTTCGCCGGGCATACACTTTCCCGCGCCTCCGATCATTCCTTCAAGGCTGGCATTCGGATGCGGCATTCTAAACGGCGGGCGTTTAATCCGCACATCATGACCGCGCATACTCGGTAAAAGACCTGCGATGCTATAGATATGGGTAACTTCTTCCGCTGTTTTCGGGTCTAGGTCGGGTAGTAAGCTGGCAAAGCGCTGCATTGAAAGCGTTTTACCGCAGCCGGGCGGCCCGTAGGCGAGCACGCTGTGCCCGCCTGCCGCCGCAATATGCAATGCCCGTATCAGCTCGCCTTGCCCGTACACCTCCTCAAAAAAGCCGCCCGTACCCGTATTTGCCGCGGCATCCGCTTGACTCGGTTCCGACCATGAAGCGGCTGTGGAAATCGAGTTGCCTGTGTGTCCGATAGCTTCCCGTGCCGGTGCGCCGCTGTTTTTGTCGCCGCCGTTTGATTCGCTATTGTTTTCCACACGCAGCTCCGCTTCAATCGCATAGAGGCATTCCAAAGCTTCCCGCAACGTTTCAACACCGAATATGCGTACGCCTTGCTGGATACGGGCTTCCGCTTCATTTTCTTTCGGTACGATAAAGTACTCGATTCCGGCGGCAGATCCCGAAATCAAAGCTCCTAATACACCCCGAACCGGCCGTACCCTCCCCGATAGTTCCAGCTCTCCGATGACCATAACCGGCATATCGAGCGCACACTCTGCCTGCAATACGGCAAGGGCAATCGGTAGGTCAAACCCGCTGCCTTCTTTTTTCTGGTCGGCAGGGCTTAAATTAATCAGTATCCGTTCTTGCGGGAAAGGCAAATCAGAATTACCGATAGCAGCGCGCATCCGTTCCCGCGCCTCCTTCACTGCGGAACCCGGCAGTCCGACAATATCGATAATCGGCAGTCCGCGCCGCAAATCCGCTTCAACCTTGATAATCTCCCCTTCATAGCCGAAGGAGGCAAAACTCATAATAGTCATGCTCAGCTCCTCATCCTGCGACCGTCTCATAAAAAACACGATGGTTGCAGTTTCTTAAAGGATATATAGGGCATAAGCAGCAATTCGGCTAAAGATTTGAGGAAAAAATTGCTGTTTTTATGAAAATGTTAAGAAAAAATGTACTGTTTTAGTATTGTGGGGATTAAAAACGATGGAAATAAATCTTTAAGACAGGATACTCCATATCAATCGGACACCTGTGTATGTACTTTTTCTTTTATCAAGATGGTTCCTGTAGTGCCTTCGTTAAAGGCAAATTCTTTTGCAGCGGTATTTGCGACAAAGCTTTTGCCTTCGACGGTAACTTCCTCTTTTTGAGTAATCGTTACCGTTTCATCAGCAGGCGCCGATAAGAGGTTTTCTTTTTTTTCCATATAAGGGCGGGGCTTCGGATAGAAAAATCATCTTCAATCAGCTGAAAGGATACCGTTTCGCCAAGCGAGTACTCTTCAGCTTTTTCATCGATGTATAAAATACCGGTTTGCCCCTTCATAGACTCTTTTTGTGTTTTGTTATCATACTGGACAAAACTGATATGCTTGCCCGCCCAAATTTTTTCCTCATCATACATTTCGAGCTCTTGCGCATACACGCTTAAATCGACGATCGCATTCTCGTATCGTTTTAATGTAACGTTTGTAAATATCATATCAGGTTGAGGCGCCGTTTGTTCAGGCAGTTCCTGATAATTAAACGAGCACGCTGTGTAGATAAAGATAATAAGGACAGGCCACAGCTTCATTTATTCCGCATCGCTTCCGGTTGTTTCGATAACGGTTTCGGTAATGATCTCTTCCGCTTCCGGTTTACGGGAATAGCTTACGGAAATATTTTTACCGCGGTACGGAAAATCATTGAGCTTCTCGATTATCTTATCCGCATCTTCATTCATAACCTGCACGAATGAGTAATTGTCGAGAATACGGATATCGCCGATTCGTTCGCGGCTTATATCCGCATTTTGGATGAGCAGCGTAATAATATCACGGGGAAACACACGGCGGCTTCTACCGATGCTCATAAAGATACTTACCGATTCAGACGGATCGAGCATCGGGCGTTCTACCGGCGGGCGGTCGGAAACATATCCCCGTGAACGATCGCCGAAGCGGGGATTCGGACGCCGGCTATACGGTTTCGAGCGGGGGAAGGATGAACCTTCAAATTCTTTGATTAGATAGGCGGCAATGTAAGAACGCAGTGTAAAGGGTACGTTCTTTCTAAAAATCTTACGATAAGCGTTAAGAACATCGGGATCTTCTTCCGTCTTAACGGTTTCTACTACTTCTTTAAGAAATGCGGTGATTTGTTCTTCATTTAATGCGGGTGTCTGTTTTACCACAATATTCTCCTCTTCAACTTAGCTCCGCCTCATCGGAGCATAACATAACTGAAAATCATTCATCGTGCGCCGGATTAGCCGACACTGGAATGCGACAATACTGCCATAGATAGATAATTTACTCAAGGGTAGGTTTAATTTTTGTTTTTAATATAAAACGATATGTTCATTCATTTCTCCATGCATTTTACCGTGATATGTCCGATGGGAATATCTGAAAAGTGGTTACTTTTCGCCATCTGCCTTATCGGATATTGATATAAAAACCGGTGATATACCGTATCCGTGCATCCGCTTCCGCCCAATACTTACTCTGCGGAAAGCTCTCTGTGAGCGTTCTGTATGCGTCGAGGGCGAGTCTGATATTGCGCATGGAACCGTTTAATTCATACGCGCGTCCTTTTAAAAACCAGCCTTCATCCAATTTCTCTTCCGCGGTGGTAAAGAAATTATCCAGATATGTTAAGGCGGTGCCTGCATCCGCTTCTGCGATTGCCGTACGCGCCTTTTCGAGCAATTGATCGGAACTGAGCGGTGCTTCTGCGTCCGCTGCTGCGGAGTTCTGTGCGGTTATACTGCCGGTATTCCCCATAACCGGGGATGCGGCTTCCGGTGTTCCGGCAGCTATGACCTGCTCCGAATTTTTGCTTTGAGAACCGCTGCCTGCTGTTTGCGGAGCTTCAGAGGCAGCTTGTGCCGTGTGTGTTGTCGTGCCGGTTCCGGTGTTTGCGGTCGAATTGCTTGACGGTTGGGAAGCGGTTTCTTTCGTATTTTTTTGGGCTTGTGTTTCTGCCGCATCCGCTTCGTTTTGGTAGTCCGGTGCTTTTACCGTTGATTTCGCTGCGGTTGAACGGGCGGCGCTGACGGATACGGCTACCGCATCAGTGACAAAATCGTTGGTAAATACATCAAAATAGGAGAAATGCAGTACATAATCGCCTTTTTTCTCCGCCGTAAACATAAAAATCGAAGTGTTGTCTTGCAGTTTACGCTGCTCATATTTTAATCCCGGTTGGGATGTCTGCTCACCGACATAGACCCATCCGTGCCCCGGATAGGTGAGTTCCAGCCGCTGCTTTTCTTCGACTGCTACCATGCGGGATACTTTGGGTTTTTGTTCGGTTTCCGGTTCTTTTGAAAGCGCAACGGTGAATATCTGCGGAGAAAAAAAGTCGCGCATCTCTTCCTGAAAGGTAGGCGGAGGTTCGTAGCCGTGTGTACCGCCCTGTTTTTCAAAAGCTGTGATGAGATCCGCAAGCGTTGTTTCGTACGCCGGTACGTTCTGCTTTGCAGAAGGGGCGGGCGTATCGGAAGTATCTGCTGCGGCTGCAAGCGGTACCGGTTCGCCGGTGGACGGAGCTGTCGGAATCTGCTCGGCGGCTGTATCTGCCGTCGCTGCGGGCGGTGCCGGACTCTCGACGGCTTTAGCGATAGCTGCCGCTGCGGGCTGTGCCGGTTCATCAGCGGCGGCAGTGTCGGGATTGGAAGCGGAAGCGGCCGATTTCAGCTCACCGGCTGCTGCAGTAGGCTCTGCCTCACCGGCGGTCTTTGTAGGGACAGACGTATCAGCGGCAGCAAGGGCAGGGGAGGCAGCCGCTGTCGGATTCTGTGCGGTTGTCTTGCCGCTGTTTCCTTCATCGTTTTGTACAACTGTCTCGCTGCTGTCCTGTTTGGAATGCTGTGCAACTGCTGCTACCGTTGGTTCGCTCTGTACTTTCGCGGCGGTTTTATCTGCGGTAGTGTTCTTTTGACCGGCTATTTTATCTGCGGGGGCGGCCGGAGTACGTTGTTTTTTCGATACGGCTGCGCCGCCGGTTGCCATATTTTTGTCGGTTCCTACTGCTTCCGATGCAGGTGTTCTTTTTTGCCGTTGGGATATGGTTGCACCGGACACGGTATCGATTGTCGCACCCGATACCGCATCGGGCTGCGATGCTTGTTTTGACTGCTGGGGGTCTACCGCTGCCGGCTGCGGAGATATCGTATTGCCGGTGTGAGAATCCGCTTCTACAGCAGGCTGTTCCTGCCACGAAGGGGTATCCTGCGGCTTTTCTGCAGCAGTCTTTGTCGTACAGGCGGTAACTGGCACGAGGAGTAATACGAGAAGGATAAGGCAGGGCGGATAGATCGATTTTTTCACGGAACACTCTCCCATAATTTGTTCATTTGCCGTTCATTTATATCGTGCAGTTTTTGCATCTGCTCCGCATCGGGAATCGTATACCAATACTGCAAATCCGAATCAGTCCAGATTTTCTTTTGTTTGCGCGAATATTGTACCGGCGGAAGCTCAAGCGGCTCGTCGGGAAGCATAAAAATCACCGGATCGATTGAAATCATTACTTCATCAGGATCGACACTCGGCTTTTTTGTTCCGCTTAGTAAAATAATCACGGAAATAATCAACATGATAATCAGTAAACCGAGTGCAGAAGCTAGAACGATGAGCTTATGCGTCCGAATCGTTTCCATGATGTTCATCCGGCTGTTCCTCCTGAGTTGTATGTCGTCGCTTCGGCGGCCGTGAGGGAATGTAGATGCCTTCTTCCGGCTCTACATCCTCTTCTATAAAAGTATCGGCATCTTCTTCCGCTTTCTCCTGCTTTAATAACTCAATATCATTGTCCAATTTGATTGCAATGAGTTTGGAGACGCCGGATTCCTCCATCGTAACACCGAGCATGGTGTTTGCGCCGAGTACCGTTTTTTTGTTATGGGTGATGACGATATATTGGCTGACATTCGCAAAGCCGGATAGAGCCGTAACGAAGCGGCTGACGTTCTGCTCGTCCAGCGCTGCATCTATCTCGTCCAAGAGGCAGAACGGGGAAGGCTTAACCATGTAGGTCGCAAAAAGGAGCGCCACCGCCGTCATGGATTTTTCACCGCCCGACAAGAGGCTGATATTCTCCAGCTTTTTCCCCGGAGGCTGCGCGAAAATCTCGATACCCGACTCAAGTACCTGCTTTGGATCGGTCAGTTTGATTTCCGCCCTGCCGCCGCCGAAGAGCCGCCTAAACATATTGTGGAAGTTCTTCTTGATTTTATTGTAGGTAACAAGGAACAGTTCGGTAGACTCCGCCTTTATTTCATCGGTAATTCGCTGCAAATCAGATCGGGCTTTATCGAGGTCGCCGATCTGTCCGGTCAAAAAATCGAATCGGGTTTTTACTTCTTGAAATTCTTCGGGAGCCATCAGGTTGACGCTGCCGAGTTCTTTCAGCTGGCGGCGCAGCTCCGCGAGTTCGGTTCGTAAATCCATGGAAGAAGCGGTGATTTTATACATCCGCTCCTCAAACTCCATCAATTCGCGCGAATGGGTTTCCCTAAAGTTATCTTTGACGTTCTTAATCTCGATTTCGAGGGTCGCCGTATCGACGTAGTATTTTTCGATGAGCGAATTATGCTTGGCAAGTTCCGCATTGAGCGTTTTAAGCGTTCCTTCGTTGCTCGAAAGCTCGTTGTTGCGGGAGGCGATTTCTTTTTCCAGCTGCTCAAGCGCTTCGGTCAGCTGCCGCCCCTTGCGGTCTATCGAGGCGATTTCCCCTTCGATTTCGAGCAGCTGCTCTTTGATCTCGTCAAAGCGTTTTTGCTCCGTATACAGTTCGTTTTCAAGGTCTCGGAGTGCGTTCTGCTGTACCGTCAATTCCTTCCGCAAAAACGCCGCTTGCTGTTCGGCTGCATCGGATTCCGCCTTCATCTTGGTTTTATGGATGCGCAGGTCTTCCAGCGTTTTCCGGTACTCATTGATTTTGACCGCGAGCTGTTCGTTTTCGGTGTGCAGATCCGCGATGTTTTTTCGTTTTTCTTCTATCGTATTCCGATTGGCTTCGATTGCAGCGTCGATACTGCGCTTTTGAGTGATGATACCTTCCGGCGCTAAAAAATCGTCGATAAAACTTGCGGACGATTTTTTGTACTCCTGTAAATACGTTTCCAACGATTCCGTTAAACCGAGCAGTTCCGTAAACGACTGTACGGCATTTTGAGCAAACTGCGCGGTCCCTTTTTCGGTATGATCGCTTAACGCGGCAAAGTCTGAAAAGATATTCTTACGGCCGTTCAGCAGCACCTTTATTTGGCTGATGCAGTCGAACACCTGTTTTTCCAGCTTGCTGCGTCCCTGCGCCGAATAGCCTGCTGCGGAAAGGTTTTTATCCAGCTCCGTAACGATGTCTTCGGTGATGGCGCGGAGTTCGACTTCCATACCGGCTCGTTTTTTATCGAGTTCTTCAATCTGTTCCTGCAGCGTCATACGGGTGGTGTCGTTGTCGGTAATCTTCTGCGAGGCGAGCCGGAGGCTTTCTTCAAAGTCGTCGATGTTTTTCTGAATATCCTGCACCTTCTTTTGGAAGTCGTGCACTTTCGCATCCTGCTCGTCGGCGTCCTCTTCAAGGTTTTCGATACGCTCTTCAAGCCCTGTCTTGCGCAACTCCAGCTGACCGAGTTTGGTTTTAAGCTCGGTTTGCCGCTCCGCCTGTAAGCGCGCCTGATTTTCCTTTCCGCGTTTTTCGATGGCGAGCCCGTAAATCTCTTTTTGATGCTCGTCGAGCTTCTTTTCCAAGCTGTTTACTTCGTCCATGTTCTCGGAAAGCATCGTATGGATGGAATCGATTTTTGCTTGCACGTCGTCGCGCTTTGCTTTTGCTTCTTTTATGCTTTCTTCGCGCTGCGCGTAGTCGTCGGTGAATTTTTTAAGGCGCAGCAGCTGTATATCGAGGTCGTGTTCAAAGATGGCATCTCGCAGCGACCGGTGCTTGACGGTCTTTTCCGCTTGCACCTTTAGAACGTCATACGAGCGGCGTACCTCTCCCAATACGCCTTCCACTTGACGCATATTTTCTTCGGTCTTTTGCAGTTTGCGCTCCGCTTCGGCGCGGCGTACTTTAAACCGCGTAATACCGGCAGCTTCTTCAAACAAATAGCGGCGGTCTTCCGGCTTGCTGGAAAGAATTTGGTCGATCTTTCCCTGCTCCATGACTGAATACGCCGCCTTTCCGACACCCGTATCCCAAAAAAGCTCCCGCAGCTCTTTGAGCCGCACCGGCGTATTATTGATAAAATATTCGCTTTCTCCCGACCGGTAGAGCCTGCGCTTTATGGCAATTTCACTTACTTCAAGATTTAATAATCCGTTTTCGTTGCTGATAGTCAGCGTAACTTCCGCCACATTGAGTGCCTTTCGCGACTCGGTACCGTTAAAGATAACGTCTTCCATCTTCTCCGCACGGAGCGTTTTTGACGCCTGCTCACCCAGTACCCACTTCATCGCATCGACGACATTGCTTTTACCGCAGCCGTTCGGGCCGAGCAAGGCGGTAATACCTTCCGCAAATTCTATCCGCGTCCTATCCGCAAACGATTTAAATCCGAATATTTCAAGACTTTTAAGAAACACCCTGTCTATTAACTCCTCAAGAACTTGCCGTTTTCCATTCATTCAAGATAATCGGCAATCTCTTATATTCTATACTTTTTTAGGGAGATTGTGAACATCCGGCCGAAGGAAATTTTAGGGGTTCCCTATAACGCTTTGTGCTCGCTGCCTTTTACAACGGCATACCAATAAAAATAAGGGAGCCTGTGAGGGCGACGATAAACAGGCTCAATAAATTAACAGTGTTATTTGTTACAAAGTTTAAGCCTGCTGCCGGTAATTGGTTGATGTAAATCGCCTTATCCTGTAGTAAGCCATTTAAGCCCTCGTACTTTCGTTGGAGGGTTGAGCCTAAAATACTGTCTATAACCGAACCGAAAAAACCCAGGCACAGGGTTATAACAAATCCTTTGACGCCGAAGGCGGGAAGAGCAAGCAGGGACATAAGGGCGCTGCCTGTAAGACCTGCTAAAAATCCGCAAAACGAAACGCCGCCCGATAAGCCCCGCGGAAGAGTTTTTCCATTTATAATATTAAAAACCCGTCCCTTACACAGCATACCGACTTCCGAAGAAAAGGTATCTGCACAGGCGGCGGCAAACACAGACATGGCTAACAGGGTAAAAACGGGATTATCCGTTTTCATCATAGCTGAAAACCACACGGAAACCGTTGCAGGAAGAGAGTTGCACAAAACCTGCTTCCAATTCCGTCTCCCGCCCTGCTCTTGAGTGCGTTCGGCTTCCGCTTTTGTACTGTTTTTAAGTTTTGAACTGAAACTTCCGAGGATAAAAAACAAAAGTAGGCTTAGTGCCACCCATATTCCGCCGAAGGTATAGAGCGTTGCCGCTGTTAAAACCGCGGCGACAATGCCGTCTTCAGTGATAGACCTTTTCTTGTATGCGATATAGAGGATACTTCCCGCCGCAAGCAAATACAGGGCAAAGCCGAGGCTCCAGTGATAGTATAAAAATGATGCCAAGAGTCCCGACCCTATCGGAACCGACAGATTGTCGCAACCGCGCTTTCCGGTCAATTCGATGAAAGCCGTAAATAAGCCTGTTACCAGAGCTATCACAGCTAAAATCGGGAACGGGCGCGGAAAATCGGAACGGAGATTGAAATAAAACATCACCGCCAAACTAACGATAAGGCAGGAAATAACAACGGTAAAAAAGCCGACAAGTGATTTTTCTGGCGCAAAGGGAAAAGGCTTTTTCCTTCCCCATTTTTTTCCGATGATTGCCGCAAGACCGTCGCCGTAGGCCATAGTCAATAAGCCTATCAGAGGCAGCATCAGCCAATTCAGCACAAAGCCGATACCGGAAAGAAAAAACATGGCAACCGCATAGTAAACCGTTCCCAAACTGTCATCGTTCCGCTCCATCGATGAAATAAGCTTATACTTTAAGCTCAAACTGTTTACGATTATAAAAATAAAGGGTATCAGTACTACAGCCCATAAGTCAGTAAAAAAAGGAACGATAAACACCCAGTTCCCTACCAGGATGTGTACGAATTTTCGGGTAAATTCACTGCTTCCGTTTTTCAACTTTGCAATAACTCCCGATACAAAAATAACGGCTAAAATATAAGCCATCGAAATGCCCAAGGCGACCATATTTTGCATATTATCTCTCCTTTGAAACAGCGGTCGCCTTACGGGACTGCAATTCTGTGATAAGTTGTGTTGCTTTTAAAATGAGTTTGAATTTTGTGAGCTTTGATGTTGAGCAGCGTCTTGAAAAGCAGTTATACCCGTTTTTTCTCACCTCATCTTCAATAGCCTGATATATCAGGGCTGCTGCCGCTACGGAAAGCCGGCATGAGCTTTGAAAATACATAAGGTATCTTACATAATCGTTATAGAAACCTGTTCCAAGCCTTGAAAGTTCTTCCCACAATGCTGTGAACTGTGCAGGTATCGCAATGTTGCCCTGTACTGCCGCTTTGCTCATGTGTAAAATGTCATCCTTTGTCAGATTATGCGTGATCATCATGTCCTGAGGAAGGTAGATCCGATTGCGCGTCAGTATATCTTCTCCTATATCGCGCAAAATATTGGTTATCTGCATACCGATACCGAGATTTTCACAGGCTGAAAGAAAATCCTCATCGCAGGGATTGATTTTCTCATCCGCCAATATGGGGGCGAGCATCAAGCCTACCGAGCCCGCAACAAGACGGCAGTATTCGATAAGTTCGTCGCTCGTTTTTATATCTTGAAAGTGAAGATCAAGGTATTGTCCCCGTATTTGGGCTAAAAAGCCGTCTTTCGGGATTGAAAACCTTTGTACCGTATCCGTAAGTGCGGGGAGCCATTCTTCCATAGAAGTTTTTAAAGCCTCATCGGCAGTTCGGGAAGCATCCTGCACGCGACCGCCATACAACGATAAAACGGTTTTTTCAAGATTTTCAAGAAGGGCTTCGGTTTGAGCCGCTGTGCGGGATGCAAACACATCGTCTACCAGATCATCAGCATAGCGGCAAAAAGCATAGACGGCGGCAACAGCGTTAAACCGTTCTTCGCTTAAGCGAGAAAAGGCACGGTAAAAACTTTTTGCTCTGTTTTTTATCAGAATCCGTGCCGCCCGATAAGATTGTTCAAGAACCGTTATCGTTTTATCCTCATTTTGAGCCGCTATCATCGGGATCATCTCTTATCAGTTCGCAAGCGCATATCTTTCCCCCTTCAATAGCGATTGGAACACCCGCACCCGGATGCGTACTGCTTCCCGTAAAATACAAACCTTCGCAGTGTTTTGCCTTCGATTGGGGGCGAAGGTGATTGCTTTGCCGTAAGGTCGGCTGTAGACCGAAGGTTGCCCCGTAGTGTGCATTAAAACGGTTTCTAAAATCATTCGGTGTAAATACGTGTTCCGAAACGATTTCTTCTTTCAGGTTTTCAAGTCCGGGAATCGATTTTAGGGATTCGAGAGCTTTTTCGCGGTAATAATCGACCGTCTTTGCATCCCACTCATACTTTACGGTTTTCAGTTCGGATACCGGTATTAAAAGATAAAAGCTCGATTTTCCCTGTGGCGCGGTATCGGGATCCGCATTTGAAGGCACATGAAGATATACCGACGGATCTTTAAGCAAATCGCCCGTAAAAATCGATGCCAGGTTGTCGTCCAAATCTTCGGAAATGACAAAATTATGAACGCTCAAATCCTTGTGCGGATTTTCGACTCCCCAGTAAAATACCAAACAGGAACACGAATAATCCATGTTTTTGATTTTTTCGTCCGTATATTTTCCGCGCGTTTTTTCGTCGTCGATCAATTCCTTCATGGTGTAGGGGAAATCGGCATCCGAAATAACATAGTTGGCTTCAACCTCTTTGCCTTTGGTGAGGACTCCCTTTACCTTTGCGTTTTCTATGAGGATTTTTTCGACCGGACTGTCGTAATGAATTTTCCCGCCCAATTCCTGAAACAGCTTTGCCATCTGTTCAGCCATGGTGTACATACCACCTTTTATAAACCATATACCGTAAAAGAGTTCTATCATCGGAATGATGTTATATAAAGAAGGGCCTTTTTTAGGTGATACGCCTATGTACAGAGTTTGAAAGCTGAACATACTATGGAGGTCGGCATCCGGAATAAACGAGGCCATCATTTTATCTGCACTGTTAAAGGTTTTTAATTTCAGCGCCTGATACAGGGTATAGGGATTATACATATCGAGCGGTTTTCTGAAAGGGCGAGTGATAAAATGTTTTACGGCGACAATGTAGCGCCGGTATATTTCATTCAAATAAGAAATAAAACCTGCCGAATTGTCGGTTCCCTTGGCTTCAGCCATATTCATTAAATCAACAAGATTGTTATTGACTTTATAATGTCGGGGGTTTTCTCCCTTAAAATACACTTCGTACATCGGGTCAAGCCGTGTCATAGGTATGTAATCATCGGGATTTTTACCGGCAAGCTCGAAAACCTCACGGTAGACGCTCGGCATCATCACAATGGTCGGTCCTACATCGAAGCGGTAGCCGTCCTCATGTATGGGATGCATTTTACCGCCGCTTACCTTTTCTTTTTCATAAATTTCGACTTGATAGCCTGCATGCTGCAAGCGAATAGCAGCTGAAAGACCGCCCATGCCGGCGCCGATAACGATAATCTTTTTCATGTAATCTCTCCTTATCTTACTAT
This sequence comes from Treponema sp. OMZ 838, assembly GCF_000775995.1. NCBI lineage: Bacteria > Pseudomonadati > Spirochaetota > Spirochaetia > Treponematales > Treponemataceae > Treponema > Treponema sp. OMZ 838. The sequence continues at coordinate 2,591,382 of NZ_CP009227.1, read as the reverse complement.
ATATAGAGCGAGAAACTTTTTTTGTCAATTAGTAATCATTCTGATTATATTGATTTGCAGAGATAAATTTTAATAAAAAAGATACAAAGAAGATAATAATAAGTAAAAGCAAGCAAGAAAATCAACATACAGAGGCAGAGCACACAATATAAAAACAATTTTCCCAAGAATTAATTGTAAGTACGGGGAGTACCCGATTTACAGCCCCCCGAGAAAGATACCGGCAATAACTAAAATCAGGCATACGGGTACAAAGACATACTGCATATAGGGGGCGTACCAACTGCCGACCTTATGCTTGGCATGAAGGTTGATATCGTCGAGTGTCTGCTGTGCTCCATATACCCAAAAGATGACAAAGGCCGCTGTAACCGCTGCAAGCGGAAAAATGATGATAGCGACAGCGTCGGTGAAGGTGCCGAATACCTTCATGTCAAAGTTGAGCGGTACGGCGATACATGCTGCTAACGCGGTGATAATAATCGCAGCTTTTTTTCTGCCGATTCTGAATTTGGACATCAGCGACTCGACCGGGACTTCAAGCATAACAATTGAAGAGGTAAGGGCGGCAAACAGTGCACAGAGGAAAAAAAGTATGCCGAAGATATAGCCCGCCGGCATGTGTGCGATAATTTTAGGTACGGCAATAAAGAGGAGCGCTGCACCCGCCTGCGGATTGATTCCAAGCGAATATGCGACCGGAACGGTGAACAGGGCGCACATCACCGAAGCAAGAAAGTCCAAGCCTGCCGTTTGGCGGGCGGTACGGGGAACATCGGATCCCTCCGGCATATAGCTTCCGTATATCAACATTGCAGCTCCGCCGAGGCTGAGAGTAAAGAAAGCCATTCCCAGCGCATATATCCAGATTCTTAAATGACCGAATGCTTCCCACTTAGGTCTTAGCATTATGGCAACTCCGCGTAACGCGCCCGGTAGGGTGAGCGCACGGATAACCATCACGGTAACGACGATATAAAAAGTTGCCATCATCACGGTGGTAAAGCGTTCGATGCCTTTTTGAATGCCGAGACTGACGATCAGCGCCGTTGCAACAAGGGCGGCGAGCGTCCACGGAATATTGGCGGGCGTTCCTGCAAAGGATTCGAAAAAAGCGGGATGCAGCACTGGAAATGTATTGGTAATCGCCAATACAAGATAACGCAGTATCCATCCGATGATAACGGTGTAGAACGATAAAATGCCGATAAGGGCTACGACCGGAAACCAACCGACGGCACGGAGTAGGGGATTCGCGGTTTTTTGCGCAATAACCGATTCAAAGGCAAGTACCGGCCCCTTACGCATCTTTCGTCCGAATGCATATTCTCCCATCAGTCCGAAGGCGGAAAAGCCGAATAAAAAAATGAGGTACGGAATAAGAAACGTGATGCCTCCGAACTCTGCTAAGCGGGCGGGAAACATCCAAATATTCGCCAATCCCATTGCCGAGCCTACGCAGGCAAGGAGCATTCCGATGTTTGTTTTAAAAAGTTCTCGTTTTTGTTTCATTTTTACCTCAATAATTTTGCGGCTGTTTACCTTGTTTCTTTAAAAGCGGCGCCTACCGCATTCATATCCTCGATAAACTGAGGGTAGGATATTCTTACACAATCAAAATCTTCTATACAAGAGGGTTCGGAAAAATTTTCGGTATTTTCCTTCGTTGTATCCGATTGTTGTCCGCTGTGATACCGTGCGGCAATTCCGCAGGCAGCAACGGCGAGCATCATCGCGATGCGGTGGTCGCCGCGGCTCCGTACCCGTGCGGGATGGAGTTTCTGTCCGCCGCTGCCGTTTACGGTGCTGCTGTTCCCGTCGCTGCCGCCGATGCGGAGAAAATCTTCTCCTTGGGTGATATCCGCTCCGAATTTTGCGAGTTCTTCCGCCGAGGCAGCAAGCCGGTCGCATTCTTTAAAACGGCACACACCGGCGTTGAGCAACAGTGTTTCTCCCGTACAAAACACGGCGGCAGCGGCGAGGATGGGAACCGCATCGGGGATATCCGTACAGTCGAAGCGTCCGCCTTTTAATTCGCCGGATATGGGAAAGACCGAAACCGTACGGCGCTCCGTATCGCAGCGGATGTCAGCGCCCATCGCTTTGAGGATGGAAAGCGCCTGCGAATCCCCCTGCGTGTCTGCGGGATCGAGGTTGGTCAGCGTAAGCGCCGTATTGCAGATGACGGCTGCTGTTAGGGGAAAGAGGGCGGACGACCAATCGCCCGGGATTGTTTGCGTAAAGGCACGATAGCGCTGTCCGCCTGCAACCTCAAAATAGCAATTGCCGCGGTTTAGTACCTCGATACCGGCGATGCGCAGCCAAGCGCAGGTCATCCTAAGGTACGGACGTTCCCCTGCATTGTTAAAGGTAATGCGGCTCATTCCGTTTAAAAGCGGCGCTGCAAGGAGGAGTCCCGTTACGGGCTGGGAAAAAGGACCGTCGAGTTGATATGCTCCGGCGGACAGCGGGCCGCAAAAACGGAGCGGCGGGACTTCCATGCTGCCTGTACTGTTCTTAACGCTTGCCGCCGAGTACGGGATGCCCGCTTGCCGGTATACTGAAAGGAGCGGTTCCACGGGGCGGCTCCGAAGGGATTCATCTCCGGTGAGACACACCGGCATATCGGCTGCGGCAAGGATCATCCCTAAAAAGTAGAGGAGGGAACCAGAGTTGCCGAGGTCGAGAATGCGTTCCGCGGCACCGCGCCCTGCGGACGCGAGGAGACCGCCGGCTGGCGGTGTAACTTTGAGCACAAGCGGATTATTCGATACTTCCGTAATGGTAACGCCGAGCTGCCGCAGTACCTGTACGGCGCTTTCCATGTCCCCGCTGATAAGAGGCGCGGTAATAAACGAAGTATCGTCCGCTAAAGAGGCGCAGATGAGGGCGCGGAGCGTATGGCTTTTGGAAGACGGCGCCGTCATCGTTCCGCAAAAAGACGGCGTACTCACTCTGAGATTCATAACTGTCGGTTTATTCTGCTAGCCGGATGTTTTTTTTGTTCGGGGCTTTTTTACCGCTGCTTTTTCGGTTTTTGCATCGGCCGTTTCTTCTGCGGCAGGCTCAGTCGCTGCCGTTCTTTTTTTGCTTACAGCGGACTTGGTTCTTGCGGTTGCCTTTGCATCCGCAGCAGACTTAGCAGATGCAGCTTTTTTTGTCTTGGTACCGGTAGCGGGTTTTGTTGCGTCCGCTTCTTCTTCGCCTGCAGCAGACTTGGCGCTTGTCCTTTTTTTTGTCTTGGTGCTGCTAACAGGTTCTTCTACATCCGCGGCAGATTTGGAAGCTCTGCTTGTTTTTTTTGCCGAGGCTGTTCTCTTGGGCTTTTGTTCAGCTTTTGGCTCTGAGGCAGGCTGAGCGGTTGCCCCGGTATCCTGCACGAGGGCTCGTTCAAGCGCATCGACACGTTCCGACGTTTCGTACCGTTTAAGCTGTACAACCTGTGCTTGTGCCTGCTCGAACCGTTTTGTGTTGCGGTACACACAGGCAAGGTCGTAGTGCAGGTCGGCACTGTCGGCAAAGGCTTCAAGTCCGGTTCGCAATGTTACCTCCGCACGGGCATAGTCGCCTTTTTGAACGGATATGGATGCAATCAGCTGATATATCCGGACGGACGGCTGAATATCGAGCGCCTTAACCAAACCGTCATCGGCCTCGTTGAGAAGGAAGAGCGCATAGTCGTTTTCAGCCTTATCGGTGAGAAGCTCAGGATTTTTCGGATCGAGTTTTAATGCCTTATAATACCACTGCTGCGCTTCTTCGCGGGAATCGTCGTCGGCAAATGCATTCGCTAAGGCATGGAACGCTGCCGCCCGATTCCGCTCCACAGCAAGATCGGCGGTTCCGTTTTCAATATCGAAGAGCGGCAGACACTTTGCAAGTTGCCCCTTTCTGCGTTGTACTTCAAGGTAGTTTACCAACAGGGATACTTCATCGGGCAGTAGCCTGCGCGCTTCCGCGACTGCCGCTTCCGCCTGTTCAATATCGTTTTCGCGCAATGCTGCTAATGCACGTAAATTGTGCACCCAACCGTTGTGCGGATCGGCGGCAAGCGCTTGTTCCAATGCCGGCTGATATTTTCCATTACTTAAATAGAGTGCTTCCGCCAGCCGGAACTGATATAATCCGTACTCCGGTTCAAGGGTACATGCTTTTTTGAATGCTTTGACCGCCTCTTTCGGTTCATCTGTTTTGAGCAGCAGTCCGTACAGGTACCAGTCAGCGGAATCTTCCGAACCTTTTTTGCATGCCGTTTTTAATTTGAGCAAAGCATCATCGTATCTGCCCACTGCGTAAGCATATTTTCCGGCAATCGAAAGCGTTCGGGGATCATTCGGCGCTATACGTTCCAATATCGTAATAACTTCCGCAAGGTCATCGTAGGCTTCCTGCTGTAAAAATGCGCGCGCAGCCTGCATATATGCATCTACCGCTTCCGGCTTTTTCCCGCAATCGTAGAGTTCATTCGCCTGATGGAAGGCAAAAAGCCCCTGATCGGGATTGATTGTAAACGCCCGCCGGTATGCTTCTGCCGATTCTTCGTGCTTGCCCAAGGCATGGAATAAATGTCCTTCAAGGTTTGAAAGGAAGGAGGATTGCGACATCATCGGCTTCGGAACTTTTTGCAGTAAATGCTGTAAATCTTCATACCGTTCAGCCCGATAGTAAATGCCGCCAAGCTCCGCAAAGGCTTCCTCGTTGGAAGGATTCGCTTCCAAGACCGATTGAAATTCCCGCTCGGCTTCGTCAAGCATCCGCTGTGCAAAATAAATGCGGCCTGCCAGTATCCGATCCGCTTCTTCCGGTTCCTTTAACCGTGCTGCAGCCCGGAGCTGGAGCAGGGCAGGAACATACCGCCCCATCGCGTAGAGCGTTTTTGCAAGACTGATGCGGGCATCCGGCGGCACCGCGGAAAATTCGTTTGCTTCCGTGTATGCCGTTTCTACCGTCATCGGGATGGAGTTTAACGAAAAGCGGGAAAGCTGCGCGGTAACCTGCGGGTAGGTTTCCCAGTTTTGAATTGCAAAGGCAATTTTTCCCGCTGCCTGAATGGTGTCATCCTCGCAGCAGGCAACCCAATGGCCGTTTATCAAAATAGTGATAGTCGTATTATTCGCGATCAGTTTGATTGAGTACGCACGTTTTGTATCCGTCTCTTCTTTATGATTTGAATGGTCTGAATAGGACTGATCTGGATCGGAGTGATCTGAACTATGATGATCGATATCGGGATGAGCGGAGCCGGGGATTTTTACCCAGCCTAGGAGGGGCATCGGAGTGCTGTTGACGACTGCATCGAGCCGTACCCATCCCGCATCGGAGATCATCAGTGCGTAAAAGGTACTCTGGCTGATATAACGGAACAGGATTCCGGCAGCGAATCCTCCCGCCTTATCGGTTGGTGTGTCCTGTCCGTCCGGCTTTTTTGCCGGCTCCGGCAAACGCATATCGGCTTCGATAATCACATCCTTATAGCGGAATACCGGATTGACCGTCCACGCATAGAGATGCTTCCGCTGCGCTTCGAGCGTGATGCCGCCCGTATTGTTTCCGGTAGGCTCAGGCGGCGTAAAAGCTGCCGTATATCCGTCACCCGTTTCGGCAGCAAAGCGGCAGTTCTCAGGCTTGGAAAAATCTGCCTGCCATTGTTCTTCAACGATTTCTTCGTAATCAATTGGAATTTCTTCTTTAGGCTTTCGCAGATTTTTAATCTTACTTTTAAAATAATCGATGTAAAGTTTGAACATCCCCATAGGATAAAAATAGCGGAAAAAAGAAAAAAAGTCTATCTGGAGATGTTCAAGGCCGTAATTCTCATCAGATTCCAGTCATACATAAATCAACATTCTTGATATTATTCAATAAATCTTTATTTTCCGCAGTTATTTGTGTTTTTCCTATTCTTATGTGTGTTAGTTTTTTTAAGTTTGTTAAAAACGATACATCCGAAATAGGAGATGAATCAAAAATGCTCAATTTTTGTAAATTTTTAAATTCCGACAATGCCTCATAATTGCATACATTTTTACAATTCTCTATTGTCATCTTTGTGACTTTTGGCAACGTATTGCCAATGTTGTCTAAAGTTTGAAGTTTTGGACAATAAGAGAAAGTCAATTCTTCTATATTCGTATTTAATCTACAAAGCGGAATAGAGGAGGCAGTCAATCTAAAAAAAGAAACTCTTTTTAAAAATTGTAAATTATCTATTTGCTTAAAGAAACTTGCTAAATCACTACAGTTATGAATATCGATACTCTGAAGATTACTACATTGAGAAATATCACTTTTTTTATGCCACTTATAACCAATACTCGTTATATTCTTATTAGTAATACTTCCTATAAATTTTGGACTGCCTAATTCTTTCAGATTTGGCATTTCATTTACAAAAGAAATATCAATTGTTTTATAATCAAATCTTATAATCAAAGAAGAAAGAGTTTTTAATCTTACGATAACTGAAAAATCGTCAATGCAATGCGTGCTATCAACAGTAAGCTTATTCAAATTATACAACTGTAATTCTGCCTTAATTTCATCTGAAAAGTTTGTTATTGAAGCTTCTGAAATTTTATTAGTAGTATCCGTATATAGTTTTAATCCGTTTTTTTCGATCAACATCACCGTTTATTCTCCACCCATACGATTCTATCATCAAACATATATTTGAAATAATCCTAGCATACTGCTTTTTGCCTGTCAAAATGAAAAATCTATAATTTCGGTAATTTGCGAAAGATGTTCGATGTGGTTGTTTTGAAAAATATATTCTCTACAATTGAAATCACTGTATATCTATGCTATAAATAAATATGCAACCGTCCATATCTTTTTATAATGTGAAAGACCCGTCCGTATGCATTCCTTTAGAGATGCTGTTAAAAATAAACGATGAAGAAGGGGGAAATTATATTCCCCGGCAGATACCGATTTTACCCGATTCGCTGATATATAAAAACCCGCCGCCTTCCTTTCGCGATGTTGCATTTGAAGTGTTCCGATCCTTTTTTCGGGATGTTATTCCCGAATCCGATTTATACACCCTTATTGCACGCGCATTTCCTTTCAGGGTTCCGGTATTTCCGATTGATCCCCGTACTTATATCATTGAACTTACCCATGGAGACGGCGGATCGTATACCGATTTCGGCGCGCGGTTTACTGCACAGCTGGTCGATTATTTCTATCAGCGCAGCGGGAAGCCGGTGCATATTCTTTTTGCAGGGACGGAGTGTGAAACGCTTTCGCTTGCAAAAGCATTTTCCGAGTTTGAAGATATTCATGCAACTTTTTTATATCCTAAAGATCCGAAAGATGCTTTTCAGCCCATGATAAAACAGCAATTTCTTTTACTTCCCGAACACATACATATCTTTGGTGTCAACGGCTCTCTGGCTGACTGTAAAGCAATGGTTCAAGAAACGGCAGCAGATGCTGATATTGCCGGCTCGATGGAGCTTTTTATTCCTCATGCAGTGCATATCGGCTATCTGTTATCGCAGGTGTGTTGCTGTATGTATGCTGCATTAGCGGTACTTTCACGAGCCGGTTATGATAACAATATTGAACGGCCGCAGTTGATTATCGGTACTCCGTTGAAGCAGCCGAATGCTCTCAATGCTGCCGTACTTGCAAAAGAGATGGGCGCGCCCATAAACGGTTGTATTACGACAGTTAATGCTGCTTGCCGTATTCCTGAAAAAGACTACGAAGAAGAATGTAAACGCTTTAGAATGCTGTATGCACACAGCGCTCCGGAAAGATGCGCCCCGGAGGTTGCCTTATTTCGGTTTAATCAAGATTCCGTGTTAGAGGCAATGCGAGACTGTAAAGATCGAACAGGTTGTATTATCAGTCCCGATATTGCGACTGTATGGCAGGGGTGGAACGCGGTAAGAAACGGTTCGGTAATAGCGGATGAACATAATTCTATTGAAAGTCTTTGTATGAATACCGGTTCGCTGCCCCGTTGGGTATCCGATGAACACACTGTTCATTCTTGTATCACGATTATCCCGGAAATAACACATCCCGTGTTCCACTCCGAAGCAGTTAGAACGGCAACGGGAATATACCCATCAGTACCTACTTACTTAAAATATAATCCCCAAATAACAGATGAGCCGACACTGGAATGTTCATCCGCAAAAGATTTGAAAGAGTGGCTTTTGTCTCTCGTCTAATCACCTTTTGCAAAAACACCGCTACTGCATGGAACCACGGACGTCCCTGTCCGCAATGCGCCGTATATAGCCCTACCGTAAGCCTTTTGAAATAGCCTGTTCAGAAGTGTACATCCGTGTACACTTCTGAACGCGAGTTTTTGCGAGGCAAAAACATCGCTACTGCGTGGAACCACGGACATCCCTGTCTGTGATGTACCGTGTATCCTCGAAAAAAGCCTTTTGAAAATAGCCTGTTAAGCAGTTGTACATCCGTGTACAACTGCTTAACGACGAGATTTGTGCATAGCCCAAATCTCGCTCCTGTATAAAACCACTGCCATCCTTGGCAGTTCTGCAAATGCTAGGAGCCTAGCCGAAATAAAGCGGAGACGTATCGGGTATACGTTGAGCATTTATTTCGGCGTAGCGACAACGCAGATACGCCGTATATAGCCCTACCGTAAGCCTTTTGAAATAGACGATGCAGATACAAGGAGTACGACAAAAAAGTACCGCAGGCGTATCTGTGATACGTTGAGGACACTTTTTTGCCGTACGACGCAGTAGATGCACCGTATATTTCAAAAGGTCTATTGGCCTTGATATTCTTCAATAGTATCACTCAAATGCTCAAGGGTAACTCCCGCCTGTTTGAACATCTCGATTGAGTCGGCGCTATCGTGGTAGCGTTTTTCGGCGATCACCCGTTTTATACCGCAGTTGATAATCAGCATTGCACATGTTCGGCATGGGGTCATTTTGCAGTAGAGTGTTGCGCCGTCGATGCTGATACCCCGTTTTGCTGCTTGGCAAATTGCATTTTGCTCTGCATGAACGGTGCGGACGCAGTGTTGACTTACAGAGCCGTCTTCGTGCTGCACCTTTTTAAATTGATGTCCGACATCATCGCAATGCGGTAATCCGCGCGGGGCACCGACATAGCCGGTAACTAAGAGCTGGTTATCCCGTGCAATAACGCAGCCGGATCTGCCGCGGTCGCAGGTTGCACGCTTTGCAATTGCACGGCAGACTTCCATAAAGTATTCGTCCCATGTCGGGCGGACATACGGTTCTTCACTCATGTTTTATCCTTTTGGAAAATTTCCCTATAGCCACGGGTTGATGCCTTCACCCTGTATCGTGCCGTTGTTCTGTTCCTGTGTTTCGGATTCGGTACCGGCAGGTTCAGATTCTAGAGGCGGGAAAGACGGCAACGGGGTTCCCTCATCAATGGTTCCCAAATGCGTTTGAGGAATCGGAGGATTAGTCGTATTGGTTGCTCCTGAGGTGCCCGGAGTCTGTCCCGGTTGAGTTGCCGGATTTTGTGTATTTTGCTCTTGTTGCGGAGTAGGCACCTGCAGCTCCGTTGAAGAATTATCTTCACCTGAACGCAACAACGGATCGGATTCCAAAATGTTGCCGGAGGGTACTGTAAGTTCATCGGTTGTAAACGGATCTACCGTATAAGAGGTATTTCCTGTCCGCCTTTGCTTGCTCGGTTCAGGGTCTTCAAAAATACGCGGGTCAATGAGTACATCCGTTTTAATAATGTCAACAGGCGCTTGACCGGTACTGTAATTACTTTTGCGCAGACGGTCTTTTGCAATTTCCAGCAATACATTATTGGCTTCATGATAGGTACAAGCCTCCGTCGGTTCGGTGCCGGATAAAAAGTAGAGCGGCACAGTACCCTCATCGCAATAAGGCGTTTGCAGCATACCGGATTTTGAACAAACCGACACAGTGGTTAATCCTGTTTCAGGCCGGATAAAATCCCGGTACGGCATATCTTCATGAATCGACTTCATAAAGTTTGCCCACGGAGGCCCTGCAAGCATTGCACCGGTATTGTCGAGTCCCAACGACTGACCTCCCTTGTCATATCCGAACCAAACTGCAGCGGTATAATATGGAGAGTAACCGATCGCCCATGCATCCGACCAGTTTTGGGTCGTACCGGTTTTACCTGCAATAGGCATGGAAAAATACTTACCGGTTTTTTTATCCTTAAAGCGGAATTTTGATCCGCTGCCGGAAGCAGTCATAAGTGTTCCTGCGGTAATCGTTTTCTGTAGTACCGATGTCATAAGATAGGCGTTTTGGGGGCTGATAACTTGCATCGCAGTTCCCCTCCGCCGCTGTTCCAGCCGTAAATCCCGTTCGGGATCCATCACAATTGTACCATTGCGGTTTTCTACGGTACGGATGGCAATAGGATCAACCCTTCGTCCTTGGTTTCCAAAGATAGCAAACGCCTTTGCCATCTGAACGGGAGCAACACTGATAACGCCGAGCGCGAGCGGATACAGCCGCGGGAATGTACGGTCTATTTCATCCTGATCGGTGATACCGAGCAGCGCAGCAGAGCGGGTAATCGCAGCATCGAAGCCGATTGTATCGAGTACTTTAATTGCAGGAATGTTCAGTGATTTTGCCAGCGCCCGCCATGCGAGAACAGTGCCCTGCCAATGCCCTGCATAGTTGTTGGGAATATATGGGACACCGCTCTGGTTTTGGAATACTTGCGGCGTATCTTCCAGCACGGTTGCCGGCGTAATCAATTTAGTGTCGAAGGCTGCAGAATATAAAAGCGGCTTAAAAGAGCTTCCCGGTTGCAGACGTCCCTGAGTTGCCCTGATTATCTGATTCGATTCATCGAATTTACTTCCGCCGACAAGCGCCGTAATGTATCCGGTATTATTTTCCAAACAGATGAGAGTTCCTTCAACCGTTTTTCTTGCGAGCTCATCTTGAACTTTTGCCGTACTTTTTGTGCCGGTAATTTTGAGGTTGTTTAAACCGAAAAGCATTGCTGCCATGTCAACAATAGGATTTAAATCACTGCGGTAGTAGGAAAGGGTTTTTGCCTGTACCCGTTCGGAATCGATATGGAGTGCCGGAATATTAAAGGCAAGCGAAACCAGTGCAGTAATGTTGCTGTACAGTTCGCTCTGTGCAAATCGGTGCGAACGGGTATTCCTTACGCGGCTATTGGCAATGCGGATATAGTCTCCCATCTCTTTTTCAGCTGCTGCTTGATGCCGCAGGTCGCAAGTGGTATGTACGATATATCCATCGGAATAAAAATCCATTGTGCCGTACATCATCGTTTCAAGCTGGCGGCGTACATATTCGGAAAACCAGCGGGCTTTATCTTCACGGTTAAACCATGCGGACGAAGCGGTGCGGGTGTAATCGAAATGAGCCCAATACTCATCGTAGGACTCGTCCCGTTCCTCTTTGGAGAGATAACCGAGCCGCACCATCTCGTCGAGAATATAACCTTGACGTTCCTGCACACGGTTCGGATATTCAAAAGGATTGTAATAGGCGGGGTTTGACAGCTGAATAACCAGTATCGCCGCTTCCGCAGGGGTGATTTCCGCGACGGAATGTCCGAAATAAAAACGGCAGGCAGCGCTTACGCCGTAGGTACCTCCGCCGAAATATACTTTGTTCAAATAGAGTTCGAGGATTTCGTCTTTCGAGTACCGGCGTTCCATTTGAACCGCCCACCACAGTTCTTTAATCTTTCGCGAAATACTCATATCGGTACGGTCACAGTACAAGAGACCTGCGATTTGCTGTGTAATAGTACTTCCGCCGCCGAGTGTCTTACGGGTAAGTTTTCCGATAACGGCACGGAAAATTGCTTTTAAGGTAAAGCCGCGGTGCCGATAAAAGCTGCGGTCTTCGCGTACAAGGAGCGCATTGATCAAGGCCGGCGGTATCTGCTCGAATTTAATAATCTCCCGTTTTTCGTTGGAAGAGAATTCGGTAATCAAATCCCCGCGTATATCAAGTATCCGGGTCGGTAAGTCGGGATTAAAAGCCGTAAATTGTTCACTTTGCTTTACGGCAGCCGTTTCTGCCAGTAAGTAGCCCAGCATCGCTGAACCTGCAACAAGCACGGTAAAAACAATAATAAGATAAATATATAAAAAGACGGTGCGTCCGCGCATGTGCCTATAAAAGCATAAAATCATTTTTTTTTCAAGCATATACCTGTGTCTGTACAATATTGACACTTTACCGCTATCAAATAATAATAGCTGCAAGGAGCATATAAAATGAAAAGACTAAATAAGATAGTTCTGTTTGCCGTATTCGGAATTATACAGATTGTATCATTTGTATCATGTGCCAAAAATGAAAGACAAAGCACGAATAATGAGAGTAATCCTGCCGGTGAAGTAGCGGCAGCCGTTCATACGGATACAAAACAAGAGTCTGCGTCCGATATGGGGAATGCTATGGGCATTAGCGGAGTTATTTATGTGAACAATGCGGGACTTTATACGGAAAACGACGAAGGAAAAATGAAGTGGATTGCTGAAGCTTCACTGGGTGATAAGGCGCTCTATTTGGGAGAAAAGAAAGAAGCCGTAAGAACCGATGGACAAAAACGGACATTTTTTCATGTTGAGCTTAACGGGCAGCGTTATTGGATTCAAGAGTATTCTTATGAACCTGATACCATCGCAGCTTTTATTTCGGGACAGGACGTCGTGCTGTATAAATCGGAATCCCTTGCGGCTATGACGGATGAGTTTATCCCTCGTTATGCTATTGTTGCGGTATATAAAGACAGCCTTGAAAAGCCGGACAGTAAATTTATTAAAATTGCAGCGTATAATCCGGAACTGGTTAGTTCATGGAGTATTAAGGATAAATATGTAAAACGGGATGCGGTAGAAATGGATGAAATGAGTGTTTCGGCTATGATTCTCGCTCAGGTTGCGATGGAATCGAAAAACGACACCATACGGACGGAGCTGTTCCAGAATGCAATTGAACTGGGTTCTCCTTATAGCGATACCATTGCAGTTTTACAGTCGCTTTCCGAAATTATGATAAAAGAAGAGAATTTCATGAAAGAGCTTACAGCTGAAAAAATCAGTGAAAAAGTTACGGCTATCGACGATATCAATCTTTTAAGTATTCCCGATGAAGACTCTGCAAGAACGGTAAATATGCTGAAAGCAGGAGCATCGGCTACTGCCACCCGCAAATATATTAAACAGGATGGAGATTCCGAGAGTGGTATTGAATGGCTCTATATCCAAAACAAGCAAAAAAAAGGCTGGGTTAGAGCGGATTCGGTAAAACTTCAAAACGGATAATATTTATTCGTGCAGTTTAATATTACCCCCTGACGCTCTTGATATTTTACCTTGCGTAATCTATAAAAAAAGGTTACACTAAATAAATAGCAGTATCCGAAAGCGATTCAAGTTTTTAAAGATGCCTTAGCAATATTCAGATTTATGAGAACAACATACCCCGATGTGCTGCGTCGGGGTATGTTGATTATTAGAGGAGACTCGATCATGGATAGTAGTACCATTCTGGCTTATGCAAAGCAGTATATGGCGGAAGAAACCGATCCGACATTCATAAAAGAAGTGGAAGCACTCGTTACAAAGAACGATGAGAAAGAGCTGTTTGACCGCTTCTACCGTCAATTGGAATTCGGAACCGGCGGTTTGCGCGGGATTATCGGCGGCGGAACAAACCGGATGAATCCCATGGTGATTAAAAAGGCAACCCAGGGGCTCGCCGACTATATTATCGAAACCTTTCCTGAAAAGGCAAAGAAAGGTCAACTAAAAGCGGTTATCGCGCATGATTCACGCCGCTATTCGGATGTGTTTGCAGAGGCAACCGCACTCATCTTTGCAGCGAATGGTTTTACAGTCTATTTGTTTTCGGCATTACGCCCGACACCGGAGCTTTCCTATGCAATCCGCGAGCTCGGCTGCGATACCGGCGTTGTCGTTACCGCTTCGCACAATCCGCCGCAATATAACGGATACAAAGCCTATTGGAATGATGGAGCGCAAGTTATTCCGCCCCACGATAAGGGCATTATCGACAAGGTAAACACGGTTAAAAAAGTGAACATGATGAACCGTGACGAAGCGATTAAGAGCGGGAAACTCATCATCATCGATAAAGAAATAGACGAAAAATATTGGGCGAGCGTTAAGGCCAAGCTGCATCGTGGTAATCTTATTAAAGAGATGTCCAAGTCCGTAAAAATTGTCTACACACCGCTGCACGGTACCGGTGCGATGCATGTCGAGAAAGTGCTTGGCGATATGGGCTTTAACATCATCACCGTACCCGAACAGCGCCAGCCGGATGGAAATTTTCCGACGGTGAGCTATCCTAACCCCGAAGACCCTGCTGCGCTTAAAATGGCGATTGAATTAGCGGAAAAAGAAGGCGCAGATATTTTAATGGCAACCGACCCCGATGCAGACCGTTTTGCCTCAGCGGTAAAAGATGCCAACGGAAAGATGCATCTTATTACCGGTAACCAGATGGGAGCTCTTTTTACCGACTATCTCTGCCTGACTGCAAAAGAATTCGGCGTTATGCCGGCAAAACCCGCTATTGTTCGTTCCATTGTAACGTCCCATCTGTGTGATCGCATCGCAAAAGGTTACGGAGTTGAAGCCTTTGAATGTCTAACCGGTTTTAAATGGATCTGCAATAAGGCTGATGAAATTTCCAAACAAGGGTATCACTATATTTATGGTTTTGAAGAAAGCTACGGCTATAATTTCGGGATGGAAATCCGCGATAAAGACGGAATTGCAGCTTCCGCACTTTGTGCCGAAATGTCGCTCTATTGGCGTAAACAAGGAAAGAGCTTGTTAGAGCGTTTAGACGAACTCTTTATGCAGTACGGCTGTTTCTACGAAACAACCATCAACAAGGTATTCCCCGGTGCGGAAGGTGTAGAAATTATGAAAAATATGATGATAAAGCTTCGCACTTCCGCGTTAAAGGATATTGCCGGTGTAAAGGTTCTCACCATCCGCGATATCGATCAATCATGTTCCTACAACCCGCTTACTCCCGATAAGAAAGAAACGGTAGATCTTCCGGTAAGCAATGTGCTGCAGTATTATCTTGAAGACGGAACAATTATCAGTGTCCGTCCGAGCGGTACCGAACCCAAGATCAAGTTTTATATCATCCATCCGCAGCCGGTACAGGGTAAGGATGTTGCCGCTGCCCAGACCAAAGCAGAACAGCAGGTTAAAATTTTTGCTCAAGCATTGGACACTCTTGTCTAATGACGAGTTATGATTGGTTGGCTGCCGTATACGACACGGCAGCCTTTATCGCTTTTGATACCGAAACGACCGGACTTGATCCTGCATCGGGGCGTATCGTCGAAATCGGTGCGGTAAAGTTCGACCGGTGCGGTGTTATTGCCCGGTACAATGTGCTTATCAATCCCAAAATGCCGATGCCGGAAGAAGCAGGCAAGGTCAACGGAATCACCGATGAGATGCTGAAGGATAAGCCGCTGATAGCCGATGTCTTTCCCGACTTTTTCGATTTTATCGGCACCGGTGTTTTAGTTGCGCATAATGCTCCGTTTGACATAAACTATGTTAATGCGGAGTTAAAGCGCGCCGGAAAATCTCCTTTAACCAATAAAGCCATCGATACGCGAATATTTGCAAAGGAAGTATTTCCCGGACTTTCCAGCTATGCATTGCAGGATCTTGCCGTGCAGTTCGGCATTACAGCGCTGGAAGCTCACCGAGCCGAAGACGATGCCCGCGTCTGCATGGAGCTTTTTGAAAAGATTTTAAGCAGATTTTTAAAAAACAATCCCGAACTGGTAGAAAAAATCCGTGCAGAAACGGATGCTGCAAGCCTGTTAGCCCCCGAAACGGAGCAAAAAGAGAAAGATTATTCACGGAGTTTATTTTGATACCGCAACAAAGACGAGAAACGACCACAATCCAAAATCCTTTTAAGGCGCCCGTGTATTATTATGCCCGCACCGACTCTACCTTACAAGCCGCCCGCGAATGCCTTGCCGACGGTTGTCCCGACGGCACGTTCATCTATGCCGGCTACCAAACGGAAGGTCGCGGCCGCATGTCCGGCCGGCAATGGTTTTCCCCTGCAGGGGAAAACCTGCTCGGTACACTCATTTTGAGGCAGCCCGCATCCACCGATTTTACGCTGCGGATAGGCTTAGCCGCTAGTCTAACACTCGATTCTTTTTTGCCTTCCGGCGTACGGACTGCCGTTAAGTGGCCGAATGATATCTTGATCAACGGTAAAAAAACTGCCGGCATCCTGTGCGAAAGCGCGGGCGGCTGTGTTCTTGCCGGTGTCGGTATCAACCTGCTTCAAACGGCTTTTTTGCGGAGTATAGAACACACGGCAACTTCGCTTGCAATGATTATCGGCGCGGATAAATGCCCCACGTTTGAAGTGTTTATTCCTGCGCTGCTGACTCAAATACAGGAATGTCTTAGTTGCCGCGATTGGAATGAAGAAATCAGCCGCCGGCTTTGGAAGCGAGGCTCTATGGTTCGCTTTATGCGCGGGCAACAGGAAGACGATATTATCGAAGGCATTCTTACCGGTATCGCTCCGGATGGGGCGCTGTGCATTACGGAAGAGGATAAGGAACATCGGTATTATTCGGGAGAACTGATCTATTAATCATCCTCGCGGCACTTAGGGATGATAACGAGATTCCGTTCCGCGTCATAAAAGGGTGTTTGTACCGGTATCACCTGATAGTCCGGTTTATGAGCGCCCAATGCCTGCATCTCTTCTTCAATTGCAGTGAGCTTTCCTTTGTAGGCAGCTAAGATACCGGTACTGCGAATTCGTTTTTGCAGGGTAGCAAGCATTGCGCGGTCAAGCGGCCGAAACGCTCGGAATACGGCAATATCAAAATAATCGGCAGGAGCTTTTTCCGCTTCGGATTCCAGCACGGCGGTGTTGGTCAATCCCAGCATGGCTTGTACGTTTTCCAAAACAGCGCATCGTTTGTGCATCCGCTCTATTAACGTAAATTTAATGCTGGGATCTTTAAGTAAAAACAGACATGCAAGCGGAATTCCCGGCAGCCCCGCCCCGGAACCGATATCCGCAATAGTACAGGTGTCTTCGCGTTTGTATGAATCGAGCCGGTGCGCTAATGCTTCCCACGGCGCAAGACTGTCGAGGATATGCTTGATAATCAGCTCTTGAGTGTTTTGTACCTTTATCAAATTAAATGCGGCATTAAACGTTTCAAGTTCGCGAATATATCTCGTTAACATCTCTGCCAGTTTGTCTTGCCGGTCTTCAATATGTAATGCGGCCAATCCCGCTTGTAAAAGTTCCGTGTTTTGTGTATCCATTGTAAAGTGCGCTCCTAATGCCGATCACAAATTAAATCTAAGGAAAACCGGTAAGCAAAGCTCACCTCTAAAAACTAACCTTGAGTTTTTTAAGATGCCCGAAAGGTACCTGCTTAAAACTTAAAACGATCTGCCGCCGCCGCCGTGTGAGCGCCCGCTCGAAGATGTATGGGTGGAGCTTTCGCTTGATTTGTTTTTAGGCCGTACGGTGCTTATTGTATTGGTGCTGATGAGCGGGTCGTCCGTAGAAGCAAAGTGTACCTGTGTTTGTTTCGCTCGATTATAGTACGGTTTTGCACCGGCGATTTTATAGCGTTTTAATAAAACCAAGAAGCTGATTAAAAACACGAAAACGCCGGTGCCGAGGGCAAATAAGATGCTGTTTTTCAGCTTTGTGGCGGCCGCTTGTTCCGGTGATTGGATTATGGTGTGCAGTTCATCGATATATGCATTGATACCGGCGGCATAATTTCCATCCGCTGCTCCTCCGTCGATGAGTGCATCGAGCAGATCATCAATACGGGAATCGGTAACGGTATTGATAGTACGCTTACCTGAGGTTGAAATATGCGCTTTTCTTCCGTTGCCGTCGCCGTATCCCGTTACGATTAATAGCAAGATTCCATCGCGGTCTTCTCCGTAGCCGTAGCCGCCGTAATCAAAGAAATCATCTGCGTATGCTTCCGCCGTCAAATCACCGGTGTCGGGAACCAGTACCACTGACGCATCCGTTTTGAGGCTTTCGGAAAATTCCGTAAAGCGTGCCGCTATTTCCTGTTGTTCGCTGAGAGTCAGAATGCCCGCCATATCGACGACCGGGTTCCCGGCAAATTGTTCTACCGGAATAAAAAGTTCGTCTGCATCCCATTCGGTTTCGCTCCAATCAGCCTCGTCCGAAGTGCTCGTCTCTGCATAAAGAAGTATAAGGGGGAGAAAACAGCAAAAAAGCGTTATAGCGAACAGTTTTTTATAGGCGTATTTTTTTGAACATACCGGCGTTATCATCGTTACCATATAAACATCCCTCCTAAGAACATGAGCGCACCGAATACGATGCCGAGAAGCCCCGATGTCAGTGCTGCTTTTGCCTTATCCAGCGGCAGTTCGCCGCAGGTTGTACCGGTTTGTCCGTTTACGGCAAATACATACGGCTTACCGTGATAGATGTAGGTAAGAATCCACGAGGGGAGTAACACATACCGTTGATCGCGGACGGAATACGCGGTTGAATCTTTTTCCGATTCAAAATGAGTACACGATGTTGACTCTTTGATAAGTGCCGTTGTGGTTTGTTTTGCTTGTGTCATTAACGCAGGTTTTATTGCTTCTTTATCTTCGGTGTATTGTTCGGCAAAGAAACCTGCCAAATACCCTGCGGAAAAATTTTTCATCTCCGCTTCATCGTAGGGAGTAATGCTGTTGAGTAACGATTCGTCGATTTTTGAAAATGCAAGCTTTTGTAGGTTGTTTACGGCAATATCACCGGTGCGGTCGATTTTGTATTTATCGGTTTTTACATAGTCTCGGTCTCCGCTTGACCAGCGGGTAACGTTCACACCGACCGCATGGTAGTCAACCTTTGCATCGATGTCCGCTTGCCAATACGGAAGGTAAATGCCGGTGATTTTTTCCTGCTGCATTTCGCTCGTAAAGCCTTTGGGGGTAAATTTCTTTTTGCCCGCCCATTCCAGAAATTTCTGCACAGCGGTCTTTTTATCAACCTTAAACGGGATAATGCGGTCGGGTTTAAAATTGCCCTTGAGCCGGTCGGTTATAACGACCGGGCTGTGGCAGTAGTAGCAAAAGGCCGCCGTTGAGGTGTCGCCCGCAACAACTTCCGCGCCGCAATTAGCGCATTGGTATACCTTAACGGTTTGTCCGCCTGTTTCGCTGCTGTTGCCGGAAGCGGTATCTTTGTCGGTGTTTTCTCCGCTGTCATTTCTCGTACCGGACTCTGTTGCGGCATTATTACCGGCAGAAGCATCACCGGCGCTTTCGTCTGCTGCAGCAGTTTTAGCTTGCAGTTTTTCGAGATAGGCAGTCAGCTCTTCTTCCGTATGCTCGGTAAAACAGTATCCGCATTTAAATTTGCCCAATCGCGGATTAAACTCAATCGGCGCCCCGCATGCGGGGCATTTGTAGTTTATTACACTCATAGTTGTTTCCTACAGTTTAGCGCCGCACTCGGAACAGAATTTTGTTCCGGGTTTAACTTCTGCGCCGCATGAAGGGCAATTATTTCCTGCGGGTTTCGGCGTGCCGCATTCCGCGCAGAATTTACCGGTGTTCTTGTGTCCGCATTCGGTGCAGAACCATTCGCCTGCCGCTTTTCCTTGAGCGGCTTGTCCCGCCGCGGCGGTTTGCTGCCCAGCCTGTTGTTGAGCTGCTTGCTGCATGTGCATTTGCTGCATATTGGTTTGGCTTGCCTGTCCCATAAAGTTTCCGCCTGCGTTCATGCCCATTCCCATGCCCATAAATGCCATACCGGCGCCTGCCTGATTGGAACCTGCTGCTTCCATACCCCGCGCAATAGAACCCTGCACATAACCTTCACGGATAGAAGGATCGCCGAGCATTGCCCCTTTGTTTCTCATATTGATGAGTTCTTTGGAGCTGTCGTCATACGTGATGCTTGCGATACCGACTGCCAGCACCTCCATACCGCGCAGATCTTTCCACGAATCATCGAGAATCTGTGACATGTGCTTACTGAGGATCGTTCCCTTTGACGGAATAAACGAAATCCGCTCGCCTTCCATCGACATTTGACTGATAGCCGCCTGCAATGCCTCCAAAAATTCGGTTAAATACTGCTCGTTGATTTCATCGATATGTACATGCGTTGCATTTCGGGGACAAGCTTCTTTAAAGAATTTGATGGGATCGGTTATCTTGATGGAGTAATTTCCGAACGCCCGCAAAAAAAGTTCTGCATTATAGAAATTATCAAAATACTGGAGCGGATTGGGCGTACCGAACTTAATCCCCTTGATTTCCTGCAAATTGATATAGAAGACTTCCTGCTTCATCGGTGTTGTTCCGCCGAATTTAAAACGGCTGAACGTTTCTTTTAAAGCATCGCCGAAGCTGCCGCTGAAAAGAGAGGGAGCCGAACTGTTGTCAACCTTGAAATATCCCGGTTCCGCCGTGTAGTCGATAATTTTTCCGCCGTCTACCAGCATCATAAACTGATTTTGATTAACATGGATAATCGACCCATTAGAAATTACATCGCTTGAACCTTTGGTATTTCTGTTACGCTTATCAGTGCGCACCGGAACACCCTTTGCGAGTACAATGCCCTCACCCATATCATCCGCTTCGACAACCTCAAGCCACTGATCCGCTAAACCGCCGCCTACCGCGCTAAGCGCCGCTGTTATCAATCCCATAGTATTACTCCTCTCTGTTTGTAAGATCTCTATTTTATAAGCTCTATATTAGTATAGAAATGAAGAATCGGTAAAGAGGGGGAGATAAGTAGAACATGGAACTCAGTTTTTAAAAAGGCTACTCAAAAAATAAGCAATAATAAAAGATGGGATGGGATACACGTTTGCGACGAATGATGTCCCATGGAATGCCGGGAGGTAAACTTCTTGCAGAATGTATTAAAATATGCTATAACAGCACCAGTTTGTAAACCGGGGTAAACAAGAGGAATACATTGATGCTGCAAAAAAAATTCTCTGTTGAAACAGTAAAATATCTTGTTTTATTTTTATTCCTGATAGCGATAACGGTTTTTTCTATATTTATTGCTGTTTCGCTCGGCCCTGTTAAAATCGGATTGGCAAATACGTACCGGATTATGCTGGGAAAAGCAGTTGCCCCCAATTTACTGACCGGTCTTTCAAACGCTGCTATTGCGATTGTATGGAATATGCGTGTACCGCGGGTTTTACTCGGGTTTTTTACCGGTACAGGGCTTGCCGTTTGCGGATGCGTTATGCAGGCAACGGTCAACAACCCGATTTCCGAACCGTACATTTTGGGTATTTCTGCCGGTGCGACATTCGGGGCTGTTGTCAGTATCATTCTCGGCTTTATTTCTGCCGTAGGGCTTGGAGCCTTTCTCGGCGCGATTGCCGCGACCGTATTGGTGCTGATCATCGCTTCATCACAGCGAAAGATGACCACGACAAGTCTCATCTTATCAGGTACCGTGGTAAATGCCCTGTTTACGGCGTTTGCCAATTTTATCATTTCAATTGGGGCAAATTCTGACAGTATTATGACGGTTAAGTTTTGGACAATGGGTTCTCTTGCCGGTACTTCATGGTCATCACTCCCGTTACCGCTGCTCGTAGTCAGCCTTTCGTATTTTTTTTCTTCTTACAGTACCGCGTTTTTAATGCAATGATGATGGGCGATGAAGTCGCGATAACGTTGGGAATTTCGCTCTACTTCTATCGGTATCTTTTTATGGCAGTCATTGCAGTAATAACCGGTGTATTGGTGTCTGTCTGTGGTATCATCGGGTTTGTTGGGCTGATTACCCCGCATATTGCCCGTGCACTTGTGGGAGCAAACCATCGTAGACTCTTTCCCGTCGCAGCACTCTTGGGTGCGCTTTTTATTATCTGGGCGGATGTATGTGCGCGAATATTGATTCAAAATGCGGAATTGCCGATCGGGATATTCACCGCATTGGTTGGAGCTCCCTTTTTTATCTTTATTGTTGCAAAGCATCAACGGGGAGCAGGGCAGTAATATGGATTTGATGTGCAAGGATGTCCACTGCAGTATCGCTCATAAAGAAATTTTACGAGGTATATCGCTCCATGCGGACGGGCATAAATTTTATACGATACTTGGCCCAAACGGGTGCGGTAAGACGACGCTTTTAAAAAATATCTACCGGATTATCAAACCGGACTCAGGGGCCGTGTATCTTGACGGAAAAGACATCCGTACTGTCCGCCTCAAGGATTCGGCAAAGGAAATGGCGGTTGTCGCACAATTTAATACGCTGAATTTCAACTGTTCGGTACAGGATATTGTGATGCTGGGGCGGACACCTCATATCCGCTTTATGCAAACCGAACGGGAAGAGGATTTTACCATTATACAGGATGCACTGGCAAAGGTCGGGATGTTGACTCGAAAAGATCAGCCGTATCAATCGCTATCAGGGGGAGAAAAACAGCGGGTTGTGCTTGCCCGTGCAATCGCTCAGCAACCTTCTCTCTTATTGCTGGATGAACCGACCAACCATTTGGATATAAAATATCAGCTGGAGATATTGCAGATTGTAAAAGATTTACGGATTAACGTACTGGCTGTGCTGCACGATATACAGTTGGCATGCCGGTATTCGGATTATTTGTATTTGATGAAAGACGGGGATATTTTATATGAAGGAAGTCCTCGCACAACTATTACCGAAGAATCCATGCTGACGATCTACGGTGTTCGCTGCAATATCAGCTGGACAGAGGATTCGCAGGCGATGATTCACTATAGGGGGCCGCTATAATATCTTTGGCTATGCTATCTTTGATAGATAGAAAAGACATCGGCATCTCTAAAAATCTATATCTCAGTTTTTAGAGAGTCACACAACTCTCAGGAGGTTATTCAAATGAAGCAATGTATTAGTATTGCATTGGCTCTTTTTCTTGCTGCCGCAGTGAGTGCGGAAACGGCATATCCGGTCAGCGTTACCACCTATGACAAAGATGGCAAAGTAATAACACAGGTCTTTAAGCAAGCGCCTAAAAAGGTTATTACCAATAATCTTTCAATGACGGAAATGCTGATTGAACTCGGCTTGCAGGATCGTATTATCGGTATGCTGGATCCGGATAATGCAGTGACCGGTAAGCATAAGAAAGCGATCGATTCTATCCCTCATATCGGGAATAAGAAAACCGTTTCCCGGGAAGTGGTATTTTCGTATGAACCGGATGCAGTGCTCGGTAGAAACATGATGTTTTCCGAAAAGTCTTTGGGTACGGTGGGCTTTTGGAATGAAAACGGTATCCCGATATATGCACAAAAAGCTTCGGTTTTAAATATCAAGCAAGACCTTCAAAATATTATCGAAGATGTGAGAAATCTTGGCATTATTTTTAATGTACAGGACAAGGCAGAAGCGTATGCAAAGCAACTCGAACAACGTTTGAATGCTGTGCTGCAACATATTTCAACAAAGGGGACTTCTTTTAAGAAGGCGCTTATTATGTGTGCATATAATGGCACAACGTTCGGGGCGTATAAATCTGCATTGCAAGAAAGTCTCCTGAATGTACTCGGTTATACCAATATTGCAACGGGTACGTCAGGGCTTACGACAGAAAATCTGATAACTATGAATCCTGAACTGATCATCTATGTAACGAGCGACCGGAATAAAAAATTAGACGCAAATGCGGTTTCGTCTTTGCAAGCAAATGTAGTACTAGTTGACGTACCCGCTATTGCTCAGCATAAAATTATGACGATTTCTTATGATGAGCTGATGGACTATGGTACGGCTGTGCTGAATGCCTTGGAAGCTGTTGATGCCTTCCTGCGGAAGTAGCTTCAGTACGAAACGCGATATAACGAACCATATCAGTCTGTCCGGTATAGACATTACCGTGTCGGAACCTGCAGAATATAACCTGCAGTACCGTTATCCTGCGGTTTTTGTCAACGACGGACAGATTGAATATCTGGAGTCACTTGCCCCGAGTATTTTCTTGTTCGGGCTGCACGCACGCAACCGATTTGACGACTATACACCATGGGCTGCCGAGTCATTCCGCACCGATTGTTCTCCTTTTGGCGGCAAGGGCGCGGAATATCATCATCTATTGTTCAAGACACTACTGCCCGAACTCAAAACTAAATATCCCCTTGACGATTCGAGGCTTGCATATGGGGGCCATTCCCTCGGTGGCTTAGCTGCCGTGTGGAGTTTATTCGAATATACCGATATACCGTACATATTTTCCCTTTGCGGTTCGTTTTGGTATCCCGGATTTCCGGAATACTGCCGTGAACACAAAGTTTTGCATAGCAATGCCGCTGTCTATTTGCTGAACGGAAAGAGAGAGGGCGGAAAACACGGCAACCGGTTAGAGAATGCGCCAAAATACGCAGCAGAAGTACATCAGGCGCTTAGAATACAGATAGCACATACAACCGTTGTGTTCGATCCGTTCGGGCATCACGATAAAATGCTTGAACGCTTCAGGGCAGTACAGCAGTGGCTTACCGAATGCTGGCAGCTGTAGAGCGATATTGATTCGTGCGGAGAATCAGTTAATCATAAAAAAATTTAGGCCTTCCAAAATATTTTTAGTTTTTTTCTTGCGTTTTCTCCGATTCTATGGGATACTGAAAAGAGTACAAACATCAGCGGAGGGTTAATTCTATGTTATTAGTTGGAAACGGTATGCTTATCACCCGCGATCCGAACAAGCCTTTTATCGAAAACGGCTGTGTTTGCATTGAGGGAAGTTCAATCAAAGAAGTCGGCGCCGATGCCGAATTGCGGGCAAAGTACCCCGCAGCGGAATATATCGATGCAAAAAAGCGGTGCATCATGCCTGCCTTTATTAACACGCATCATCATATTTATAGCGCTTTTGCCCGCGGCATTGCATTAAAAAATTACAATCCGCAGAATTTCTTGGACATTTTGGAAGGGATGTGGTGGCATCTTGATAATAACCTTCTTTTAGAGGATACAAAGTACAGCGCTTACACGACGCTGATCGACTGTATTAAAAACGGCGTAACGACGGTTTTTGACCATCATGCAAGCTACGGCGAAACAACGGGGAGTCTTTTTACCCTTGCGGATGTTGCCGAAGAGCTCGGTTTGCGGGTAAACCTTTGCTATGAAGTTTCCGACCGGAACGGCGAGGCAGAGATGAAAAAAGCGGTTGCCGAAAATGCCGAATTTATCCGCGCTTGTCAAAAGAAGAAAAATCCCAAGCAAGCAGCGATGATGGGGCTCCATGCCGCATTCACACTGTCGGATAAAACACTCGAATACTGCGCTTCTCAGCTTCCGGCGGGCGCAGGATACCATATCCATGTTGCGGAGGGTATGTCCGATGTGTTCGATTCGGTGCAGAAACACGGGAAGCGGGTTGTACAGCGTCTCTACGATTTTGACATCCTCGGTAAAAACACCTTTGCCGTGCACTGTATCCACATCAATCCTTTGGAAATGGATTTATTGAAAGAAACCGATACGATGGTCGTGCATAACCCCGAATCGAATATGGGCAATGCAGTCGGCTGTCCGCCGGTGTTGGAAATCTTTAAGCGCGGCATTTTGATCGGGCTCGGGACGGACGGATATACGAGCGATATGCTTGAATCGTACAAGGTTGCGAACATTCTGCACAAGCACAACACCTGTGATGCCACGGCCGCGTGGACGGAAATCCCTGAAATGCTGTTTACCAATAATGCAAAGATTGCCGCGCGCTACTTTGATGGTGAACTTGGCGTCTTGAAAGCGGGAGCGAATGCCGACGTAATCGTTACCGACTATAACCCGCTGACACCTCTCCATGGCGATAACGCGAACGGCCACATTCTGTTCGGTATGAATGGCCGTAACGTGGTAACGACCATCGCGGCAGGCAAGGTGTTGATGAAAGATCGCGTTGTTACCGTCGCCGACGAAGAAGCCGTCTTTGCCAAAGCGCGGGAAGTCAGCGCCGCCCTGTGGAAGAGGTTGTAGGTAAGTTCCTCAGTGCACACCGCTATGAATAGAAGATGTAGAAAGGATGATCTTATGGTTAAAGATTTTGATAGATTGACCATAACCGACGATTTCATGTTTTGTAAAGTTATGCAAAATGAAGGATTGTGCAAAGAGTTGCTTGAAATGATTTTAACCGATAAAATCGGCAAGATTACTGCTCTTGCGGCACAATACAGTATTGCAACTTATGAGCAAGCAAAATCGGTACGTTTTGACATAGCGGTACAAAATGAAAAGGGAACTTTCTACGACATCGAAATGCAAGTTGCAGACACGCATAATCTTGCGAAACGTATGCGCTTTTATCAGGCGGCAATTGATATTTCTTTTTTGGATAAAGGCTATTCATACAAAAAGATGAGTGATAGCTTCATTATTTTTATTTGTCTTTTCGATATGATAGGAAAAAACAAACCTGTTTATACGTTTGAAAATATCTGCATTGAAGATAAAAGTATCTGCTTACAAGATGGTACTAAAAAGATTATATTGAATGCAAATGCTTTTAATGAAACTGATGATAAGGATTTAAGCGGTTTCTTAAAATATGTAAAGACAGGTATCGTAACAACGGATTTTACAGGGAGGATAGAAAATATGATCCAAGCAGTAAAAAACAGTGAACAAGCTCGGCAAGAATATCGAATTATGTCTGCCGCCATGATGGATGAACGAGAAAAAGGTTCTCATCAAGCAAAACTTGAAACAGCCGAAATCTTAAAGCGGCTTGGTGATCCTATTCAAAAGATAGTGCAAGTTACCGGTCTCACTGAGGAAGAGGTAGAAAAAATTCATCTTTAATTATGAATTCATAATTAAGAATACCGGTATTCACAAGAGTATGCATCTGCCGGATACCGGGATTGTTTATACAAACGGAGCAGTTATTCGGACTGCATTTGTATCGAATTTACGATGATACAAGGGAGAAAATAGAGTATGAGTGATAGAATGAACCCGATACCATTCAAGAATTTGATGGAATGGATTAAAACGGAGTATCAAACCGAAGGAACGATTTTCGGCGTTAAAAAACTGTACCGCGCCGATTCCAAACGCTATTTGGAGCTGTTCGGGCAGCGGTTTGAAAACCCGCTCGGGCCGGCTGCGGGGCCGCACACACAGTTGGCGCAAAATATCGTGGCTGCGTATGCTGCGGGCTGCCGATTCTTCGAGCTAAAGACTGTGCAAAAGTTAGACGGAGAAGACCTGCCGGTTGCAAAGCCGTGTATCAATGCGGCGGACGAATGTTACAATGTCGAATGGTCAACCGAGCTGCGCGTACCGCAGGCTTTTGACGAATACGTAAAGGCGTGGTTTGCGCTTAAAGTGATTTCGCAGGAATACGGTCTCGGCAGCCCCGACGGTTTTATCTTTAACATGAGCGTCGGCTACGATCTTGAAGGGATTAAGACCCCGAAAGTTGACGCTTTTATCGAAGGGATGCGGAACGCATCGAATACGCCGGTGTGGAAGGAATGTACCGACTACCTTTTAAGCCATACCGATTTGTTCCCGTCCGTGTCGGAAGCCTTCCTCAGCGGATTGCCGACGCAGGTGTGTACCTCTATTACGCTTTCCACTTTGCACGGCTGTCCTCCTGCCGAAATCGAACGCATCGCGATGTACCTCATCACGGAAAAACATCTCCATACCTATATCAAGTGTAACCCCACACTGCTCGGCTATGAGTTTGCCCGCGACCGTATGAACAAGATGGGCTATGAGTATATTCAGTTTGACGATCATCATTTTAAAGATGATTTGCAGTTCAGCGATGCGGTACCCATGCTTGAGCGTTTGCTGCAGGAGTCTGATAAGCGCGGACTGATGTTCGGGGTTAAGATTACCAACACCTTCCCCGTAGACATTGCCCGCGGGGAGCTGCCCGGACAGGAAATGTATATGTCGGGGCGGTCGCTGTTCCCGTTATCTATCGCCGTTGCGCTGAAGCTCTCGGAAGTCTTTAACGGAAAGCTCCGTATTTCCTATTCGGGCGGTGCGGACTACTTTAACATTGCCGATATTTACGAAACGGGAATTTGCCCCATTACGATTGCAACAACGATTTTGAAGCCGGGCGGATATGCACGTTGTCAGCAGCTCGTCGGCGAGTTGACAGCCAAGCCGTTTAACAAGGATTTTTCCATCAATGTGGAAAAACTGCGCCGCCTTTCAAATGCCGTTGTTGAAAACCCGCGCCATCGCAAATCGGTCAAACCCGAAGCGTTCCTCAAGATTCCTGCAAAGGTGCCGCTTGCCGACTGCTTTGCAGCTCCCTGTATTTCCGGCTGTCCCATCAATCAGGACATCCCCGCCTATATCAGGCTGACCGGCGAGGAAAAATACGAAGAAGCGCTCCGTGTTATCACCGATAAAAACCCGCTGCCGTTCATCACCGGTACGATTTGTAACCACCGCTGTATGACCGGCTGTACCCGCAATTTCTATGAAGATCATGTGCATATCCGTGCCGTTAAACTCGAAGCGGCGCGCCATGCGATCGAAACTTTGAAGCAAAACCTAAAGACACAAAAACCGGCGCAGAAAAACGGAGCAAAGGTTGCCGTTATCGGAGCCGGTCCTGCCGGTCTTGCAGCCGCTTATTTCTTAACCCGCGACGGAGCGGACGTTACCGTATTTGAAAAGAAAGCGCGCGCTGGCGGTATCGTGCAGTACGTCATTCCTGAGTTCAGAATCCCTGCCGCGTCGATCGGGCAGGACGTTGAGCTTGCATCTTCCTTCGGCGCCTCCTTCGTGTATAACAGCGAACAGCGTTCCGTTGAAGTGCTGAAAAAACAGGGCTTTACCCATGTTGTGTTTGCTATCGGCGCGTGGAAGCAGAGTGCGCTGACTTTGGAAAAAGGTGCGGCGGCAAACGTTATCGAATTCCTTGAACAGGCGAAGCAAGCGCCCGAAACGCTCAAGCTGGGGAAAAACGTCGTGATCCTCGGTGCGGGAAACACCGCGATGGATGCCGCCCGCGTTGCGAAGCGTACGAAGGGGGTTGAACATTCCTTTATCGTATACCGCAGAACCAAGCAGTTTATGCCTGCCGATGCGGAAGAACTGGAACTCGCTTTGGAAGACGGGGTTGAATTTAAAGAACTGCTTGCGCCTGTTTCGTATGAAAACGGAATTTTGCGCTGCGAAAAGATGAAGCTCGGTGAACGGGGCGCAGACGGCCGACAAAAACCGGTACCGTCGGGTGAGTTTGTAGACATCCCCGCCGACACCGTAATTGCATCTATCGGTGAAAAAAATCGACACCGATCTCTTTGCGGAATCCGGCATTGCGCTGGACGGAAAAGGAAGAGCGCAATACAATCCCGCTACGTTTGAAACGAATGTGAAGAACGTGTATGTCATCGGGGATTGCGCCGCGGGGCCTGCCACGGTTGTACAAGCTATTGCCAATGCAGCCAAAGCAGCGAAGGCGATTATCGAGTCGGTAAAGGCGCAGGCATGGACGGCTCAGTTTACAACACTGAACTACAACCCTGTTACCGTATCGGCGTACTCAAAGCGGGCAATTTTAATGCCGATGAACCTTGCCGCCTCCGACGGCGTTGCAAAAGAAAGCGTCCGCTGTTTGGAATGCTCGACTGTTTGCGAATCCTGCGTCGATGTGTGCCCGAACCGCGCGAACCTTGCGCTCACCGTACCCGGTATGCGTATGAAGCAGATTGTTCACGTGGACGGTATGTGTAACGAGTGCGGCAACTGCGCAACATTCTGCCCCTACGAGAGCGCCCCGTACAAGGATAAATTCACGCTGTTCCACTCGGAAAAAGATTTCCTCGACAGCACAAATGAAGGCTTCCTCTATCTTGATGATGCACGCAGCCGATGCAGAGTACGGCTTGCCGGAGAAGTCCGCGATATCACGCTTGCAACGGAAACCGCTCTTCCCAAAGAACTCTTGCAGATTATCAATGCGGTAAAGACGCAGTACGCGTATTTACTGTAGGTTCAGCTGAGCGTTTAGAAATTAAAAGGCAACCGTATCGGAAGATGCGGTTGCCCTGCTTGACGGCCTCAGTTATTCGTGCAGAGGCCGTAATGTCTGCCGTTTCTCGGCAACGCTGTGCATGGGTGAGGGGATTACGGTTCCGTTATATTTCCCTGTGCATCAAGGTAGTATACGGGAATCGTAACAACCGGGTCGCGATCGCTTCGCCATTTTGATTGCAGTCCTTTCTGAAGGGGGCTGTAATAAAAGGCCTTGCTGCTTGCCTCATAGTGAGATGTCCAAAAATCTTTGCCCGTAAATTGAGCTATTTTTTCGGCTTCATCCCGTGAGGGGAGCCAGCCGCCCTGCTCAATGCAGTACATAACTGCAGAATTCTTCGCAGTATGCAATTTAGAACCGTTCGATTCAAATTCGCGCTTTAAGAAAATACTGTTTTCTTTTCCGTCCCCGATATTTGAGCCTATATTCTTTGTGCTTATATGACGTGAGCTGTCCAAATCCCACGGCATCGGCTCGGAGGGAGTGCCCATTGCAAGAAACCGCCACGAACCTGCACCTGTGTTTTCCCATACAATGGTCTTGTTGCCCACTCTATCACCTACGGCGAATGATCTTGGTACAATAGCTTCGTCAAACAAAAAACAGCCGTGCAGCATAAGCGCTACGGCAAGAGTCAGCACGGTCGGCGCTGCACAACGGAAGAGTAATAAACCCTTTAAATTAAGCTTTTTCATGCATAAGTCTCCTTTCAGTTGTTTCCTGATTGAAAAAGTGTAACACGGTGGTGAGAGAAAGGTCAAGAATACGCATTGCCTTTAGCTCCGTATTCTATTATACTAACGATATGCAAACACGTTATTTTACCGTTACCGGTATGAGCTGTGCCGCCTGCTCCGCAAATGTAGAAAAGGCGGTAAGTCGTCTTGCCGGCGTAGAGACGGTGCAGGTCAATCTTTTAACAAAGCGGATGACTGTAACCTATAATCCCGATACCCTTAATACCGATACCATCATACAAACGATAGAAAAAATCGGCTACGGAGCATTTCCGCTGTCTGAGGAAAATGCAGCGAGCCCGTCTGTTCAACAGACTGATTCTGAAATCGCCGATGCCGAAAAAAAACAATTTATCTTCTCCCTTTTCTTTCTTATTCCATTGATGTATGTGTCGATGGGGCGGATGCTCAAGCTGCCGCTTCCGTCTTTTTTTGCAGGAACCGAGAATGCCCTCATCTTTGTCTTTACGCAATTTCTGCTCACGTTGCCGGTTCTTATACTGAACCGCCGTTTTTTCACTAACGGACTTACGAGCTTATTCCACCGTGCGCCGAATATGAATAGCCTCATCGCCATCGGTTCCGGCGCTGCGGTTATTTACGGGATTTTTGCGCTGTACCGGATCGGATACGGCTTAGGGCACGGTCAATTAGATGTCGTGCAGCTCTATATAAAGGATCTCTATTTTGAATCTTCGGCGATGATTTTAACGCTGATTTCTTTGGGAAAATTTTTGGAGGCACGGGCAAAAAAGAAAACCTCCGAAGCATTGGAAAAATTGATTCAGCTTCGCCCCCGAACAGCTCAAATAGTGCGGAATGGAATTGAGATTGAAATTCCGGTAGAAAATATTGTGATCGGTGATGCAATCATTATCAGGCCGGGACAAACATTGCCCGTTGACGGAACTATCATAGAAGGAAGCACATCGCTTGACGAATCTGCCGTTACGGGTGAAAGCCTCCCGGTCGAAAAAACGGTCGGAGATTCGGTGATTAGTGCCTCGCATAATATATCGGGCAGCTTTATCTTCCGTGCTGATAAAGTAGGTAATGATACGACATTGGCGCGGATTATTGCGCTCGTCGAAGAAGCGTCCTCATCAAAGGCTCCGGTTGCAAAGCTGGCTGACGTTATCAGCGGTTATTTTGTACCGATTGTCATGTTGATTTCGCTTGCATCCTTTATCGGCTGGCTTATCGTAGGCGCTTCTTTTGAGTTCGCGCTTTCGACCGCTATTTCCGTGTTGGTTATTTCTTGTCCCTGTGCGCTCGGGCTTGCGACGCCGACTGCGATTATGGCCGGTACGGGCAAGGGGGCGCAGCTCGGTATCCTCATCCGTTCCGCGGAAGGACTCGAACTCGCTCACCGCGTGAATGCGGTTCTGCTCGATAAGACGGGAACGATCACGGAAGGAAAGCCGACATTGCAGCACATTGAAGTGTTTTCGGAACAGTATACGGATAATGATATTCTGTGGATTGCCTATAGTCTTGAGCATTTATCCGAACATCCGCTTGCTCATGCAATTATCAAGGCGGCAGAAGAAAAAAAACTGTCGCCGTTTAAGGTGCGCGGTTTTGCGGCAGTACACGGGAAAGGAATTTACGGAACGGCTGCAATCGATGAGCTTAACGGAACTACATCGATTAGTAATTTAAGGATCGGCGCCGGAAATACGAAACTCTGCAACGAATTGGGAATTCCCGTATCGGAAGCGATTCAAATGCGGATTGCGGAAGCTGCCGAACAAGGCGCTTCTCCGCTACTGGTTACAATAGGGGATGAATGTGTCGGGCTTATCACCGTCTCCGATCCGGTAAAAGAAGACAGTATCCGGGCTATTCATGATTTCCACGAAATGAGTATCCATACGGTTATGCTGACAGGAGACAATCAGCGGACGGCGGAGGCTATCCGGAAAATTGTCGGGATCGGGGATGTCGCAGCAGAGCTATTGCCGCAGGATAAAAAAGCAAAAGTTGAATACTATCGCTCGAAAGGGTTTTCACCGGCTTTTATCGGCGACGGTATTAATGATGCGCCTGCACTGACTGCTGCGGATGTCGGTATTGCGATCGGCGGCGGCACGGATATCGCTATTGAAAGCGCCGATATCGTACTAATGAACAACAGCCTCGAAACGGCGGTTACTGCAATTCAACTTAGCAAGGCTGTGATGCGTACCATTAAACAAAACCTGTTCTGGGCGCTTTTTTACAATTCGCTGTGTATTCCGCTTGCGGCAGGTCTCTTTTATACCGTATTCGGGCTTAGGCTTAGTCCTATGTTTGCCGCCGCCGCAATGAGCTTCAGTTCGGTGACGGTTGTTACCAATGCATTACGGTTGAACAGATTCCGCCCAAAACGCATTGCACAGGATGTTCATAATATGCAATACTGTTCCGCTGTTCCTACCGATAAAAAGCATGATGATACAAAACCGGAAAATATAACGCATAAGGAGAATATCGATATGAAAAATATCACGTTGACTGTTGAAGGAATGTCCTGCGGGCATTGTTCCGCTCGGGTTGAAAAAGCGTTGAACGCTATCGAAGGGGTATCAGCAAAAGTCGATTTGGGTGCAAAAACCGCCTCCGTTACCTATCCCGATTCCGTAACAATCGATGCGCTCAAAGCTGCCGTAACCGATGCAGGCTATTCAGTAACCGGCTCACACTAAAAAATCGAAACGTTAGGCACGGTGTATATCATCTCTCATCTCTTCACTATGGATAGATTAAGGTATCGATTACGGCAGCCGCTCTGCGTTTTTATTTCTTTTTTTCTGATTGCCTCACTTCTGTCGGCGGCTCCGGTTAAAATTACTTTTTCTGCCGATAAACTCCAAGGATCGGGGGGAAAAGGACAAACCTCAACCTCACTGACCGGTAATGCAAAGGTAAGTGTAGATTCTCTCACTATTTACGGTGAGCGTATCGAACTATACGGTAAAGATTACCGGTATATTAAGGCAAGCGGGAGTGTAACCGGAGAAGATGCGGAAAAAGGCTTTACGTTTTCCGCCGCTTCGTTATCTTATGACCGCGAAACGGAAGTAGCTGAGTTTATGGGGCAAGCAAAGGTTGAGGATACCAAAAATAAGGTAGAAACAGCCGCCGAACGTATCGAATATAATCAAAAAAATGAAATTATCCTTTTACAAATGGCGGTAAAATTAAAGAGTAAAGATATTGCTTGCGACTCGCTTTTTGCCGTTTATAACCGGAACACTTCTATGCTTGAATTAACGGGGAAGCCAACGGTTAAGAAAGGGAAAGATGAATTTAAGGCTGCTCGAATTTCAGTCAATCTGGATACCGAGGATATTAAACTTGAAGGAAAGGTGAGCGGTTCGGTTACCGAAGAAAAAAAAGAAGAAACAAATAAAACGGAAACTCCTCCAAAGGAAGAAACAAAAACGCCATGAGTGACGGCCTTAACTATTTATCCGAAGAGGATACGATGCATCACGATATTGAGCGTTCCGAACAAAATACGGAAATAGCATTGCTGAACACCGAACCGTTTCAAGATGTCGAGAGTAATGATGAGCCGGTACGAAGCGATTTCTTGTATGCCTCTCGGTATTTTACCGATGCTTATATGTCTAAGAGCATATTACGTGTGGAGGGGTTGAATAAGTCATTCCATAAAAAACAAGCTGTCCGTGATGTCAGTTTTTCTATGACACAGGGAGAAGTTGTCGGACTGCTCGGCCCGAACGGAGCAGGAAAAACGACGAGCTTTTATATGATTGTCGGCTTTTATACGCCGAACTCCGGCGGGATATACCTCGATGACCGCTGTATTACCAATCTTCCGATGTATAAGCGAGCCCGCATCGGTATATCGTATTTGCCGCAGGAGGCTTCCGTATTCCGTAAACTCTCCGTCGAGCAAAATATCGATGCTATTTTGGAAACACGAAAAGATTTAAGCCGTGCGGAACGGAAGGAAAAACTTGATTCGCTCTTGGAAGAATTCGGAATCACCGCTAATCGGAAACAACCTGCATATACCTTGTCGGGAGGAGAGCGCCGGCGTACCGAAATTGCGCGGGCGCTTGCTATCGAACCGAAGTTTTTATTGCTCGACGAACCATTTGCCGGTATTGATCCGATTGCCGTACACGATATCAAGCTGATTATCCGATTGCTTGCCCACCAAAATATCGGAGTGCTTATTACCGATCACAATGTCCGCGACACCTTGGAAATTACCGACCGCGCCTATATTATCAATAAGGGCGAAATTGTCGAACAAGGGCCGCGTCAGAAGATATTGGAATCCGAGATTGCACGAAAGGTCTATCTCGGCGAAGAATTTAGAATGTAGGGAGATACTATGAAATATATTTGGATTATAGCCGGTTTCCTCTTTTTGGGACTCGGCTTACTCGGTGTGGCCTTGCCTATTTTGCCGACAACCCCCTTTGTGATTGTGTCGGTCTTTTGTTTTGCAAAAGGTTCAAAGCGTCTGCATCAATGGCTGCTTTCCACTAAGCTCTATCAAAATC
Source organism: Treponema sp. OMZ 838 (assembly GCF_000775995.1). NCBI lineage: Bacteria > Pseudomonadati > Spirochaetota > Spirochaetia > Treponematales > Treponemataceae > Treponema > Treponema sp. OMZ 838. The sequence goes on along the minus strand of NZ_CP009227.1, from coordinate 2,556,056 downwards.
ATGTTAAACGATTTAATGAAACCCGCTCAATGACGCTTAAAAGTAAAATAGTTATTTTAGGGTTCGCTTCTTCAATGTTGATTGCCGGGTTTTATTTTTCAAAGAATATCTATGCCCGTATTATCATCATATTGCTGATATGCATAAAATATTATGTATTTATCTTTAAGATAAAAACCGCCCCCGACCCGACAAAAGAAACGGAAGCGATTTTTATTGATTCTGATCGGTAGAACCGGACGAGGTTTCTTCCTCGCTCAATGAGATTTCGTGTTCGGAGTAGAATTGCATAGAGAGCTTTTTTCCCATACCGTCTACCGCCAAGGTAAGGTCACAGTATTCGGGGCTGAGCGTTCCCGTCAATAGAGCCTGCGGTTTTGACATCGCAACCTTATATATTCCGGTGAGACCGTCAATAATGTATGCGCCGGTCTCATTTTGTATTATCTCTTCTCGACGAATAATAAATTGAAAAAATGAAGAGAACGGCATTTTTCCCAATTTGAATTTATCCGACCGTATTTCAATATCTCCCGATGGAAGTGCAGTTACGATCAGCATTACTTGGTTTTCAACAGATTCTTTGTCTATAGTACTGTAAATCGTTTTTTCTGCTCCATTGGAAAGAGCCTTAACATTGACTATTTGACGATATAACACAGTGCTTTCAGCGCTGAATACAAGAGTAGCGGCAGTCAAATAAAAAAAAGTTAATAAAATTTTCATGTGTTGTATCATAATAATGACATAAAAAATGTCAAGGTACGGTTACAAGTGTTATACACAAGACCTCAAACATAACCTGCCGCATTATTCCTTATAGACCAACTTGATGGGGCAATGGTCGGAACCCAATACATCGGCTTTAATTGATGATTCGCAAATATTCGGTAAAAAGGCGTTGTCTACACAGTGATAGTCTATTCTCCATCCGATGTTTTTCTCGCGGGCATGGAAACGGTAGCTCCACCACGTGTACTGATGAGGTTCCGCACAAAAATGCCGGAAGGTGTCGGTGTATCCCGCCTGCGTAAAGGTATCCATCCATGCCCGCTCTTCGGGTAGATAGCCGGGATTTTGCTCGTTTGCCTTTGGATTGGCAAGATCTATGGGGTTATGCGCAATATTGTAGTCCCCGCAGAGTACGATATGCCTGCCTTCTTTTTGCAGTGCATTACAAAACTCAAGCATCGCAGCGCAAAAATTGAGCTTATAGCCGAGCCGAGCTCCTCCTTCTTGGGAATTGGGAAAATAGGCGGAAATAATCGATACGGTCTTAAAATCGGCTACCAGCACTCGTCCCTCATCGTCAAAGGCGGGAGTGTTCATCGTGCGGATATTGAGCGGTTCTTTTTTGCAGAAGACGGCGGTTCCCGAATAGCCGGGCTTTTTTGCCGCCTGCCAATATGTTTTATAGACCCCTTCTTTCCAAACAGGGTTGATCAGTTCCGAAGTCAGCTGTTCTTTCCGAGCCTTTGTTTCCTGTAAACAAAGTACATCAGGGTTTTCGGTATAAAGCCATTCCAGAAAACCTTTTTTTTGGGCGGCGCGGATACCGTTTACGTTCCACGAAATAATTGAAGTCATAATCGGTATATGCCATAAAATCGTAAAATATGCAATGAGGTACTTCCTACAGTAGGCTGCGGGGAGAATACCGGAGGTACAGCAATTCGGCATAAAGAGAATGGGCTAAACTGCCGATATAAACGTAAGAGGGCATCGTAGATATGCAATGCCGTTAAGGAAGAGGAATATGTCAGCAAAGAAAATAGTCTTAATCGTAGCCGCCGCCGTTTTATTTGGAGCATGGTGTTTTGCCGCCGAAACGGACGGTGAAAGCAAATCCTTTGATGCGGATGTTGCAATCCGATTTTACGATCGCCGTGTATACTATCCCGGGAACGATGGAACGGAACCTATTTTTGTGAAGGTCTCTATTACCAATAAAGGGAGCAAACCATTGCGGTTTAAACTGGCAAACGATCGTATGTTTAGCATTGATTTTTCGGTACTGAATACCAAAAACAAGAGCCTTGCTCATACTGAGCCGTGGATTCGGAAACGGAATACCAATCAGCAGATTTATTTCCGGGAAATTACGATAGAGACCGGGGAAACGTATGCCTTTGTTGAAAACGTGAAAGATTATATTACGATTGAAAGTCCGGGCGCATATATGCTTTCTGCCAATTTTTATCCCGAATTAAAACGCCTCGGCGATTCCTCAGAAATGCATGTATCTTCCAATAGACTTGGACTTGAAATAAAACCTTCTCCTTCGGCCGCTGCCCTTGGCTCTGTTCCCATCGCATCGGTATCACGTGAAGTACTTCAACCTCAGCCGATTTCACCCGACAAGGTTATCAGCTATATGCTGACTGCTCGTCAAAAATCTCAGTGGGATCAATTCTTCCTGTATCTTGATATTGAACGCATGATTGCCCGTGATCCGATACGGAGCCGCAGATATAAGGCGGAAGCCGAAGCGGGACGTATTAGCATGCTTGACACTTATAAGCACGATCTTATGCAATCCCGTGCCGATAAAGATATCGCAATGATTCCGGTAGAGTTTACCGTTGAGCGGACAACCTACAGTGCAACCGAAGCTGAGGTTACGGTTATCGAATGGTTCGACTACACCAGCTTCCGCGAAAAGAAGCGCTTTACCTATAACCTTGCTTCCCGCGATGATATTTGGACGGTTTACGATTACAGTGTAGACAATCTTGGAACCGAATAAGCAGAAGAATATAGGCCGGTATTTTTTCGAATGTGTTATCTCTGTAGGGAGAGTATTCGTTCCGGAGCGGCGGTACGGAAGTATTAAAAAACGGCCTAATGTGTTAGCCCTGCTTCCGGTAATATTTGTTTCCATGCGTCCAAAAGCTCTGCAAAGCCGAACCGTGCATTTGCAGGGCTGGTAGACGGGAGCTTAATAGCCGAAATTCCAATATGCTTGATGCATACTTCGTATGCTTTCGTACCGTTTGCAAAGACTGCTTGGATCGGTGCTTCTTGGAAAATACTGCTTAAATCTGCCGGTATGATGGACTGCATACTTGCATCGGCGGATCCGGCAATAGTACAGGCGGTAACGGCATCGTACAACGCAATATGATGGTTTAACAGCATATGTATTTTTTCTTCTATTGTTTGCGGTGCCCGTACTTCCAGCAAAGCGGCAAGAAGCGGCCAAAATCTGTTCCGCGGATGACCGTAGTAGAATTCCTGCGCACGGGATGCGGCGGAGGGAAAAGAACCTAAAATAAGAATGCGTGATTCGGAGTTATATACCGGCGAAAAGGGATGTACAATTCTTTCAGACATTGTGTTAGAAAAACACAGAGTAAAAACCTCTAAAAACCGAACAAGGTTTTTAGAGGTTCCCTGTATTTTAAAATAATTCGGTATAGATTTTAATCAGCCGGTCTCTGTCAAGGAATACAAAATTGTTTGCCATCAGGCGCTGCTGGTTCGCAATAACACTGTCGGCAAATTCTGCAATCTGCTCTTTCTTCATGCCGTATTCGTGCAGCGGCTTTTTGGCGATCAGGCAGTTGAGCAGCTTTTCCAATGCGTCATAGACGTGTTCCGTATCGCAGCCGAGGATATCGGCCATAAACCGGTTAAGCTTTGCAATTTCGCCGTCTTTTTTAATTTCAAGGTAATTTTTCAAGACACCGGTAAACATCGCATAGTTTGATTCACCGTGAGCGACATGGAAGGTCGCACCGACCGGATAGCTCATTGCGTGAACCGCTGCACATCCTGCAATGCTGAAAGCGATACCTGCATAGTTAGATGCAAGCAAGAAATTGCTTAACAGCGGGAGCCGTGCATCATGGCCGTTTTTTTCAATTTCTTTATAGCCCTTTAAAATCATCTCGATAGCTTTGTATCCGAATAGCTTTGTGCTTTCCGTTGCCTTGGGCGAAAGCGATGATTCAACGGCATGTACCAATGCGTCGATGGAGCTCGTTGCAAAAAATTTAAACGGCAAGTCTTTCAGCAGTTCGGGAATCAACACCGCGTAGTCTCCGTACATTTCGTCGTGCGCAAGGCCTTTTTTCGTACCGCGCGCATTCAGCGAAAGTACCGCGATATTGGTTACTTCCGAGCCAGTGCCGCAGGTAGTCGGGACGATAATCAGCTCTTTGTTCTTCACGATTTCCTGCTTTCCGTCGTATAAGTCCAACACCGGTGAGGTGTGCTTTAAGGAGAAAAACTTTGAAATGTCGATGACGGTGCCACCGCCGATTGCGATAATACGCTTATAGCTGCCGTGTACATCTTTGTACATTGCTTCGACCATATCGTCGGAAGGTTCTCCCGCACCGTATTTTTCCTGAAAAAGCGTCGCGCAGGGCAGGTTCAATGCTCCGAAAAACGGTTTATAGATATACTCATTTGTGATAACAAGATCATCTTTTCCGAGCTTGAACGCTTCCGCAAATTCTTTCGCCGTTTCAAACTTGTGAATTTCAGGTTTTACCGCAAGTTGCTTCATTGTTTTTCATCTCCTATCTTTTCGTTAATTTCGTTTGCTCTATCCCAGAGGTCGCCTGCGCGGCCGTAAGAGCAGCAGCTGAACAAAACGGGGTCGCCATTTCGTTTAAACTGTTCTCCGACACCGACACACGCGGCTTCTTCAATGGATAGTTCTATTTCCCGTTTAATGGTTTTAATCCGGCAAGCGGTTTCGGTATGTGCTATCACTTCTACATCCGCGCCGGCTGCGATACCCATATTTTCCATCCGTCTTTTAAAATCGCGCGGGCCGCTTATTTTTTTGACGGTATAAACGGCGCAGGGCGCTTCTTGTAATGTCATCATATCATACCGAACCTTTCATACCGGTTAGACCGGTGTTACGCGGCCGTTTTGGTGTCGGACTTTTTTGCAAAAAGCTCGGTGCCTTCGATAACAACCCACAGGATAATGCCGACGAGCAGCGCCCATCCGGGGGTGTAGAAACAAAGTGCCGAAGCGATAACGCAGGCAATACCTCTTTCGTTACGGTTGGTACACATTGTCATACCGACGTTACCGCAGGCAAAGGCCTGAACACCCATCGTAATACCGAAGAATATGGCGAAAGCAGGACGGATAAGCGTAACGAGCGGCAAAATCAAAACAGCGATAACCGTTGCGGCACGGAACGTACAGACACCATCCCAGTAGCTGTGCAAGGTTTTGTATCCTCTCTTGTATCGTTCCGTAATGGTCAGTAAGCCTGATGCCCACAGCGGACCGCACATGGGAACCCACGGAGCAAAGAGCGACATGATGCCGTTACGCAGGAAAGACACGAGGTTTGAACGTCCGGCGTCGAAGATAACGGTTTCATCATTGCGGGTAGCGGTTGCTTCGGTAACAATTTCTTTTGCAAGAACGAAGTCTGAGAACGCAATAATATAGACGGTCAGTGCCATCGGCAATGCTGCCATAAAGAATTTTGCAGCCGGCAATCCTAAGCCGAAGATGGTGAAGTGCTCAAGCACAAAGCCGAAAGAAAGCGGCGTTAACCCCCATTGAATATTCGGCACGGCTATTTCTTTGATAAGGAACGGCGCCAATACGATGGCGAACACTTGTGCCGGAACAACGCCTTGGTTGCGGAGCGTATCCAATGTCTTGTTCTTTGAGGCGGCCTTTGCAAAGGTCGAGTTAAACAAGAAGAAGTAGGACATCAATACGGCTATGACAACGGTAATCGGCGCTTTGGGCATACGGGATTGGAATACGTTGATACCTGCGGTAACGCCGGCGCCCAATACGATACCCGCCTTAATGGAGCGTGGTACTGCATCGACCAGTTTACGCCCGATACCGGTTACGCCCATCACTAAGAAGAAAAGTGCGACAACCATTTGTAAAGCGATCATTGCATAAACGCGGTCGACATTTCCTGTTGCGTAGTTAGGCAGTTCCCATTGCGCCAAATACTTTAATGTAAGCGGGAGCGCAGGGGTAATCCATCCGGGTACGACGGGGTCGCCCAATAATGACGGCAGATAATAACAGATGGCGTTCAGTACGCCGAATGTCAGCGACATTAAAAAGACGCTGTTTTCCGTCATTCCCAGTGCGGCGATGTTTTCGGGATTGTCGAACCCGAAAGTTGTCATTGTGGTAGCGGTTCCTGCGCCGAGGCAGGCGACGCCGAGAAAGAATGCCGCGAGCATTTCCGTCCACGACCATTCGTGATGGATCAGTGGGATACGTAAATTGAACGGGCCGAGCGGAATGTACGGCTGTACGCCGCCGAATTCTCTCTTCTTTAAAGGAAATTTTCCTTCATTGAAGTGCTCAGGCATCTTTGCAGTTGCGGGTTGTTCACTCATGTGAGTCTCCTCCGTTTTGATGTATTTGTTATATATATATTATTATCGCATAAAAATACTGCTTTGTAAATTATTTTAAAAAAAGGCAGGGCTATCGACCCTGCCTTTTTTCATACATTGCACTCTTCTAACTACAACATGAGATAAACCGGTGTAGTTAAAGCGTGCTTAAAAGAGCTGTTACTCCTTAATCTTTGCGATATCCTTTGCAAGCTTTTTCTTCATTGCAAGGTTACCTTGGCGGGAGATCATGATGCGCTGTGCCTGCGGAGAACCTGCACCGTGCATAGACTCTGTGCGGTAACCGACTGCGGCGCTGCCGAGTGTCAGGTTTTCGATCAAGCGGAGAATGCGTAAGCGGTTCTCGGTAGAAACGGAAGCGACACCTTGCAAGTATTTAACGACGTACGGTCCGAGCTTTGGATCGCGCAGATCGGATTCTGCCGGAGCGGTAACCATCAAGCCGCCTGCGATGTCTTCTGCAAGACGTGCAATTTCGTACGGGAAGCGCGTAACGTTCTGCTTACAGACGTTGGCAAGCAGCAGGTCGATAAGGTAGTTACCGGATTTGGTCTTGGTACCTTCTGCCGAACAGGCGATACCGCAGCAGTACAGTGTTTCGTTCAGGTGGGTCATTTCAATCAGCTTGTCTTTAACGTGAGAAGCTTTCTGTGCGCCGTTGTAGTCTGCTGCAACCGCTGCCGCACCGATAAGAACGTCGCCGACGCCGACCTTGCATCCGCCGTAGGACTGGCGATGATATCCTGCAAAGCGTTCAACTAACATACCGGCAAATTCAAATTCGCCGTTCAGGAAGATGTGATCGTTCGGGATAAATACGTTATCGAAGATAACCAATGCTTCGGTTCCGCCGTAGGTGGAGTTACCGACATCGATTTCGGAACCTTCCAGCTTTCTGGTGTCGCAGCTCTGGCGTCCGACAATCATGAAGATACCTTTCGCATCGGTCGGGCAGGCAAACGCTACCGCGTAGTCTTTGTCATCTTCGCCCATTGCGATGGTCGGCATAACGATAACTTCGTGCGAGTTGATAAAACCGGTTTGGTGCGCTTTTGCACCACGAACGACGATACCGTCGGCTCTCCGTTCTACGACATGGAGGTATAAGTCGGGATCGGTCTGAGCATGGGGCGCCAGAGAGCGGTCGCCTTTGGGGTCGGTCATTGCACCGTCTACGGTCAGGTCTTCATCCTGAACATGCTGGATAAACTTTTTGAAGTTTTCATGATAGTGAGTTCCATATTTTTCATCGAGCTCATACGTTGTGCTGTAAACGGCGTTAAACGCATCCATACCGACGCAGCGCTGGAAGCAAGCCGCTGTTTTTTGTCCGCAAAGCCGCTGCATCTTTACCTTTTTAATCAGATCCTCAGGACTCTGATGAATGTGTGTGAAACGGTTGATCTTCTTTCCGGTCAAAGAAGATTTAACGGTCATTAAATCTTCATATTCCGGCATCTGAGCCAGATCATAAGTAGCCTTCACCGAGTTCAGGGACGGTCGAAGAATCGGATTGTCAACAACATTGTCAACCTTTTTTCCGAACATGTAAACCTGCAAATTCAGTTTACGCATACTCTCAACATACTGTTCGCCTGTCATAAGTGCCATGTGCATACTCCTTACTTTGTTTATTTGTCTATCAGGATAGACGTCTTATTAATTTATAAAGCAATTTTTATGCCAACGTAATGTATATCGAATGTGTTATACCTTTTTTTAATTATTCTCCCTGATGTATTTACCGGTCTACTAGACAAGATTTCTCTCAGGAAAGGATGATCAATGTTTTTGCCGTCATCTTATTTTTTTTCGTTCGTGTGGAGTGGTTATTACCTGACGTTTTACATCTGCGCTCTGCATCGGGGATGATGCTTGGTTCATTTATGAGTCAATCAAGGAGAATGGTTTATAAATGAACCAAAATATTGAGCGGAGTGTAATCTGTAAAGTTAGATATAGTTTACATTTAGGCTGTTTGTACTGCTGCTGATGGAACTCATGGAAATGCTAAAAAGCCGCTTTTTTTTCAAACACACCATAATTTATCGATATAAAATATAGCAAAATGCAGTATTGTTTTTCTTACCTTACGGCGAAGTCTTTGAAGGACAGTGTTGTGAAGGTTTGTTTTGGAAGAAGGGTAAGCGTATCAGGCAAAATAGACAAAAGCGCAGAATAATGGAGGTTGTGAGACCATTTGAACCGCGAAGAGGTTCAATTCTGGTTGAACAACCTCCACTTATTCTGGGGGCTGTTTAAAGAATAGTCTGATATGCTTACCCTGATATTTTAGAGGTTGGCATAAAAATTGCTTATAAAATAAATAACCCGTAGTGTCAAATGACCTTCGCGGTAAATGATAAAGTCTTGATTTAATAAAAGGCTTTAAGGGGGGAATTTTTTATGACAGATGCGCAGATGCAATTCAAAAGCCGCTATCGTGAGTACGGCGGTGAGCAAGCGTATTGGCCGGCGGGACCGTTTAAGATTCGGTTGCCTTTTATTCACTATGCATGGTCTTTTCCGGAGATGTTCCAGGCGCTCTTTATGTGCGCGACCTGTTTGGGGGCTATTCCGGTATTGACCGAAGTGCTGGGCGTCAGCTACGACGTAGCGTTGTCGATGGTTATCATCAACGGTTTCTTCTACACGCTCCACGTATTACTCGGCGACCCTGTTGTTCCGGGATGGGTTACTCCGGCAATTCCGCTGATTACGGCCTTCTTAACAAACGGTTATGTAATGGGACCGGAGCGGACGCAGGCCTTGGTTGCCGTTCAAATGTGTCTCGGTCTTATCTTTTTGGTATTCGGTATCACCGGTTTGGGCGGTAAGATGGTTAAAGTCGTACCGAATTCCGTTAAAGCCGGCGTTCTGATGGGCGGCGGTATTGCTGCTGTTCTCGGTGAATTTAAAGCAAACGGCCGTTTCGATAAATATCCGATTTCCGTTGCGATTGGTATTGCCGTTGCGTATTTCTGCTTATTCAGTCCGATCTGGGCGGATATGCGAAGGAAAAATAAGATCATCGATGCTATCGGTAAATTCGGTATGCTTCCTGCAATTTTAGTCGGCGTTATTGTCGGTCCTATTGCCGGAGAGTTTGCTATTCCGCACGTACAGTGGTGGCCGCTTATCAAGGTGCCCGATTTTGCGGATATTTGGAATCAACTTTCTCCGTTCGCCATCGGATGGCCGAGCATGAAAATTTGGGCTGCAGCAGTGCCTGTAGCAATCGTTACCTATATTATTGCATTCGGTGACTTTGTTACGTCGGAAGCGCTTATTCACGAAGCTGATGAAGTCCGGCAGGATGAAAAAATTGACTTTAACGCGAACCGTTCAAACCTCGTTAGCGGCGTCCGTAACGTGGCAATGGCAATGACTTGTCCGTATACTCAGATGTGCGGTCCGCTTTGGGCAGCTGTTACTGCAGCGGTTTCGCAGCGTTACAAGGAAAGCCCCAAGTCTATGGAATCAATCTATAGCGGTTTCGGTACTTTCCGTCTTTCAACTTTCGTTGCCGTTGCGCTGTTGCCGATTTCGTCTTTGTTGCAGCCGGTTCTCCCTGTTGCGCTTTCGTTAACGCTTATCGTTCAGGGATATATTTGTACGCAGCTTGCAATGAATATGTGCAAAACTAATATTGAACGCGGTATTTGCGGCGTTATGGGTGCCGTCTTAGCAATGCGCGGTGCTGCTTGGGGGCTCGTCGTCGGACTTATCCTTTTTGCAATGCTCTATGAATCAAATAAAAAAGAGACTGCAAAGCAAGCTGAAAAGGCAGAGAATTAAAAATCATCTCTAAAAGCTGACGTGAGTTTTTAGGGATAGAGGTACAGCCGGTTTGCTTCTTCATTCGAGATGATCGAGAGGAAGGAGCCGGCAGTTTTTAAGGTAACAATGGTTGTCCCGAAAGATACTGTTGTCAGCTTTGCTGATGAGGCATTTTTTAAAAATCTACCTGAGCTTTTAAAAGATGTCCTATACCGTATTTCAAAATGGGTGTGGTAAAGGAGAAGCCGGTATGTACGAAGAACTGGAAAAGACATTAGATACCTATGTACGCCCGCTGCTGAGAACTCACGGCGGTGATATGGAAGTGGTGGATTTTACGGACGGTGTAGTTAAGTTCAAATTACACGGGCATTGTGCGGGTTGTCCCGCTGCCGACTTCACAACGGAAAATCTTATCCAATCTGAGCTGATGGAACACATGCCTGAAGTAAAGCAAGCCGTTTTAATACAGGAAGTGAGTCAGAGTTTATTGGATGAGGCTCGATCTATTTTAAAACAGCGCCATGGCGGATAAAATACCGATAGGCGTACGTTATTGCGGGGGCTGTAACAACCGGTATGACCGTGTTGCCGTTATCCGCCGCCTCGAAACGTTGGTGCCGGATGTTGAGTTCGTAACGGCACAGGCGGGAACTTCATATCCTGCAGCGCTTATCGTTGCAGGCTGTCCGGCGGATTGTGCGAAGCGCGATGATATTTCCGTACCGGCAGGCCGCCTTTTTAAAATCGGCGGCTGGGAAGACCTTTTATCGGCGCGGGACTTTATTAAAGCTGCCTGCGAAGAAGCGCGTGCAAAACAAGAGGCACGTTCGTTAACCCATGAACAGGTGTTGGAAATACTGCCGCAGCGGCCGCCGATGCTGTTTATCGACACGGTATCTACGCTTGTTCCCGGTAAGGAAGTTAAGGCAACCTTTTATGTTACGTCTGAGTTGAGTTTGTTAAAAGGGCACTTTCCCGATAATCCGATATTTCCGGGAGTGTGCGCCGTAGAAGCGATTGCTCAGGCTGCGGATATTTTGTTGTTGACGCTCGATCGGTATGCCGGAAAAACACCGCTCTTTATGGGAATTAAAAAAGCAAACTTTCGCAAGAAAATTCTTTTAGGCGATACGCTTGAAATCTACAGTACGCTGTTGGAAGAGCGGGCGGAATTAGGTTGGGTCAGCTGCCGCGGCCAAATTTTTTCAGGCGGCGATTTAGCTGCCGATGCCGAAATAACCCTTGCCATGCGGTGAGGTATAAAAATTTAATGAAAGGAGTATTGTATGTCAGATTGGAAGAAGTATTATCAGGAGCATTTGACAACCGCTGCAGAGGCTGTCAAGCACATTAAGTCGGGTAACCGCGTTGTGCTGGCTCATGCGTGCGGTGAACCGTCCCATTTGGTGAATGCGATGATGGATAACGCTGCGGCATATAAAAATGTCGAAATTGTCCACATGGTTGCGATGGGCGGCAGTAAGTATTGTCAGCCGGAATATGCCGAAAACTTTCGGCACAACGCGCTGTTTGTCGGCGGCGGCACACGCGAGGCCGTTGCTGCAGGACGTGCGGATTATACGCCCTGTTTCTTTTCTGAAATTCCCCGGCTGTTCAGCACCACATTACCGGTCGATGTTGCGATGGTAACCGTGAGTCAGCCCGATGAGAACGGTATGTGTTCACTCGGTGTATCCGTCGATTATACACAAGAAGCGGTAAAAAAGGCGAAGGTGGTTATCGCTCAGGTTAATAAAGAGATGCCGTGGACAGGCCCGAACAGCCTTGTTTCGGTACAGGATCTTGATTTTATCGTCGAACATGACGAGCCGCTCATCGAGCTGCAGCCGCCCAAGATCGGCGATATAGAAAGAGCAATCGGTGAATACTGTGCTTCCTTGATTCCCGACGGTTCAACACTCCAGCTCGGTATCGGTGCAATTCCGGACGCTGTTTTGTTATTCTTAAAGGGTAAGAAGGATTTGGGTATCCACTCCGAAATGTTCTCGGACGGTGTACTTGAACTGGCCAATGCCGGTGTTATTACCAACAAGAAAAAGACACTGCATCCCGGAAAATTTGTTGTTACCTTCTTGATGGGAACAAAGAAACTGTATGATTTTGTTAACCATAACCCCGATGTCGATATGCGGCCGGTTGACTATGTTAATAATCCCTACGTTATCGCTCAAAACGAACATTTGATTTCGATCAACTCCTGCGTGCAGGTTGATTTGATGGGACAGGTTGCTTCCGAAACCATCGGCCCCAAGCAGTTCTCCGGTGTCGGCGGACAGGTTGACTTTGTGCGCGGTGCATCTGCAAGCAAGGGTGGCGTTTCGATTATGGCAATGCCGGCAACGGTAAAGGGAAAGATTTCAAAGATCGTTCCGCTGTTGGATGAAGGCGCTGCCGTTACCACGAGCCGCAACGATGTGGACTATGTCGTTACCGAATACGGCATCGCAGCGCTGAAAGGCTTGACATTAAAGCAGCGTGCGCATAATCTGATTGCAATTGCGCATCCCGATTTCCGCGAAGAATTAAAAGCTGAATTCGAAAAGCGCTTTAACTGCAAATACTAAGTATCAACGGCTTGCCCCGTGCTGTATAGTAAACCTGTTCGGAAACTTCCGTTTCTGAACAGGGTACCTTGAAATACGATGTTCTAAATCGTGCTATTTGTGCGATTTAGAACTCGACGACCTATTCGAAAACGCAGTTATCGAATAGGTCTAGTATTTGAGCGGTGCAAGCCGGAACGCCCAATTAAAAATTGAAGATTCGGAGATGAAAATGACAAATCTTGAACAATATGACCGCATTTTTTTACAAAATTTTCCGGTGAAACAAGAGGATTTACCCGGATTAAAGTACCGCGGTTTGAAAGAATGGGATTCGGTTGGGCACATGGATTTGGTAGGCCTTATCGAAGAAACGTTCGGAATTAATTTAAGTACGCTGGATGTTTTGGAATTTTCAACTTACGAGAAAGGCAAAACGATCCTTGCGAAATACGGTGTAGAGATTTAAGTGTCTGCCGTAGCGATTTCGGTGTGGATGGAACCTTTAGCCGAAAGCAACTGCTATATTATATACGAACATAACGAAAGGCACGGGAACGAGGTCGCTCCCTGCGTGGTGATTGATCCGAATGACCCTGCGGGGTCGCTTTCGGTGCTGGAGCAAAAAGGCTTACGGCCTGAATGGATACTTTTAACGCATGAGCACTGCGACCATACGGCCGGTTTGGAGCCGATGAGGGCGCGTTTTCCCGATGCGCAGGTAATGGCGAGCGAGCAGTGTAATGTCGGGATGCAGAATGCGCGGCTCAATATGTCGCGGATGATGGAGGTGTATCTCACCTTTTTCGGCAAGTCGGGCGTGTCCTATGCTCCGTTTGTGTGCCGTCCTGCGGATAAAACATATAGCGAGGCCTGTACGCTGGACTGGCGCGGGCATACGTTTCGCTTTGTGCCGTTGCCCGGGCATACCGCAGGCAGCGTCGGTATTTTTCTTGATGACGATATCTTTTTTTCGGGCGATTATTTGTTGCCGGGCAGGGAAGTGATTTTGCGGCTTCCCGGCGGCAGCGAAAAAGACTATCGTGAAATCACGGAACCCTTCTTAGCAACATTACCGGTCGGTATTCATATTTACCCCGGCCACGGCAAGGATTATCATTATCATGACCATAGATGAATTCATACAGCTGAAACCGTATTCATTGACGCATCAAGAAAAAGCGGCGGCATACACCGAGCTGCTGACGGAACGGACGGCTTTTCACCGTAACCATTGCGAGCCGTATGGACGGCTGTTAAAGGCCTTAGGGATTCCGGAGAATGCTGCTTTTTCGGCGGAGACGGCGCCGATGCTGCCGGTGTCGGTTTTTAAGGAGCTTCCGCTCAAGAGTGTTCCCGAAGAGGCGGTGTTTAAAACGCTCACCTCATCGGGAACGACCGGCCAGCGTGTTTCGCAGATTTATTTGGATGCGGAAACGGCGGCGAATCAGCAGCAGGTGCTGTACCGGATTATTGCCGATTTTGCCGGTGGAAACAGAATTCCCTATTTAGTGTTCGATACGAAAAAAACGCTGCGGGACAGGAAGATGTTTTCGGCACGGGGAGCCGGTATTTTGGGCTTCTCTTTGTTGGCGTCCCGTACCTGTTACGCACTTGACGAAAATATGGAGCTGGATATTCCGGCTGTTCAACACTTTCTTGCCGAACATGCAAACGAGCCGGTGCTCGCCTTCGGTTTTACCTTTATCATCTATAAACACGTAATCCGTGTTCTTGAAGAAAAAAAGGTATGCCTTGATATTCCGAATGGGATACTGATACACGGCGGCGGCTGGAAGAACCTCATTAACGAAGCGGTTTCTCCGGAAGAGTTTAAAGCACGGATAACCGCTGCAACCGGCATTGCGCGCATCAGCAACTATTACGGTATGGCGGAACAAACGGGCTGTATTTATATGGAATGTCCTGAAGGGCATCTGCACGCAAGTATTTGGTCTGACGTGCTTTTTAGGCGGGCAAAGGATTTCAGCCTGTGCGGCATCGGGGAGCAGGGGATTGTACAAGTACTGTCGCCGCTGCCCGGTTCATACCCGGGACATTCGCTGTTGACTGAGGATACGGGTGTGTTGTTGGGAGAGGATGACTGTCCCTGCGGGCGGCTCGGTAAGTATTTTTCCATTACCGGACGTATCCCTCGGGCGGAGATACGCGGGTGCAGTGACACGTATGAGCAGCTCTAAAACTTGGTTAGATTTTTAGAGCTGCCCTTTTTACCGCGCAATAGGGCCGATACAAACCCCAATCAATCAATAACTTTTCCTTTAAAACGCTGTCTCGTTTGCTCTTTATCCTTTTTTTATTTTGCCGATATTGATTACGGGGAATATACTATGAAAAAGCGGATACCGATAGTGCTTTTATGCTGCACTATGCTCTGTGGTGCGGTATATGCAAAAACAATCGGTTTTGCTTGTATCTATAATTCCGATGCACCGTCCGGAGCAGCTGAACTGACGACAGCGCTCGAAACCGAGCTTTTTGAATTCTGTTTTGACCGAGGGGTGGTAACAACCAGTGTCGAATGTACAGCGGAAAACTATGAACGGTACAAAGATACTGCTTCTTTGCTCAAGCGGTTCGATTCATCGGTTGACTATGTGGCGGTGTTGTATTGTGAATATAAACAGGCATTGAACAATACCGTCCATAGACAGAGACCGGCTGTTGAATGGAAGAACCTTGAATGGAAGTTCATTGATTTTTCCTCCCAAAAAATCATTTTTGAAGAAAAGATCGATCCGAAAACAATGTCGGAAAACGAATTGAAACAAAAAATAAAAAGCGCCGGTCAATCTATCGGTACCAGTATGTTGGAAACTTTATAGAGGTGAAAAGGGGATACAGATGATTAAAAAAATAATGACTGTCCTAAGTATGTTACTACTAAGCACTGCACTGACGTGGGCAGTATGGGAAGGTAATGCTGCTGCGGGATCACAAGAAGAGTTCCCTACAGGGCTTTTTGCTTCCAGTGATTTATTCCCTAAATATACGCTTATCGAAATCACCAATTTGGAACAAAATATAACATCCCGTGCAGTTGTTATCAATAATGAGGGAGCACAGGGAGTATTAGTAAAGGTGTCTCCTGATTTAGCAAAAATTTTGGCAATCAAAGAGGGGCGTACCGTGCGTGTTCGTGTTTCCATACCTCCGCTTGTAGCCGAGGAAGGTGCCGATCCGGTACTGTTAGGTAAAGTTGAAGAGAGGCAGCTTGCCCCAACGGCGGCTCCTGAAAAACCGGCAGAAGAGACTCCTCAAGATTACCCTGCAGAGGCTGTCCCCATAGAGGAACCGATACAACCAGCAGAAAAACCGATACAAGAGGATAACAACCGGAAAGATCCGTATGAAGAACCTATTCAAAACGAAGCCCCTATTCAGAATGAACCTGCACCTCCTCCGGAAGTGTCCGAACCGGTACAGCCGGCAGTGGAACCGGAAGTAGCTGAACCGGTGAAGCCGGCAATTGAACCAAAGGTAGAAAAAACCGAAGAAGTTATACCGATAACGGTAGCTGAAGTTGAAACGCCGGTGCAAACGGTACAACCGGAACCGGAAGAACCAGTGTCTCCGATTGCCGAAGTTGAAGAGCCTACCCAACCTGAAGTGGTGCCGGCAGAACCTACTGCGCCTGTAGCCGAAGTATCGGAACCTGTTTTACCGGAACCGGAGATCGTACCGGCTCCTGCTGCCGTTTCCGAGGTAACCGAACCCATAGAACTTGTTCCATCATCCGAATATTCCGCAGAGGCTGAAAAACCGGTATTGGATGCTCCCCCCATTCAAAAGCCCCCGATAGAAGCGGGGGGCGAATCTTCCGGAGAGTATACAAAACCGGTAGTGCAAGTTGCAGAAATAGCCGTTCCGGCGACCGCTTCGGAGCTAGATGCGTTACTTTCACCGGTGCCGGAAGTGTCAACTCCGATTGAACCGGAACCGGTAACGGTCGATGAAGCTGAGCTTGAAAAAGACACGGAAGAGCCTACAGTTGAGCCGAAGCTTCCTGCCGTTGAACCTAATGAAGAACCGGCGGAAGAGTCGGATGAGCTGCAAGACGAACCGGAAGTTGTTATCGCTGAGGAAGCTCTTGCAGAGCAAGAACCCAAGGATGACACTACGGATGATGACTTGATTACAGAAAATCAGGTTATACTCGTACCGTCGGAACCGCGGGTACCGATGAAAGAATATATCCCTGTTCCCAAAGAACCTGAAAAGCCGGCTTTGCCTGCTGCGGCACCGGTGGTTACACAGCCTGCCGAAGAACTCTATACTGCCAATGTCCTTACAAAGGGAGCATTTTATGTGCAGATAGGCCGGTTTAAGGATATGCTGAATGTGGAAAGTTTTGTACAGCGGTATGGTAAACAGTATCCGATTGCGGTAGAAAAATCTTCTACGGCACAAGAGGTGTTCTATAAGGTATATGTCGGACCGCTGAAAAAAGATGAACAGGGCGCAACATTGGAAACCTTCCAAAAATTAGGCTTTAAGGATGCGTTCTTAAAAAAAGCTCCCTAAACTAAAATACAACGCGGTACAGGGCGGCCTCTCACGATAACCAAGACTTGAGCGGCGCTCTAGCATATAAGGGGTGGGAATGGACTTCAAACGGAAAAAAGATTTTTTAGTCTGTATCGATAGCGACGGCTGTGCTATGGATACAATGAACCTCAAGCACTACCGTGCTTTCGGGCCGGAGCTGGTAAACATATTCAATTTGCAGGATCATGCGGAACCGATTCTGCACTATTGGAATAAGGTAAATCTATTCAGCAAAAAGCGTGCCATCAATCGCTTTAAGGGATTTTTTGAGGTATGCCGGTTTATCGACAAGCATTTTATTCCTATTGACGGATTGGAAGCCTATGAACATTTTCTTAATTCGGGCGGAAAGTTGTCGAACGAAGGCATCAGGGAGGCATATCAAACTGTCGGTCATCCTATTTTTGCACTTGCCGAGCAATGGTCGATTAATGTAAATAAGACTATTGCTGCAATACCTTTGGAAGATCGCATCCCTTTCCCGCATGTTTACGAAAGCATCGAAACCATTTATACCGTTGCCGATATAGCTGTTGTCAGTTCTGCCAATAATGCTGCCGTGACTGCCGAATGGGAGCAAGCCGGTTTAACAAAATTTGTGAACGGTATTTTTACGCAAGAAAACGGCAGTAAAAAGCAAGTGATTGCCTCATTGAAACAGACCGGCGGATATAAAGATGGCTGTATATTAAAAATCGGTGATGCTCCCGGAGATTTACAGGCTGCGCAAAGTAATACCGTGTTCTTTTATCCGATTATTCCTGAAAAAGAAGCTGAAAGCTGGATTCAGTTGAAAGATACCTATATACCGCTCTTTATCAACGGACGGTATGCCGAGTATGAGCAGCAGCTTATTGACCGGTTTTATTCGGAACTTGAAGATTAACTTTTGAGGATTAACCGTGAATCAGTATAGAAAAAATGTATCGAAATTATTAGTACTATTCTGTTTTTTCATTTCTGTAACAGCTCCTGCGTTTACAGAATCGCTGCAGTCTGTTAAAACCAAATATTTTGAAATTATCTATAGGGAAGCATCGGCTCCTTCTGCAGCGCTGCTGGTGGAATACGCCGACGGTTATGCCGATGAGATATGTACCGCGCTACAGCAAAAAATTAAAGGACGCATACCGGTGTATCTTGTATCCGATACGGAAGAACTGAACGGATATTTTACCCGAAAACCATATCGCCGTATTGTCATCTATGATACCGGTATTACGGATGGAACACTTGGCAATTTGCCCGACACACTCTTACAAGTTTTTTACCATGAACTTACCCACGCTCTTACGCTTGACGTTCCTTTTTCTCTTTTAAATATTTTACCGATGTCTTTTGTAGAAGGAGCGGCTGTTTCATTTGAGAGTTTGCATGGACAAGGTCGTTTAAATGATCCCTTGATTAGACAGTATGTAATTCAGAATAAAATCGATGGTCTAACTCCAACGTGGCAGGAAGCTGCAAGTTCACGGGATATGTACCCAACCGGATTATGGCCGTATATCTATGGCGGTTATTTTGCCGACTATTTACAAAAAACATACGGGATGGAGGCGTATTCAAAGCTATGGAAACTGAGCTGGAGACTTTTTATACCGGGAAAATTTAAGTCGATTTATGATAAGGATGTAGGCGCTGCATGGAATCAATTTATCAATACTATTCCGCTGCCGGAAAAACTGAATAAACCTGTTTCCTTTGCTCCTCAGACAAAGAAGTCTGGATATAGCGCTCTTGCAGCTTCTCATGACGGTTTTGCCTATTATGATTTTGATAGTCAAGCTGTGTATTTTACGCACGTAAACATCGATAATACAGACAGTACCATTGCAGCTTCCACACCCGTCAAGCTTTTTACGGCGGATTTTTCGTTAAATCAACTGTCTTTTTCGGAGGACGGCTCTCTTCTCGTTGTCTCGGATTCTGTTGAAACAAGTAGTAAGACATCGCAAAAACGCTCACGTATTTTTGATATGAAAAAACACCGGTTTATCGGTAAACCGATACTATCAAGTATGGCGGCGTGCTTTGTCGACGATCAGACACTCTGTTCAATAATGTTAAAAAATCAATCGTTTTCTGCAGTGTTGATTGACCGCACTACACAGGAAGTTAAAAAAGTTTTATATACGGCCGGTCCCGGTCAATCCTTTGCCTCATTATATAGTCCTTGTTATATCGGAGAAGGGCAGGTTGCCCTTATCGCAGCAAATGGGGTAAAACGTACTATTTTACGTATCGATACCGAAACAGGCAGTCTTTCGGTGTTGCCCGAACAAGATACCCCGTATGCAATCCGCTACTTACAATCGGTAAAAAGCGGTAATGAGTATATTCTTGCTTTCTCTTGGGCTGAGATGAATATGCTCTATCGGCTCGGTCTTTATTACCCTAAAAGCGGCATCGTAAAAACACAGCAAACCGATATTTCCGGCGGTGTATTCTTTCCCATTCTACTGCCGGAGAAACAGCAGCTATCAAATGAAGCAGGTAATCATTCCATCCTTTACGTAGGGCAGCATGCTACCTATCACCGTTTATATACTATGAAGGAAGCGGATCTTACGGTAAAAACTATCCAGCCGGCAGCTATAACTGTTCAACCGGATATACCGGCATCGACCAAGCTTCCTAACCTTGAGCTTCTCAATCCGAGCAGGTATCAGCCGCTCACATGGCTGTGGCGGGCAAAGATACGGCCGATAGCCAATATTCCTGCCAATATACGGCGTTTCGGGGGATACGGTCTCGGGATCAAACTGGCTATGCTTGATCCTACGGAGACAATAGAAGTTAATGCTTCATTGCTATTTCTGCTAAAGCCTTTTTTTACACAAATAAAAGCCGATGCAGCCTATCACTTTAAGCCTATTTCGTTAAATATGAACGTCTTTGATCAACTTGATACAAAGACGTTTACCTACCGTAAAACCGGATTTGGCATCGGTGCAAGCAGCGTTATTCCGCTTTCCTATTCATGGGAAATGTTTAAACTCTCTTATCTGGCAACGGCAGCATGGATAGCGCCTTTATCCGATACCGGTAAAACCTACTATCCGTTCCCATATAAGTATACGGTACTTGCACATGAAGGGCAGCTTTATTACCGAAATGTCCGCAGTTCCCGCATAATACGGTCTCCTTTCTTTGCAAAGGATCTTCAAGGTATCACTATATCAAGCTCTCTTGCTCACGCATACTGCGTTGAACAAAAAGCCAATGCTGCCGTTTTTCAGGCATCGTTTGACGGCTATATCCCTGTAGTACCGCTTCGCTTTACTTTGAGCGGTTATCTTGGATTCAATGCACAGTTTAATCCTTTAAACGGAACCTATTCGCATATTGCCGCTCATTACCCTGTTACGGAAACTAATTATTTTCCCTCTTTTGCGGCATATAATACCGATGCAATGCGGCAGAAATTTGCTTCGCTTGGAACAGGTAAAGTGTCGGGAGGAATATCCGGTGTATGCGATCTTACATTTTTCAGCTATGACGTACAAAACGGCAGCTCTTTCTTACCGCTGTTTATAAACCGTATATCCTTTCATACCGGCTATGCATGGATACTGACAGGGAATTTCGCTTCAAAAGCGCATACCGGCGGCTTTCTCTATTTGGATACCCTCTATATAAACTGCCTTGTGGCATTAAACAGATCGGTGGAGATTGGGGGAGAGTATATGCATCCGGTTCGAACGTTTTTACGGCCGGGAGTTTTCCGATTTGTCGTCGGCGTAAACCTGTAACAAAACCTTTTTCAATGTTGCTAACCGATTCATTCCCGTGCTCCCGGTTTACTCCGCACCCGAACCGGCGGCATCGGTAGCATGTGCCGCAAATTCATCGAGCTTTCTATGCAGGGTTTTACGCCCGATGCCGAGTATGTCGGCGGTCTTCGATTTATTTCCGTTATAGGCGACAAGGGTTTCCATGATGATATGCCGTTCCGCTTCGGCAAGGGGAGTGCCGATTTGGATGCGGATGGAAGAATTCTGCTCCGCTTCGCGTATCGGTTCGGGTAAATCGGACAGGCGGATGGTATCGTCCGAGCTCATCACGACGGCGCTTTCCAGACAGTTCCGCAGCTGCCGGATATTGCCGGGCCAATCATAAGCATAAAGCGCCGCGCGGGCTTTCGGCTCGATGGCGGTAATCTGTTTTGCATTTTCTTCCGTAAATTCCTTGATAAAGGCAGCAATCAGCAGCGGAATATCCTCTTTCCGTTCCCGAAGCGGCGGCACGTGGATGTGGACGACATTCAGGCGATAATACAGATCGCTCCTGAACGTACCGGCGGCAACCTCTTTTTCAAGGTCGCGGTTAGTCGCGGTGATAAGGCGGGTATCAACCGTGATGGACTTTTCGCCGCCCACCCGCTCGAACTGCTTTTCCTGCAGTACGCGCAGTATTTTTATCTGCAAACTCTGATTGATTTCTCCGATTTCATCCAAAAAGATTGTGCCGCCGTCGGCGAGTTCAAATCGCCCCCGCTTTTGACTGACCGCGCCGGTATATGCGCCCTTCTCATGTCCGAACAGTTCGCTTTCCAGCAAGCTTTCCGCAAGCGCGGCGCAGTGTACCTTAACATAGCTGTTATTTTTCCGCGGAGAAAGATTGTGTATCGCACTTGCGATCAGTTCCTTGCCGACGCCGCTTTCGCCGGTGATAAGCACGGAGGCACGGGAGGGCGCCACCTTCCTGATCATCGCAAACACGTGCTCCATCGCCGCGCTCTTCCCGATGATGTGCTCAAATGTTTTATCCGACTGCATCTGCTCGACAAGTTCACGGTGCTGCAATACCAGTTCACGGTTCTGGAGTGCGCGTTTTACCAGCAGGGAAAGCCGATCAAGGTCGAGCGGCTTGGTTAAAAAGTCATAAGCGCCCATACGCATCGCTTCGACGGCGGTTTCGACGGTGCCGTGGCCGGTCAGGACAATCACCGGTACGCCCGGCATTTCCGAACTTACCCTGCGGAGGATTTCCTGCCCGCCGACGCCCGGCATCCGCAAGTCGGTGATAACGAGATCTACTACCTCAGACAGCGCTTTTTGCAGGCCGTCGGTTCCGTCTTCCGCAGTCAGTACCTCATACCCTTCATCCTCAAGCGCCATCTGGAGCCCTTCACGGATATTTTTTTCGTCGTCGATAACTAAAATTTTAAACTTCATGCCTTATACTCCTGTGCTGTGTGTACTGTCGGCGCTTTGTGCGGTGCGGGCCTCCAATAAAAGCGGTTTTTCGCTGCGGGTAATGGGCAGCATGAATGTAAAGCGGGTTCCTTTACCCACTTCCGAATGTACCTGAATATCTCCGCCGTGCTCTTTCATCACCTTATACGTCATCGTGAGTCCGAGCCCGCTGCCGTCCGGCTTTGTTGTAAAATAAGGTTCAAAAATTTTATGCAGTATGTCGGGCGGAATGCCTTTGCCCGTATCGGTAATGATGATATATACCCGCTCTTGATCAAACCGCGTTGTAATGCCGAGTTCTCCGCCCGAAGGCATCATCGCGGCTTTTGCGTTCGTCAGGATATTCATCAATGCTTGCCGTAAAAAGCGTTCGTCCGCTTGAATAATCGGCAGTTCATCGTCAAGCTGAGAGACAAAAGAAATACCGGCAGCGGAAAATTCTTCCTGAAAGGTTGTAAAAAGATTTTTAATCAGTTCATTAACATTGACCGGTGCAAATTCGCACTGGAGCGGCCGAACGGCAAAGAGAAAATCTACGACTATCTTATTTAACCGTTCGATTTCTTCTTCCACTACGTCAAGGTGTTTTTGCGCCTTTGCATTAATCTCCAAATTACACGCTTTAAAGTTTTTCCGCAGCAGCTGCACGTGGATACTGATAGCCGCAAGCGGATTTTTTATTTCGTGAGCAACTGCCGCCGCAAGGTTGGTAAGGCTCGCCAGGTTTTCAAGCCGCCGGTTATTGATTTCTTCCCGTTTCCGCTGCGTAATATCTTCAACGGTGATAATTGTTCCCCGTACCCTTTTTTCTTTAACAAGCGGCAGTACCGAAAGCTCAATGTATTGATTTCCCTCGTCGGCAACGATGACGAATTCCTCTGCCGTTCTGACTTCTTCATTCCGTATCACCGTATGGATAAAATCCGCTAACTTTGCATCGGAAATTGATGTCCACAACGGCCGGTCGGGGCTTTCCGCAAGCGGAATGCCGAGAATCCGCGAAGCAGCTCGGTTGGTTTTTATAATCGTATGATCTGAATCCAGAATGATAACGCCGTTCGCAAGCGAATCCATCATCGCGTCAAAGAGTGCGTAGTCATCGGCAATTAATTGGATAAAAGAGCGTAGTTGCGAATCGTTCATGCGCGGTAGCTTCCGCAGTGCGCGGCTCATAAACTCTCTCATGCGGCAAGTATAGCGCAAAACGATAAAAAGCGCAAATTAGTAAAAATTTACTCTTTCTTTTTGAGGATTTCAGTGTATAATATCCGGTATATGAATAAATTAAAAGCGAAATTGAACAAACAAAATCTCAGGCGTTATTTAGGTTTAATGGCGAGTTATACGGAAATTCTGCTCGCTCTGGTAGTTATTATCGGGATTTTGCTCCTCTGTATTCGGGTTCTTGTACAACTGAAAGGCTTTATCATCAGTACATTTGCCGGTGCGGAGGTTCCGTCATTCGCGGAATTTCTTTCGACTGTATTTGAACTGGTTATCGGTATCGAGTTTGTAAAGATGCTCACAAAACATACGCCGGGCAGCGCTATCGAGGTGCTTTTATATACGATTGCTCGCGCACTCATTATGGATCACAGCAGTATGGTGAGTTCTTTGTTAGGTGTTATCGCTATCGCAATCCTTTTTGCGGTTCGCAAATATTTCAATGATCCTGAAGTGCATAATCACGAAACCGGCGGCGACTATATTGTAAACGGCGGTATCAGTATGAAAGAAGTTAATAAGCGGCTTGATGCCGATTTTGACGAATCGTATGGGCATACCGTTGCAGGATATTTATTCAATTATTTACAGGCAATAGGAAAAGCGCCGACAGTTGGATGTGAAGCTCAAATCGGTGAATATATGTTCCAAGTATATGATATGGAAGGAGAACTCATCCGGCATATTAAGATAACTCCGTTAAAATCATAAAAAATAGTTATAGGGAGGGCTGTATATGTCTGACTATAAATGTTCACGAAAAGATTCTTGCCCCATCCGCTTGGATGCGGAAAAACAGCTCGATTCCATCATTGAAAATATGTTTGACGGTATTTATATCACTGATGGTGAGGCCAATACGCTGCGGGCAAATAAAGCCTATGAAGTGATTACCGGTATTTCCCGCGACGATGTTATCGGTTGTAATATGAAGCAGCTTGAAGAGGGCGGTACTATTTCTCAATCGGGGTCTTTAATCGCTATCAGAACGGGTAAGCCGGTAACATTGCAGCAAAAATTCAGCACAGGACGTCAGGCGCTCATTACCAGTACACCGGTATTCGGACCCGACAATAAAATAGAAATGGTCATCACAAACGTCCGGGATATGACTGAAATCCATCATCTGAGGGAGGAAATAGAATCCCGAAATGAGGAACGGCTGCGCCTGCATAAGGAATTGGAGCATATAAGGACTCAATTTCTTGATAAAACCGATTTTATTGCAGCCGATAAGGTAACGCTTTCGATTATCCGTATGGCGGATAAGGTTGCCCCGCTTGATACAACGGTGATGATCAGCGGTGAAACTGGTGTGGGAAAAGAAGTATTTGCCCAATATGTCCACAGCCGAAGCCGCCGCAATAAAAAATCATTTATCAGTGTAAACTGCGGCGCTATTCCTGCCAATCTGATAGAAAGCGAACTGTTCGGCTATGAACGGGGCGCTTTTACCGGTGCCGATAAGAACGGCAAGGCGGGGCTTTTTGAGGTTGCCGACCAAGGAACTATCTTCCTCGATGAAATCGGAGAGCTGCCGCTGAATATGCAGGTAAAGCTGCTGCGGGTTTTACAAGAACATGAGGTAAAGCGTATCGGTGGCACAAAACCCATTCCGGTAGACATACGCGTCATTGCGGCGACAAACCGTAACTTAGAAGAAATGGTGAAAAAAAAGAAGTTCCGCAAAGACCTGTATTACCGGATGATGGTGTTTCCCCTGCACATTCCACCGCTCCGAGAACGCCGCAACGACATTATCCCACTGGCGGAACTGTTCCTTGAACAGCTCAACCGGAAATATGCATTCCGCAAATACTTTTCCGACGCAGCGCTCCGGCTGATGGTTGAGTACGAGTGGCCCGGAAATATCCGCGAACTGCGGAATATTGTGGAACGGGCGGTTATCGTTACCGACAGCGACGAGATTACTGCAATGAATACGTTCATTACTCCGTGTAAACAGCAGGCGGAACCCTTATATATACCGGTAAAGCAGCCTGACAGCGTACATGATTTAAAAGCCGCCCTTGCGGATATAGAAGCGGAGTATATCGACTTTGCCTATAAAACATACGGAAATGTGCGGCTTGCCGCCGAGAGTCTTGGTATGTCTCATGCAACCTTTGTCCGCAAGCGTCAGCGGCATACGGCCTCTCGCGAGATAAACGAAAAACCCTCAGCATAACGGAGCAATCAAAACCTTAATACTACCGACTCCTTGATTTTATCAATCATTGTCTGTATGCTTCTAGCGTATATGCAAGGAAATACCATAACCTTGAGGAGTGCAGCATGATATGTCAGATATGCGGAAAGCATAATGCCTCTATGCTCGTGCGGCAAATTATAGACGGAAAAACAAAAGAACTGTATATTTGCAGATCATGTGCTAAAAAGCACCATCTTTACTCTGATAACAATGAAATGCATCTTTCACTTAAAGCTATTTTTGACGGGCTTGTACCTCAATTAGACACTTCGGAAGAAGCAAGGGATAGCGTCCACCCTCTGGTGTGTCCCGATTGCGGGATGCCGTTTAGCCGTGTCAAAGAGAAGAAAATCCTCGGCTGTCCTCGCTGTTTTTTTTATTTCCGCGATACCGTATTAAAACTCATGCAAGAAACTTCCGGAGAGGTTTTTTACGCAGGAAACCTGCCCTTAAAAACGGAAACGTTTTCGGACACGGCGGTCTCATTGCAGCATCTTGAAGAGGAACTGCAAAAGGCGGTAGAAAATGAAGAATATGAACTGGCTGCATACCTCCGCGATAAGATAAAAGAGCAGGAGGTTTCAACCTAGATGTTTGCATCTTCGAATGCATGGTATACCTATTCCGGAAACGACAACGATACGGTTCTTTCTTCACGGGTACGTATTGTACGGAATTTAAAGAACTATCGCTTTCCGCCGACGCTCGAAAAAGAAGAAGCGGAAACGGTGTATCGGACTGTCGTATCCGCATTTCAAGACCTGCCTCCTTCCGACGGATTTCATCCCATTCGGCTTGATACCTTGGATGCAATAGCAAAAAAGATTTTTGAAGAGCGGAATATCATTCCTACCAATCTGGAGCGGAATTTCGGTACGGGGGTTATTGTCCGTGATGACGGTATTCTTTCGGCAACTGTGAATGTGAAAGATCATATTAGACTTTCAGCGTTCTATGCAGGTTTTGAACTGCAAAAATGCTTTACGCTGGGAAAGAATATCATCGATACATTGGCTGAAACGCTGGAATTCAGTGCCGTGCAGGATTTCGGGTATTTATCTTCGGATGTGATGAATATCGGGAGCGGAATGAAATGTTCGGTTCTGTGTTCGCTGCCCGGTCATTCGCTGACGAACAAAATACAGGGAAAGATAGAGGCGCTGACAAAGCAAAATTTTGAAGTACACGCTTATTATGCGCAGAATACCAAACGGCTGCTCGGTTATTTGTACCTCATTTCTACTAAAAGCGCCGCGGGCTATACCGATGAGGTGCAAATCAGTATGATAACGTCTGCGATTCGGGAACTCATCAATGAAGAGCGGGAATTGCGGGATTCGTTGGTAAAAACGCAACTGTGGCGTATTCAAGATGATGTCATTAAGGCGTTCAGTATTGCGAAAAATGCGTACTTGCTCGATGTAAAAGATACGATAGACCTTGTATTCAAGATAAAACTCGGTATCAATCTCGGCTTTATCGAAGGTTTAAGTCCGGAAGCCTGTCTCGCGCTTCTGTATCAAACTCAAACCGCCCATATCGCCTTTTTGATGTTGAACGGCACGTTTCATCTTGAAGAACCCTTTCAGCTTGATGAACTCCGTATTGAGCGTATCCGCGCGATTTTAGTACAGGAGATCTTAAAACGGGCTGAGCTGCGGATACAAAACTCCGCAAAAAACGGACTGTAGAAACGGGAGATACATGATGCATACTCTTTCACAGAATCTTTATGAATTGTTAACGGTTTTTAGCCAGCAAGAAGCTCGGCGGGTGAATGCCGACACGGTAGAACCTGAACATATACTGCTTGCGCTCATCACAAAAAAACTGGGGCGCGGATACCGCTTATTGGAGAATCTCCATGTCAATTTTTTGACCCTGCAACTGCGGCTGGAGCAAAGTACACCGATACGGGAAGGCGAGCCGGTGAGGGGAGAAATTCCTTCATCAAATAGGGTCAAACAGCTTGTCGATACCGCTGCCGCTCAAGCCCGGATTATGCAGCAGGAAGCGGCAGGAACGGAGCATCTTATTCTGGCCTTTGCTCAGATACAGGAGAGTATTCTTGCGCATTTCTTTTTACAGCAGGGAATTTTTCTGGATGACGTACAGCAGACCATACATCAACTGCACGGTACGGATACGCGGCGCGATAAGCAGCAGCAGGAAAAAAAGAAACACAGCGTATTATCCGAATTCAGTAGAGACCTCACGCAGATAACCCGAGAAGGCCTCCTCGATCCGGTTATCGGTAGAGAGCGGGAAATGCGCCGTGTGATGCAGATTTTATCCCGCCGCAGTAAGAATAATCCCGTCTTAATCGGAGAACCCGGCGTTGGAAAAACCTCGATTGTCGAAGGGCTCGCGGCGGCGATTGTGAATGAACAGGTACCTCGCTCGCTGTTCGGGAAGCGGGTTATCTCGCTTGACCTTGCCTCCGTCATTGCCGGCACCAAGTACCGCGGGCAGTTTGAGGAACGCATCAAGCGCATCATCAAAGAAGTCAGCGAGGCTAAAAATATCATTCTATTTATCGACGAGCTGCATACCCTCATCGGTACCGGCGGCTCGCAGGGTGCGCTCGATGCGGCTAATATCTTAAAGCCGGCGCTTGCCCGCGGAGAAATACAGTGTATCGGCGCAACAACGCTTGACGAATACCGCAAGTATTTTGAAAAAGATTCCGCCCTTGAGCGGCGCTTTCAGTCCGTGCTGATTAAAGAGCCGACAAAGGAAGAAACG
The DNA here is from genome assembly GCF_000775995.1 of Treponema sp. OMZ 838. Taxonomy (NCBI): domain Bacteria; kingdom Pseudomonadati; phylum Spirochaetota; class Spirochaetia; order Treponematales; family Treponemataceae; genus Treponema; species Treponema sp. OMZ 838. The sequence goes on along the minus strand of NZ_CP009227.1, from coordinate 2,527,390 downwards.
TGTGCGATTCTCGGAGGGCTTAAAGCCAAGTATGAGCAGCACCACCATGTTCACTATTCCGACGAAACCATTAAAAAGATTGTGGAGCTTTCGTCCCGCTATATCCCCGACCGTTTCTTCCCCGATAAGGCCATCGACGTGATGGACGAGGCGGGCGCTTTGAAGAAAATGGATACTACCGAGCTGCCGCAAAATATCACGACCATCGAACAGCGGATTGCGGAGCTTGCCGGCGAAAAGAAGGACTTGGTTGCAGTACAGGATTATGAACGGGCGGCTGTTGTGCGCGACGAAGTAAAGCTCTTAAAAGTTCAGCTGGAAAAAATCAAAATGCGGTGGTTGAACCAAGAAAACGAAACAATGCTTGAAGTAGACCCTGCCGACATTGCCGAAACCGTCTCTTTAATGACGGATATTCCGCTCAAGAGTGTCGGCTCCGACGAGGCAAAGCGCCTTGCCGAAACCGAAAAAGAGCTGCATAAAACCATTATCGGACAGGATGAGGCAATCGGTATTATCGCAAATGCTTTGCGCCGTTCCCGCGCAGGAATTGCCTCAGCTGACCGGCCTATCGGCTCGTTCCTCTTTTTAGGACCGACGGGGGTAGGGAAGACGCTGCTGGCAAAGGCGCTTGCCGAATTCCTCTTCGGCTCTGCGGAATCCCTTATCAGGGTCGATATGAGCGATTACATGGAAAAACATGCCGTTGCACGCTTGGTCGGAGCGCCTCCGGGATACATCGGTTTTGAGAACGGCGGAATGCTGACGGAAAAAATCAGACGGAATCCGTATTCGGTTATCCTGTTTGATGAAATCGAAAAAGCGCACCCCGATGTCTTTAACCTGTTATTGCAGGTGCTGGAGGAGGGGGAACTGCGGGACAGCCTCGGCCATACGGTGAGCTTCCGGAATACGGTGATCATCCTTACCGGTAATGTCGGCACGCGAAATTTGATGGACGAACCGCTCGGCTTTGCACGGGAAGAAAACCGCACCATCGACTATCAGGGCATGAAAAAGTCCGCCGAACTGGAGGCAAAAAAAATCTTTAGTCCAGAATTTTTGAACCGGCTCGATTCGCTGATTGTCTTTACCCCGCTTTCGGAAAAAGAGATAGAAGCTATTTTCGAGTTGGAGCTTTCCAAATTAACCGGCCGCCTCGCTGCAAAACAGTTACAGCTTCGAATCACTGATAATGCCCGCGCCTATTGTATAAAGCACGGCTATGATCCCTTGCTCGGCGCTCGGCCGATGCGCAGGCTGTTGCAAACCGAAATAGAAGATGTCCTCGCCGTCAAAATCATCACAGGGGACTTTACCCCCGGCACTACCGCTGTTGTCGATACTGATGGAAACGCACTTACGATAAGCATTCAAACCGACATACCGGCTATTCCGGCAACAATCATTACCTTACTTCCTGCCGTCTCCACGGAACCGCAGGAAGGGTAGTTAAAACAGTGCTTCCGGCATTATCGGAAGCGCTGAAAATGCCGGAGATACATCCGCGAAGAGGAGCGTTCCGCTTATGATCATTGTAAGTGCCTGCCTTGCAGGATTCCCTTGTAGGTATGACGGAAAGAAAGCAATAAATCCTGCCGTGCAGCAGCTTGTAAAAGAAGGAAAAGCAATACCGGTCTGCCCGGAGCAGCTTGGAGGCTTACCGACACCGCGTTCGGCAGCAGAAATAAAAGCAGGAAAAGTCATCAACACCGACGGCGATGATGTAACCGAAGCATTTGAAAAAGGTGCTGCTGTAGTTTTAGAAATAGCACAGCAGTATGGTTGTACGGATGCACTGCTTAAAGCCCGTTCCCCTTCATGCGGAAAAGGTTTGGTTTATGACGGGACTTTTTCCGGAATACTCACTGCAGGAAACGGGAAAACGGCAGATTTACTCATGAGGAATGGGATAACCGTAATGACCGAAGAAGAATGGAGCGATATCGATCTCCCTTTGGGCTTTTTAAAGCACTAAGCAAGTTCTAAGCGAGCGCTAAACGTGCTTTCCGCGCTGCCCGGCGATGTGCCAGCATGCCGTATTTGGGTGCAAACACCATCGCGCAGGCAAAAAAGAACGACTCCGTTAAAATGATACACGCGCCGGTCGCTCCGTTCAGGTAATAGCTCACATACGTACCAATCAAGGAACTCATCACCGCGGAGCAGGCGGAAATAAGGAGCATCCGGTTCAGCCTGTCCGTCAACAGATATGCAATACAGCCGGGAATAATCAGCATCGCAACCGTCAGCAAAATCCCCGCCGCCTGCAGCGACGCAACAATGGTCAGCGCCGTCAGCGAAAGAAACAGGTAATGAATAGCCTGCACGTTCAAACCCACCGCCTGCGCATGGTTTTTATCAAACAAGTACAGCAGAATATCCTTCCGTTTGGCAATCAGTACAACCAGCGTCACCACCGAACATACAACCGCCTGTATCATATCGCCCCTTTCAATCCCCAAAAGGCTCCCGAACAAAATATGCATAAAATGAATATTTGAACTCACCTTCGTCACCAAAATCAGCCCGATCGCCATCAGCCCCGTAAAAACCACCCCCATCACCGAATCTTCATGGATACGGCTCCGGTCTTTTATCCACCCCGTCGCAGCCGCATTCAATAGCCCCGCCGCAAACGCCCCAACCCCAAGCGGAATATGTAAAAGATACGCCCCCACAATTCCCGGCAGTACCGCATGAGAAATCGCATCCCCCATCAGCGACCAGCCCTTTAAGATCAGATAACAGGAAATAAGGGCGCAAACACCCCCAACCAACGCCGCTATTACGAGTGCCTTTATCATAAATCCATACGTAAACGGCTCTAAAACCGACATTAACCACATAGACCCCTCCTCTTTTTTGTGTTTTTTATAATCTTTTGGGCGGCTTTTTGCTTCGCAAAAATCAGGCTTTTCGGGGTTCCGCCTCTCGGCTCCATTCCTTCGGAACGGCTTCGCCGCCCCTACAATCCTTGCCGCTATTAAAAGCTGGGCAGTTTAAAAATACAATCTTCTCCTCAGTTTTGCCCCAAAAAGGCTTTCAGCGAACGTGCTGCCGTCCGCCGCGCGGAGATGATGCCGTGATGCGGCGCAAAGAACAAAATGGCCAAAAATAAAAAGAATTGCAGCGCAACAATACACCCGCCCGCCGAACCATTCAAATAATAGCTGATATAGGCTCCTGCAGAAGCAGTAAGTGTCCCGATTACTGCCGCAAGCCCCATCATCATCGGAAATCTATCCGTGAGCAGATATGCGGCAGCTCCCGGCGTTACGAGCATTGCTACAACCAGCACACTACCTACCGTTTGCAGCGCCGCAATCGCCGTAACGGCAAGCAGAGTGAGCAGCAGCAAGTAGAGCGCATTGGTGTTTAGACCTATCGAGCGGGCGTGCGACGGATCAAACGAAAAAAGCCGCAAATCCTTCCATTTCAGCAAGATGATGATAAGACTTCCGCCTGCAATAATCAGTGTCTGCACAATATCTCTGTCGGCGATACCGAGAATATTTCCCATAATGATTGTCGTAAGACTGATGTTACTTGGGTACAGTGAGATCAGCAGCACACCGAGCGCAAAAAACGTGGTATAGACAATACCTATTACCGCATCTTCGCGAATCCGTGTCTTATTTTTAACAAAGCCCATGATAAGCGCGGCAAGCATTCCGCTGATAAACGCCCCGATAGAAAACGGAATACCGATAATATAAGCAACCGCAACTCCCGGCACCACCGCATGGGATAGCGCATCTCCCAAAAGTGACCAGCCTTTCAGCACAACAAAACACGACAGCAAGGCACACACCCCGCCGACACCTCCGCTCACCAAAATCGCTTTCACCATGTATTCATACTGAAAAGGAATTAATAACATATCACTCCATCAAGGCAAACGCATCAGACTATTTTTTTAAATACCCCGCAGAATAATGGGGCTGTTCGACCAGAGTTGAACTGCTTTGCAGTTCAAATGGTCTCACAACCTCCATTATTCTGCGATTTTTATATATTTGTCTAATGTGTTTGCCTTTCTCTTCAAAATAAACTGTGGAAAATTTTTAATAAAATTTTCCACAGAAAGGAACGCAACCGCTTTAAATATATCGGGCGCGGTTGCTTTTTCAAAACCACCACTACTCAACAACATTTCTTATGCCCTTGAGGTACGGTTTGCCCTCCTGCTTGGTAATCAAAGCCCCCTCGTCATCGGTGAATACTCTTATTTCGTGAGCAGTGTCTTCCGGATTATCGGTATGATCAATCTTAATACTCCGCAGAGCGCCTCCAAAGGCTTTGATCAGGTTTTCGGCGGTGAAGGTGGTTTCCGTCGCACCGGAGGCAATCACTGTCCGATTGATGATTACAACATGATCGCAAAACTCAGGGATGGAACCTAAATCGTGTGTGGAAACAAAGATCAGATGCCCTTCGTTTTTCAGCTCACGCAGCAGCTCGATAATCGCTGTTTCCGTTTTAACATCGACTCCGGTAAACGGCTCATCGAGCAATATGATTTTTCCCTGCTGCGCAAGCGCCCGCGCCAGAAATACTCGTTTTTTTTGTCCGCCTGAAAGTTCGCCGATCTGACGATCTTTAAAATCGAGCATTTGTACCCGCTCTAAACTGCGCTCGGCCATTTCTTTATCCTCTTTGCTCGGAATACGGAGAAAGTTCATATAGCCGTACCGCCCCATCATCACTACATCCCACACACTAATCGGAAACGACCAGTCCACATCTTCAGACTGCGGCACGTATGCAAGTAAGTGCTGTTTTTGTGCCATACCAATCAGTTTTCCGCAGATTGTTACATATCCGCTCATCGGTTTAATAAAGCCCATGATTGTCTTAAAAAGCGTGGACTTTCCGCTGCCGTTTACCCCGACCAATGCGGTAATCGTCCCCTTTTGCAGGGAAAATGACGCATTGTATAAGGCAACATGCCCGTTGTTATAGGCAACACTGACATCCTTTACTGTAAGTTCAACGGGATATTCCTGCTTACCGTCCATAATTCTCTCCTTAATTATTAGCCCGATATTGCGGGGGTATATTTCCGTACATCCGCCATCACCGTTTATCTAAATCTCTGCGGCTTACCGTGAAAGACTATCCTGGAATCCCTTCACGATTGCATTCGCATTGTATTCCAGCATTTTAAGATAGGTCGGGGCATCTCCGTCTTCATACGTCAAAGAGTCGACATATAAAACCCCGCCGTAATAGGCTCCGGTTTCCTTACAGACTTGCAGCTGCGGCTTATTGCTGATAGTACTTTCGGAAAAGGCAACGGGAATATGATGCTGCCGGATGGTATCTACCACCTTTTGAATTTGCTGAGGACTGCCTTCCTCGTCGGCGTTAACCGGCCACAGGTACAATTCTTTCATATTGCAGTCGCGGATAAGATACGAAAAAGCCCCTTCGCAGGTTACGAGCCAGCGCTGCGATTCGGGGATTTCGGAAAGCTTTTCAGTGAGGAAGGTGTCTATTTTTTTGATACTTTCACTGTACGCAGCTGCATTAGCATTATAGGTTTCCGCATTCGCAGGGTCTAAACTCACAAAGGCTTTTCTGATATTTTCCACATAGATGAGCGCATTTTTCGGGGACATCCACGAATGCGGGTTCGGCATCCCGTTGTACGGTCCTTCCCCAATCCCTATCGGATCAATCCCATCGCTGAGCGTAACGCTCGGCACATCTTTTACATTGCCCATGAATTTTTCAAACCAGCGTTCAAGCCCCAAACCATTGCGCAGCACCAAATCCGCAGACTGCGCCTTCACAATATCGAGGGGAGTCGGCTCATACTCGTGAATTTCCGCCCCCGGCTTGGTAATTGATTCTACCAAAAGCTTATCGCCTGCAATATTCTGTGCCATATCCTGCAAAATAGTGAAGGTTGTTACTACCCGTTTGGGGCGCGCAGCATCCGCTTTACTTGCAGCCGCATCTTTTTTTGCACAACCGGTAATACCGGCTGCACCGATAATAAACGTTAGTACTATGAGTACAATTATTGACCATTGTGTATGATTTTTCATACAATCTCCTTTAAAAAAAATATTTAAGAACAAAAAATCTGTTTTTAGTAGTTAAGACTACGTATTTCTGCCATAAATGTAGTACATACTACAGTATTTTGTCAAGACTATTATCATAATTTGAATGGTAATAATAGCAGTCCGGTGTTTAGAGGTTTTCTATAAACTGCTTCATACATTCCAATGTTTCGGAACTGATGTGGTGTTCCAATCCTTCGGAATCGAGGAGTGCAGTTTTTTCGCTTACGCCGAGTTTCAGTAAAAATTGGAGTACGATTCCATGCCGGACAGCACATTCGCGCGCCAATGCACGGCCTTCTTCGGTAAGGCATATCGGCTTATGGGTACCGCTTTCGATCAAATGATTGACTTTTAGCCGTTGCAGCACCTGAATGACCGACACATGACTTACGCCGAAATATCGTGCAAGATCCATAACGCGGCATTTCCCGTTTTCTTTACTGATTTGGGCGATAGCTTCCGTATAATCTTCCAGTATTTCTATTGCGTGATCCGCTCGTGTCCGCGAAAACGCCGCCGATGCTTCCGTTTTTTCTTCCATCATTATTCAATCCGATTTTTTACAAGATACTCCATGTTAGAGATGCCCTATAATATATGGTTCGGCGTCTGTCTTTCAAGTAACAAAATATTTTGAATATTGAAAACGCCTGTATTGCATTGGAAGGGGTTATGGGATACACTTGAATACATGAATTACATTGATTTACGCAGTGATACCGTTACATGGCCAACCGAGGCAATGCGGGAAGCTATGGCGAAAGCTCCGGTCGGCGATGATGTGTACGAAGATGATCCTACCGTTAAGGAACTGGAACAATATGCGGCAAGTATTACCGCAAAAGAAGCAGCACTCTTCGTGCCTTCCGGTGTATTCGGAAATCAGTTGGCGCTTTTCACGCATTGTCCGCGCGGCAGTGAGGTCATTTTAGACGATCAATGTCATATCGTGCAGCATGAAAGCGGAGCCGCAAGTATTATTGCAGGTGTACAACTGCGGACTATCGATGCGCACGGTTCTATTCTTTTGCCGGAATCAATCGAACCGCGGGTACGTATCGGCGACGATATCCATGAACCTAAGACAAGCCTTATCTGTTTGGAAAATGCGCACTCAAACGGAAAAGTATTTTCGATAGAGCAGATGGAGAAGGTGAGGCGATGTGCAAATCGCTATCATATTCCCATTCATCTTGACGGTGCGCGCCTGTTTAATGCAGCCGTTTCTTTAGGTGTTGAAGCGAAAGAACTGACGCAGCATGTCGATTCTGTTATGTTCTGCCTTTCCAAAGGTTTATGCGCACCGGTCGGCTCTATTTTAGCGGGAAGCCGTAAATTTATCGACCAAGCGCGCCGGAACCGGAAGATTATGGGCGGCGGGTTGCGTCAGGCAGGTGTTCTTGCCGCTGCAGGCTTAATCGCTTTAAAAGAGATGCGGTACCGCCTCGATACCGACCACCAAAATGCGGGAATGTTGGAAAAGCTCTTAAACGATGTCGATAAAATAGAGATTGCACATGACCGCAGGGACATTAACTTTGTGTTTTTCAAAAATAATGCAGATGCGCAATTGGATACCGAAGCCTTTGTCGAATACATGCATGAAAAAAATATTTTAATTAATCCTTGCGACCGCGACGGGTATTTCCGGTTGGCAACTCATTATTGGATAACAAAAGAGCATATCCAATATATTGCGGACACAATTAAAGAGTTTTACGCCTAAATGCAGCATACCAATCAAAATACGCTTACACAGGATACACGCACCAAGATTGTACGTACCGCCTCTTTTGTCGCACTCGGCGGTAATTTGCTGCTTTGCGTACTAAAACTCACTGTCGGTCTTATAACCGGAAGTTTATCGGTGCTGGGAGACGGTATCGATACTGCAACCGATGTGGGCATCGCCGTAATGGCAGTCCTTGTCAGCTTTGTCATCAATAAGCCGTCAGACTCCCGCTATCCGTGGGGACGTCAGCGTGCCGAAACCATTGCTTCTATGGTGTTGGCATTTATCATTATGTTTGCCGGTATCCAGCTTTTTATCGCCTCAATCAATAAACTGATACAGGTTTATAAGGGTGAACTGCTTCCGATGCCGCAGCGCATTGCGATAATCGTAACGGCGGTATCTATTGCCGGTAAGCTCCTCCTCGCGTTTAATCAATATCTCCTCGGTAAAAAAGCGCAAAGCTTGATGATACTTGCTAACGCGCGCAATATGGTAAACGATATTGTCATCTCATCTTCGGTACTTATCGGTTTTGTCATTTCTCTATTATTCCACGCGCCGTATTTTGATCCGCTTGTCGCATTGCTTGTTTCGTGTCTTATTATCAAATCGGCTATTACACTCTTTATCGAACTCAATGTGGAATTGATGGACGGCAATACCAATAAACAGCTTTATGAACAGCTTTTTAGCGCTGTAGCCTCCATCCCTGAAGTTAAAAACCCTCACCGGGCACGCATACGCAAGATGGCGAATTTGTGGGATATCGATTTGGATATCGAGGTGGACGGTTCCATGCCGGTAAGCGAGGCGCATATTATTGCAGAAAAGACTTCACTTGTTATTAGAAATACGCTTGGGAATGTCTATGATATTGTTATCCACATTGAACCCTATAATTCCGATAGGGACGGGGAGTGTTATGGGTTATCAGCGGAAGATGTAGGGGGCATAGAATAGTGCGGAAAAAAGGGTGCGGCGCACTTTTTTTATTGATACTGCTGCCGCTCTGTTCGGAATCTCTACGGGATCAAAATAAGGCATATTTTGACTCTATTCAATGGGAAGCATTAGGTGATGATTTAGTTATTCCGCCTATTTCCGAACCGTATAGTATTGAAGGTAACCGGCCTGTTCCGTATGCAGATACCATCGATGATGGAGATATTTTACCCTCATTGCCGCAGCTCGGCATATTGGACTATCAAAATATTCCGGAAGATGTATTGAGCTTTTGCGATAGCATTGCCGCAGCAGTTGTAGCAAAATCGCTCGGTTCCGCCTTATTTAGTACACAAAAAGCTTTTTTACCGCAGCTTGGACGTTTTATGTTTGAACATTTTCCTGATTTTTCTTCTGCTTTTTACGGACGCCCATCCTTTAAACAGGACGGAAGTGCAATAATACTGATGCGGCTTGCTGTAAAACAGGCTGTTCCGGAAGTCTCGAACGCAAATCAAGATGCCGCTATACAGCAAGATACCGCTGTGCAGACGGGAGATGCGGATAATATAGCCGATGCCCCCAACCTTTTTTCAGAAGACGAACAGCCGCTGTTTATTATGGTGGAATTCGGCGCAGTAAAAGAAGATACTGTATGGAAAATTTCTTATATTGATTTTAAGGGGGCAGAATATGCAGATTCCGCTCTCACGGATTGAATATGACTATATCGTTGAAGCATTTTTACAAGAGTTACCTCCGCTCCTTCTGCAATCGGGTGCACTCTTTTATATGTTACCGTCCGGCTCCTATACGATAAAAAATAGTAAGCTCTATTTTCAACCGCTTTCTGAATTCATTGGGAAGAAAACTTCCGTTTTTTTTGAGCATAAGAAGCGAAGTATTGTCTTTCATACGGCTGTGTATGCAGATGCAGGCAGCTGCTATGTAATGTTCCCGGATATTGCGTATAAATACGACCCCGAAAAACAGCCCCAAAATAATGTTTTTGCAGAAATTTATATACCGGATAATCCTCCGATTACCGCGCAGGAACACGAACATTTTCCCCTCGATTCGATTATCCACACAGATCTGCATCTGCCCCCCTTTACCGACTTTTTGCCCTCAGCGTATCAAACTGCCGCGCAATTTACGGCGGAAAAAACAGTAACACAGAATATTTTCCCGCTTTTTCTTTACCGGCTGCATGAGTTTGAACAGCAAACATTTATGATGTTTAACCCGTATGCTTCAAGCGGGTTGTATGTATTATTTATAGATAGCAAAATACTCATCTGTGGATGTAGAGACGACTATGCCGTTTCAATCGGAAAACGGCAATCGCTTAGATTTGTTCTGCATTTTCCTCACCGTATCATTCATAGCAAGGGACGCAGCTTATTTTCTCATTTTCTACCCAAGAGCAACCGTGCTGTTCTCGGTTTTGTGTTTGAAGAGCTTTTCGAAGAAGATAAACGTTTTTTATATGAGCGGGTGTATCATGAGAAATACAGCCCCTCGACCTTTTGAAATAGACGGTGCATCTGCGTTGCTCGTTCAGCGAAGTACATCCGTGACTTCGCTGAACACAAGTTTGACCGGTGTCAAACTTGTTTCTGCTTAATACGCGCGGCATCCGTGCCGCTTTTGAAAGTGCTCAACGTAGCAGAACCGCCATGGACGGCGGTGATGCAAATCAGAAACGTGTTTAGGCGTAAGACTAAACACGCAGCCCAAGAATGTATAGGACGTACATTCTTGGGCGTACCTGCGGTTAATTTGTGCTTGCGCCTTGTATCTGCAGAACGGACAAGGATGTCCGTGGATCCCGCAGCAGCGATGTTTTTGCAGCGCAAAAACTCGCGTCCAGAAGTGTACACGGATGTACACTTCTGGACAGGCTATTTTCAAAAGGCGTACGGAGATGATTTTTTGAAAAACAGGTAGTGCAGAACCGTATTATTCTATTGCAATACCGTGGCGTTTTTTGGGGTACTGCTTCAGCATCGCGATCGAGTTACGTTTATCACCGAATACAAAACCGCCGTTCCAGTACTCAAGCGCAGCAAATAACGCATTTCCGCCATCATTATCATCGCTTTGCGCCGTTCTAAAGGAAACATATTCGCCAAGATTGGTAAAATCTTGCTTATACAAACATTCAAGCCGTTTGCGGTTAAATTCATTCCATTTTTCTATATCTTTAAAGCCGGAACCTTCATCTTCTACGATGAGGTGAGCATGTTCGGGGCTGAATTCATACCAGACCTTTACTTTCTTTTTAGGATCGCATTTGTTTCCATGCTTTACGGCATTTTTAATGATCTCACTGATTTGCTGCTCAAGCAGGTTGATTCCTTTAATTTCCAACGGAGCCGACTGGACAATCAAAAGGGTGAAATAGCGAATTTGCCGGAAATCTGAAGGAAATTCCTTATACAGCATACCGGTCTTATCAAACAATGGGTCTTTTCCGTCAACACGTAATTCTTTGATCATATTGTAACATTCTCCTATTGGCTATCGGCTAATTTTTGCAGCGCCTCTTCCAGACTATTAGTAATTGGAAAGAAGCCCATCAGTTTTGTTAATTCGATAACTTTCTTTACTGAACCGTGAATATTAGTAATATACAATTTTAAGTTTTTCTTCTTTAAGGTTGAACAGATATAAATCAATGCGCCGATACCGGAAGAATCGATATATTCGACTTCTTCAAGATTGAGTACAATACATTGAATCTGACGCTCAAGCATCTTTGCAATTAATTCCTTCAGTTTATACGAATTGTATAAATCCATTTCTCCGCTTACATCGACAATGTATACATCCTTGTTTTTTCGGATTTTCAGTTCCATACTCTGTCCTCCTTATCCCTATTTCACTTTAATAATCATCACCGTTTGATCATCATGAGGCGATGTTTTCCCGATAAATGTTTTTATTTGCTTGTTAATTTTCTCGGTAATTGCTTTTGCCGGTAATGAGGCGTTGGCAGCCAAAATCTCCCCAAGAGCTTTTAATCCAAAGGGTTCTCCCCGTTCATTGAGTGTTTCAACAACACCGTCAGTAAACAAAACGGCAATATCTCCTGTTTCAACCTGAATCTTTTTGCAGGTATAAACCGACTTACTATCTACGCCGATAGGATCTGATTTTTGTTCAAGCCGGACTAATTTCTTTGTCGAAGCTTTCCATAAGAGGAGAGACTGCGTTCCGGCATTCACATACTCAATGCTTTTCTCTACAGGAATATACGCCAATAACGATATGCTTGCATAGTGGTCAATCGATATTTTTCCGGTAATACCCTTATTTAAAATATCGAGAATACTCTGAGTATTTTGTGCCGTATTGGTGATAAGATAAAGCAACGAGCGAATCATTACCATAACGATACAAGCATGAATACTTTTACCGGCAACGTCGGCGGTAATACAGAACAGTCTATCTTTCTGATTCTGAATAATATCATAGTAGTCGCTGCAAACGCCTCGCGCCTGATTAAAAAGCACCGAAAAACTCAAGTCCGCTGTATCGACGAGCTTCTTAGGAAGCAGTATCTTTTGAATACGGCTCGCAATATCGGTTTCATTTTCAATCGTGTTTAATTCCGTTTCTTCATGCAAATCATATATCAGTCTCAGTGCTGCCGTTGCATAGCTGGTTAATATTTCGCCGATTTGCACATCAGATTCGGTAAACGGTGCATGCTCGGTGCTTCGTGATAAAGAAATAAGACCGGCTACCGTATCCCGATATACCATCGGAAGAGTAAGTAATGAGCCCGGCATAAGAAACGGTTCTTCTCCGTTTACAACAATTCTGCTATCTTTCTGTGCATACGGAATTAAGATCGATTGTGCCGATCGCGCAGCCTCACCAAAAAATGAATTATTAAGCGGAAATTCCGCATATCTGAAATTAGTGGCAACTCGATCCGGCTGGTGCGGCACATCATCAGGCAGCTTATACGGCGGCGGATAATTTCCACTATATGCTTTAACACTGAGCACGTCTTCAAATTCACCGATGGTAAGGATAACACCTCCATCCGCAAAGAGCTGTTCAATCATGATTTTATTGATAAAACCAAGAATTGCGGATACATCATTTTGCTGCCGTATTGCTTCGGCTGCTTTTATTAAGAAGGTGTTGCCGATAGGCAGCAGCTCTTTTGCCCGTATCGCGGTTTCATCAGGACGTTGCGCGTTAATCAGTTCTTCCTGTATCGATTCTATTTCTGCTTTTAATGCTGCATATTCCCGCCGGTACATCATATCGTTTGAAGCAACTACCGACAATAGGATAAAACAGAGGATACCAAGCGCCAATGAAGCAAACGGAAAAGAAATATACCGGAAGTAACCTGCTGCCGCTATAGACAAAAGCATAAACACAGCCAATACAATATTATATACCCGCATCGTTTGCGTAGTTTTTCTATCCTTTATAGCCCGTATTACGAAAAACGAGCAGCATACTACGCTTATTGCAAGAAATACCGTTGCGGCAGAAACCATTTTCATAAAGGCAATTCTATCATCTATTGCCGGTATCGTCAATTATAAAATTCCTACATTATAAAATTCCTACATTATAAAATTCCCGCAAGCGCTGTTATTCTGCGGACATACATTTTGAAGAACCTGATGCCTTTGTTCTGACATTTTGAATATCCGGCTTGTCTATATTGTTTTTTTTGAGTATGTTATGCCTTATAAATAGGGAACCTCCACTACCTTCACCGGAGTTTTGAGCGGAATCCTAGAGTAAAAGATGAGGCAATGGCAGTTATGAATCAGAATGATGATAAGAACAAAAAGGATCCGAACGAACAAGATCCCTTTAATTTTTTCAAGTTAAGCTCCGAACCGTCCAATAACAATAATAATAAGGATCAAAAGAAACCTCGATTACCTTTTATCGCGATTATTGCAGGCGTGTTTATAATTCTACTGATTGTAAACCAGTTCTTGATGAAGCAAGATGCAAATATTATTCCTTTTTCGGAGTTTAAAGACCGTGTTGCATCAGGCGAAATCGTTAAGGTGATTATGGGGCCGACATACTTTATCGGACAAACGAAAACGCAAGCGAGCAGCGAACAAACACGAAGCAAGTTGCCGTTTTTACCTGCGGATGCGGGGGATGCCTATCAAACGGTCGGAATATATTCGGAATCTTTTTTACAATTGCTGGATGAGCACAATGTCATTTATTTAGTACGTCCTAAAGAAAACAACTTTCTCGTGGACTTTTTGGTACAATGGATACTGCCGTTCGGTTTTATCTTCCTTCTTTGGCATTTTGTCATGAAACGCTTTACCTCAAATCTCGGAGGGCTGGGCGGCAGTATCTTTTCCGGCGGGCAAGCGCGATCTGCAGCCGTCGAGGAAGGAAAAGTTACCACTCGTTTCAGCGATGTCGCAGGCGTTGACGAGGCAAAAGAAGAACTGGTTGAAGTTGTAGACTTTTTAAAATATCCTCAAAAATATACCGAAATAGGCGGTAAGATTCCGCGCGGCGTTTTGTTGGTCGGCCCGCCCGGAACCGGTAAAACCCTGCTTGCACGTGCCGTTGCAGGGGAATCGGGGGTTCCGTTCTTTCGGATTAGCGGCTCAGACTTTGTAGAGATGTTTGTCGGCGTGGGCGCCTCCCGTGTACGTGATCTCTTTAAGCAAGCACGGGAAAAAGCTCCCTGTATCATTTTTATCGATGAGCTTGATGCCATCGGTAAGTCCCGTTTAAATTCCATTCATTCAAACGACGAGCGAGAACAGACGCTCAATCAGCTGCTCGTAGAAATGGATGGATTCGATAACAGCACCGGGCTCATTTTGCTTGCGGCAACAAACCGCCCCGATGTTCTTGACCCTGCGCTGCTTCGCCCCGGCCGCTTTGACCGGCAGGTAGCGGTTGACCGCCCCGATATGAAAGGACGGGAGCAAATCCTCAAGATACACGCCAAGAATGTGAAACTTTCCAGCGGAATTGATCTCAGCGATACTGCGCGAATTACCAGCGGTTTTTCCGGCGCTGATCTTGCAAACGTGATTAACGAGGCTGCTTTGCTTGCAGTACGCGGCGGCCGTAAAGAAGTTATCGCAGAAGACCTTAATGAGGCGGTAGAAAAAGCGATTGCCGGTTTACAGAAAAAGAGTAGGGTAATAAAGGAAAAAGAACGTCAAATCGTCGCGTATCATGAAACCGGACACGCAATAACAGCCGCCTTTACCGAAGGAGCGGATAAGGTGCATAAAGTTTCCATTATACCGCGCGGTATTGCAGCACTCGGTTATACCTTGAATATCCCCGAAGAAGACCGATTCTTGAGTACTGAAAAAGAGCTGCTTGCAGAAGTTGACTGTCTCCTCGGCGGACGGGCAGCTGAATTTGTGCAGTTCGGTGTTGTTTCCACCGGCGCCTCAAGCGATCTATCACGCGCTACCGATATTATCCGCAGCATGATAACCGACTACGGTATGAGTGATCGATTTAAAAACGTTGCACTTTCAAAGCGGGGCGGCGGCTACGGAGCAGGAGATCCTCAGCTGGTACGCGAATATTCCGAAACAACACAGCAGTATATCGATGAAGAAATTGCCCGCATCATGGAAGAGCGATATGCCGTTGTCGTAAACCGATTACAAGAAAAAAAGACTCTATTGGAGTATATTGCAAAGCGCTTGCTTGAGAAAGAAACAATTGATAAACAAGAGTTTGAAGATATTATCAAGGCGGAGTCTCAGTTACCGCGGCAACCCATCCTTCAATCACCGGAAGCAGCACTGTCGGATGAATCGGATGTATCCGGAAAAGCCGGTGCGTTCGCTGCCGATAGTTCGGATTCATCCGCGCCTCAGCAATAATCAAACATTCAAAATACTTATCGTGTATCTCTAAAAGCTCATCGAGTGAGTTTTTAGAGATACCAATATCTAGAAATGTAACGGAATTTTATACTTCCATAATCACTGAAAATAGTATACAATAAATATTGTTTTAGTAAGGATGATCCGTGAATACCTCAAAAAAAAATGTGCATTTATGCTTTTGTGTACAGCTTTCTATCTCCTATTTACAGCAAATTGATAAAAACGATAATGCTTCGCTGTATAGGGCTTTTTTTTCCGGTATTCAAGCGGAGGAAAAGCTGCCGTTAACTATTTTTGCGGCGGGCAGCTTTTTAGAATGGCAAAAAGGGAAGCGCCAAGCTTATTCCATGCTGTTAAACAATATGCTTTCCCGCAAACAGATTGAGCTTCTGGGGGGAGGTTATCATCAGCCTTATCTATCACTGTTGCCTGCCTCCGATGTTATCGGTCAAATAGAGATGATGACCGCCGCTATCCGTACCCACTTCGGAAAGCGGCCGCGAGGGCTTTTTGTAACCGCTTCCGCATGGACACCGTCGCTTATTACCCCGCTTATCCGATGCGGTATGGAATATTGCCTTCTCGACTACCGTTTATTCCCGACAGATATAAAGCGAAATAATCAAAATATCGGTTTCTCTCCTGCGATTGTTGAAGATAAAGGAAAAACAATTACGGTATTTCCCTGTATTCCCGATGATCCTGATTTCGCAACCCGTACACCGCAAGAATTTTATGAAAAAGTAGCGGCCGCAGCCCCTTCTTCAGGAGAATCTATGTATCTCCTGTTCTTACCGATTAAAACCTATATAAAATGCCTTGAAAAGAATAAAGACGGATCAAATTGGTTTTCTTCCTTTGTAGAGCTGTGTAATCAACCTGAATCGGTTATTCGGCTTACCCACACGGCTGAATTGATGAAACGGAGACAACCGCATCCGCCCATGTATATTGCTCCGAATACGGTTCTCTGTGATGCTCCGACAGGACATGCGACAAAACACGCCGTTACGATACAGCGCGATGCCTTTAAAATTTATTCTAAAATGATGTATGTGAATATGTTGGCAAACGGTATGAAAGGCGATAAGGCGCGTAAAAAATATGCCTTGCAAGAGCTATGGAAAGCGCAAAATGCCGAGCTTTTTGCGCTGGAAGCTTGTATTCCCGAATACCATAACGAATTACGCCGTATTGCGTATCGAAAACTGCTTGTTGCTGAAAAACAAACACGCCTTCCGGGTATATTTACCGAAGGTCTTACCCGATATGATATCGATATGGACGGTTTTAAAGAGTTTTTATCTCAACGTTCATCATTAAATATGTATGTACATCATCACGGCGGGAAGATTTTTGAATGCGACGTATTCTCCGCTTATAAAAATTATTCCGATATGCCGCTCGAACATTCCGGAATGTTTATCGACTATCTCTTATCGGAAGCTGCTTTGCAGCACCTCAAAGATGGGCATCCGGAAGCACTTACAACCGTATTTTCCGATAATACGTATCAAGAAATTGAAATCAATACTATTCGATCGGAGCTGAAACTATCTACTGCCGGTTTATTTGATTCCAGTATCGAACAGCCAGTTTCACTGCGTAAACAATATACCTTTTTCCCTGAGGGAACACAGGTTCAATACATATTAAAGAACGACAGCCCTTTTAATCTTTCTTCTTATTTTGTCGTTGAAATCGATATTGCATTGGAAGAAACCGATTCCGTTATGCCTTCCTTATCACTGTATGATTGCGAAGAAAACCAAAAGAAAGAGTGCAGCATAACTACTGATGTATTCAATAAAGTTTCATGGATATTGCTCGAAGATCCCGAAGGAAAAATACAGTTTACAATGGAAGCAAATGAAGTACCGGGACTCATCGTTGTTCCCGTTTACGGTATGTGCAAAAAAGAAACGGAAACGATTGAACAGAGAATACACGGTGTTCGGATGTTTTTTTATTGGAAAGCTGATTTAAACTCAAATTATGAAACTGAAAAAATGCTCTTTTTAAAGATAAAAAATAGAAAGGCATCGCGAACGGCAGTATCAGCAACCACCGTGCGTGCCGATTAAATGTTACTGATACAACAAAATTGCTTATGATACCATTAGCGCAATCGTTTTCATTTTCTACACCGCATGGACGCACGCTCGTGTGCTATTCGGATACCGTCCGCCTCCCTCAACTTCCGGAAAAGGGAAGGGTAGATGCATTATATGTATGCGATGAGCATACGCTCCCGCTTTTGCGGCAAGCAGAATATTTTTCTGCTCAAGTACCGCTGGTAGTGCTGCCGGCAGGGGATGAGGCGAAAAACTTAGACACCCTGGCGCTTATTGCCGAAAAAGCTGCCGAATACGGACTTGATCGGCACGCTTGTTTTATTGCGTTCGGCGGCGGCGTAGTGTGCGACATAACCGCTCTTGCGGCTTCCCTTTATATGCGCGGTGTACAGTGTATTCTGGTACCGACAACCGTATTGGCAATGGCTGACGCAAGCATCGGGGGAAAAACGGCGGTTAATCTTTCCGGTTATAAAAATCTTATCGGTACGTTTTACGCTGCCTCATCGATTATCCTCTGTTTTCCGGTACTCAGTTCCTTGCCCGAAGCCGAATATCGATCAGGGCTTGCTGAAATACTGAAAACTGCCGCCCTCTACGATACCGAACTGTATCAAATGTTCCTAACCCGGCATGATGAGATTATCCGCAGAGATAGCACTTGCCTTTCACTGATGATTCGCCGCGCTGCAGAGGCTAAGGCACGTGTTGTTGAACGGGACTTTACCGAACAGGGAGAACGCGCTTTCTTGAATTTTGGGCATACTTTTGGCCATGCACTCGAAAGTTTATCTCATTTTTCCATACCGCACGGAGATGCTGTCGCTTGGGGCATATCCCGTGCCTTAGCTGTAGGTCTTCGTATGCAGCTCACTGATAAAGACTACGCTGCTTCTCTTATAAAGATTCTTAACTGTTATAATTGGTGTACAAATCCTGTCTACTTTAATAGACAGCTTAATAGTAGTTCTTTTGCAGATGAGATTATTGCACGTATGAAAAAAGATAAAAAGAACCGCGGCGGGATGATTCGGCTTGTTCTTCAAGAAGACATACTGAAAACACAGGTACGGGAAGTCGATACGTCTATAATACGGGAGGTACTGATATGATTTACTTGGATTGGGCGGCATCAGCCATTCCATATACTGATGAGATTGAAGCTGCTTATCGTGAGGCAACAGCGGTATTCGCAAATCCTTCTGCTCAGCACCGATTCGGAAAAGAGGCGCGGGAGATGCTGGAAAAAGCTCGCAGCCGCTGTGCCGCTGTACTCGGAGTTCCTGCTGAAACACTTTATTTTACCTCCGGCGCATCAGAATCAAACAGTCTTGTTCTCTTGTCATTATTAACCCGTCCCGTAACCGGTAGTCTGGTAATCAGCAACATCGAACACCCGTCGGTGCGGGAGCAAGCTGCCGTATTGGAGCACTGCGGCTGGACAGTTTTAACCGCACCTTCCGGTAAGAACGGTTGCGTTACCCCTGATGCAGTGCTGCATACGCTCCGGGAAGATACCATGCTGGTTGCAATTATGGGCGTTAACAATGAGGTCGGAGCTATTCAGCCTGTTAAGAGCATTGCACAGGCGCTCAAAACACACACCGCCGGGAAAAGACCCATCCATTTTCATGTTGATATGGTGCAATCGATCGGAAAATTACCGGTAGCGGAGCTGGGACTGGCCGATGTACATTCCGCATCGATGAGCGCTCATAAGATCGGCGGACCGCGCGGTATCGGCCTCTTATACTTAAAACAGCCCGTGAGTTCCGGTATCCGCGGCGGCTCACAGGAACGTAATATTCGGCCCGGAACGGAAAACCTTGCCGGTGCTTGTGCGCTTGCTCGCTGTCTTGAAAAAACATATACGGATTTTCAGCAAAAATTTGAACGGGCAGGGGAGTTATCGCGTTTTCTCCTCGAAGCGCTGTCTCAAATTCCTGAATGTTCGATTATCCCCGCTGCAAGAGTACCGGCTCCATCAGTACCGAATGAGACTAACTGCGCCTATGCATTTTCACCGTGGATTATACAAGTGAGCTTTGCAAATGTTCCTGCAGAAATTATGACCCGATGCCTCTCCGATCGCGAAATCTTCGTATCGGCCGGTTCGGCATGTTCATCAAAGAAAAAGGTGCGCCCGATACTGGCTGCTCTTTCCGTTAGTCCCGAAATTGCACAAAATGCCATACGGATTTCCATCGGGCATAGTACGGAAAAAAGTGATTTGGAACAATTCATTTCCGCAGTGAAAGAAATTATCAAAGATTTTAATTAATTTGGAATACAGTAAAAAGGTATAGAATAATGAAATTCGATATATCGCATCATCCACAAGAACGGCATCGGCAGGTAAAGCGTGCAAAAGTACTTGGTTACTGTATGGGCGTACGGAGGGCGGTTGAAGCGGTATATCGAGCTCTTACCAAGTATCCTGATAAAACGGTGTATACATACGGTCCGCTTATCCACAATCCGGTAACAATGCAGCTCTTGGAAGCGAATGGGGTACGTATTGTAAACCCCGACGAAGAGCTTAAATCTCAGATTACACCTGATTCGCCGATTATTATCAGAGCACACGGTATTGCTCCGCAAAAACGGCAAGAACTGATAGACTGTGGCGCAATCATTATCGATGCAACCTGTCCGCGTGTTATCGCAAGCCAATTCAAGGCTGCACAGTATTCGCAAAAAGGTTATACGGTTATTCTTGCCGGAGATAAAAACCACGGAGAACTGATTGGGATTAAGGGATACGTCTTGTCGGTTCCAAATGGTAAGTGTATTACCGTGCAGACAGCTGCAGAAGCGGAAAACGTGCTGTATGATGGAGCTCCCACTGTTCTTATTGCCCAGACCACCATTAAGCGGAAAGAATATCGTGCAATTGCCGAAATCCTCTGTAATAAAATTCCCGACCTTACTGTTTTAGAAACTATTTGTCCGGCGACCGACGAACGGCAGGAGGCACTCCTCGAACTCGTGAAAGAGGTTGAGGCGATACTTGTCATCGGCGGAGGTAATTCCGCCAATACACGCCGCCTGTTACAAACCGCCCTTGACAACGGCAAACCGGCATGGCTCGCCGAATCCGCCGACGGCATTCCACAGGAAATTTACCGATATGGAACAATCGGTCTTGCGGCAGGGGCCTCAACCCCTGACAGCAGTATTGACACAATCGAAAAACGGTTACTAGACAAACCGCTATGAAATATGCTATAATATTCAATTAAATCTATCAATAATGAGCGTTCTGTCTACTAGGATGTTATTCTAACTGATTTAATGTGTGACGTACACATATATAAACATAACAGCAGAGCGCAGACATCTCTCCTTTTTGAGATAATAAATCAAAGGTTATATATTGTTTCCCGTATTACTTTTTGATAATGTAATGCCAGCGGATCCTCCGGAAATATTTCCAATGATTTTGCAATATAAGTTTGAGCCGTAGCATAGTTTTTTTCTTTGATTTTCTTTAATGCTTTTTCAATATATGACGCTGTTTTTTGTTTTTTATCCTGAGTATCGGGCGCATCACAATCATATACTTCATAAATAACCGTTTGTTCTGCCGTATCAATAACCGGCGATTCTTGAATACACCGTATATGAAAATTTTCGGGATATTGAAGCGATTTAAAAATCGACTCAGAAATAATAATGGTGTTGGAATAAACTTTTGTTGCAGCCTGCAACTCTTCCGCCGTATAGCAAGTATTTGAAATAACGACACTATCTAAGCGGCTGTCATTTCCGATAACGCCTAAAAGAATCTTTCCGGTATCAATCCCTATTCCCGCTCTAATAGCAGGGAGATTTCCTAATCGTATATTTTCTTCTTGCAGTTTTTTCTGAATTTCAATACCGCATGCGACTGCGGCATCAGGATTCTTGGAAAATAACGCAGTAAAACCGTCACCAAGAAATTTCATAATAACACCGCCATATTTTCGAATAATAGGGGCAACTAAGGCAAAATATTTATTAAGCAATATAAATACTTCGTCAGGTTCGAGTTGTTCCGACATACTGGTAAAAGATCGAATATCAATTGAAAGTACAGTCATAGACAATTCTGACGAGTCGCCGGTATTTATCTCTGTAATATTATTTTTTTGCAGAAACATCAGTAATTGATTGGGGAAAAATCGGCGCAATGCATTTTGAATTCTCTTTTGCTCTTCTACAAGCTGCTCGATTTGATGTATTGATGTGGCATAGTTGTCAATACTCATAATAACGGCAATGATAATCGAAATTATAGCACCTTCTTGTAAGAGTAATTTACCTGAAATAACCCATTGGCTGACCAGTGTATCATACAGTGCAAAACCTGCCAGAATACCTAATACCATGGCAATCCATACCGCAGACTTCTTTCTTTTAAATAATGCACGGATAATAATTATTGCATCATAAATGGCAGCAATGAATATAAGTGTTTGCTGCATATATAAATACCGGGAAACAAGAAGCGTCGGTGCGATAGCAATAAAAGCGGTTGATGACAGACAAATTGCAATAATACTCCGATAAATCCATACATACTGAATATTAAAAATCTTATTAATAAATATCGTAAAAAACAATGCAGCTAACGGCATAGAGGAATAGCGCAAAATAAAATAAAACTTCCATGGCATTGTCAGCCAAATATAAGCAAGAATATGCGGATAGAATACACTAATTCGAATACTAATTGTTATGGCGGCAAACGCGAACCATAATATATAGGGCATTTTCTTATAATTTAAGTACAGCATGATAAAAAACATACTGAATAGCAGCAATACTGTAGCTGTGATATTATAGAATAAAAGATTGAATACAAAAGACTCGTTTAAAATATCAGCAGAACCGAGAATAATCGATTGATCTGTTCCTCCATACCGATTATGAAAATTAGATATATTCACAACAATATCAGCCGTACCGTTTTTTAGCGGCTTAAAAGATGCCATACTGATTGTTTTTCCGGGGATTTCCGTTTGTGCGGATACGCCGGGCTGCCCCTGCCCTGCCCTATCAATACCATTAATAACAATAGTACAGCTTGAGAGAATATGATTTAATTGAAGTACATATACTTTATTAGGATTAAGTCCGACAATACGTAATCCGTATGAGGCATAGCCGAATTCGGTTTTCAGCGAAGTTTCACTGAGTCTACCCGGCAATGGCGCATATAACGGCCGCGTATTATCTCTAAAATAATAGAACTGATTAGGGGTAAAATGCCATTGCCCTTTAATGCTGAATATATCCCGGTCGCCATGTGCAGGCAATGTCAATAGACCATGTTGAGCCGTTATTGCATGTTCCCTCATGTGTTGTATCGGTTTTGCTTTATGAATAAATGTTATAATAAAAAACATACAAAGAAAGGGTAAAGCCCCTAAGAGTATCTTTTTCATAGTAAATCGACCTCATAAACATTTATTAAATTTCTTTTACCATGGAATTTTATTTTTCCATAATAAAAGCAGGTGTGGGTGCGCCAGTAGTTTTCAAGAAGCTGCTCCCTAACCGTTTCGCTAATAATGACATTCACCTTTTTTTCAGTTGCGTAACTGTGCATACGGGAAGAAATATTTACTACGTCAGAAATAACCGTCGTATCCATCCGCTCCGGTTCTCCGATAGTTCCCATCATCAGTTTTCCATAATGAATCCCTGATGAGATATGAATCGAAGACAGTTTTTGTTGCTGTCTATGTATATTGATCTTTTTAATAAGTTGAGTAATCTCAATAATGCAGTCTACCGTTTCTTCTGCGGTACCGTAAAATAGAACCATTAATCCATCTGTAAGATATTTATCAATAAATCCTTTATATTTTTTAATAATAGGATTAGCAGCCTGAATAACAGTGTTGTATAAAATCAATAATTCTTCGCGGGCACTGCTTGATGAAAGCTTTGCTTTGATACCGAGGTGGATAAAAGCAATAAACATATTTTTATTAGTATTGTCACCAAGCGAAATATCCGTAACGTTTTTCTTATTCAAAAATTGCAAGAACTCATTCGGAAAGAATCGTTGAAAAGATATATTGGTGTTTTGAATCGATTCAATCATCTGCTCTTGTGTTTTAAAAGCTGCAGAAAAATGCCGAATAACAACAAATGCCATCGGAACCATCAATAGCAATACGCCAAAATGAGAAATAAAGGGAGCATTGATAATACCGTTGGAAATTAATCCGTCAAATATTGCTGCACTGATAAACAATAAAAATGAGATTAAAAATGTCAACGCATACGGTTTCCGTTTGATTAATGCATAAGCAACAACTATGCATACAATAGTAGAAAGAAATAATATATAGAGCTGCACACCCAGCAAGATGCCGACGAATACCGGCATCGGCGCAAGAAGTGTCATTAAACCGTACAAAAACAGCGGAATAGTCAAAAAATAAAAAACCTTTGACGGTTTTTTGATAAATAAATTAAGAATAAAAAGAAAGGTAAAAATAGCACAAAGCGGAAATGTCAAATACCCCAACCGGTACATAGTAATTGTCGACACATCGGGGAAGAAACTTCTTAATAAAAAGTCATTATAACAAAGTGTTCTGACGGCAAAACCGTAACAAAGCAACCCAAAGATACCGGCAGTCGTTTCTTTTCGGTAAAAAAGGAATAAAGAAATAAAGAAAGTAGCCATACTGAAGAGAATAGAAAAGATACCGGATGAAATCAATTTATCCAATACTTTTTTTGTTTGCAATGTTGAATAAAGACCAAAAAGAAAGGGCGTTTCCAACCCCGGATTCCTATCATGAAAATTCGACAAATGAATGACAATGGTTGCTTCTGTTTCATTATTCAGCGGTAAGATAACCGTATCGGAATGCCAATCAAACACCTCTTCTTTGAAATTCTTTCCGGGAACTCCCGATGTATAGAATAGGTTACCGTTTAGATATACGGTGAAGGCCGAGGATGTGCGGGTAAAATGCATCGCATATATCTTCTGAGGCTCAAAACCGCGGATTCTGACCGCATACGAAGCATATCCTTGTACCGGTTGTGCAGGCGTATATGTTGTCCAGCCGAATTCAATCGGCTGGAAATGCATATATGCCTCGAGCGGCATAACCGAAGAAACAAATTCTTGTTCTGCATAAGCCCATGAACCTTTCAGCGAATAGACTGTATCCTTATCAATATCTGAGATATCATAAATTCCATTTGAAGCATAGAGCCTATCTTCTTTTGTACAAGAAATCGTATAAAGACTCACCGTGAGCAGGATAAGAATGAATGCTATACTTTTAATTTTCACAATTAATCCTTGACTGTTGTATTCCGGTACAGCCACTTTACTAAATTTTCTTAATCTACTATATAAATGAGGTTATGTCTAGAATGATGTCAAATTGCTCAAGGCAAACATATCCGACACTTTACACCGGCAGCGGTTCGATTTTTTCTTTGTAAATACGATGCATAAAAAAGATACACGCGATGATGGAAACAACTTCGGCAATAAGGTACGACCACCAGATGGCATTGACATCACCGGACAGCGAAAGCAGATACGCTGCCGGAAGGAGTGCGACGATTTGACGCACAAAGGTCGCAATCATACTGTAGACTGCGTTGCCGAATGCTTGAAATACCGAAGAAAAGGTGATACCGAGCGCTGCTCCGAGAAAGCTGCATGCGATGATGCGGATTGCAGGAACACCGATCGCGAGCATCGCGGGGGATGCATCGAACAGCCCCAAAAGCTGCGCAGGGAATAATTCAAAAAGTACCAGCCCGAATAGCATAACCCCCATCGCAAGCAAAAGGCCGTTCCGTATCGTCGCCGTAATCCGCTTTCTGTTCCGTGCCCCGTAATTGTACGCAATAATCGGCACCATACCGTTATTCAATCCGAACACCGGCATAAAGATAAAGCTGTTCAGCTTAAAGTACACGCCGTACACCGCAATTGCAGTGCTCGAAAAAGCGCTCAAGATGATGTTCAGAAAATAAGTGGTAATCGATGTTATCGAGCTGAGGAGAATCGACGGCACGCCGACCTTATAAATTTCCGCAACAATGCGCGGTTCGGGAAGCAGATTTTTAAGCTTAAACTGAATTTCACGGTTTTTTGTTAGGTTAAAGAAAACCGAAACACAGAGGCCGAGAATCTGACCCAATACGGTTGCAAGCGCCGCCCCTCGTATACCCATTTTGGGGAACGGCCCAATCCCGAAAATTAGCAGCGGGTCGAATATCACATTGAAAATCGCACCGGAAAGCTGTGAATACATTGTATACAGCGTAAGTCCCGTCGATTGGAGCAGCCGGTCGAACGTAATACCGAAAAAGAGCGCGAACGACCATCGAAGCACAATATCCAAATACTCTTCTCCGTAGGTAACAATTCCGGCGTCTACTCCCTGCGAGGCAAGGTAGGGGCGTACCAGTATAATCCCCGCAATAAAAAAAACGATAAAGTTACAGGCTGCCAGAAAAACGGCGTTCATCGCGGTTTTGTTGACATCATCTTGATTCCGCTGCCCGAGCCGTTTGGACAGCAGCGCATTAACGCCGACACCCGTCCCTACGGCAAAGGAAATCATCAGGTTTTGAATGGGAAAGGCAAGAGATACGGCCGTCAACGCATCCTCGTTGATTTTTGCCACAAAGATACTGTCAACGATATTGTACAATGCCATAATAAACATCGAAAACATCATCGGCAGCGACATATTGAGGATGAGCTTCATAATCGGCATAACGCCCATCTTGTTTTCAGCCGGGCCGATAGGTCTTGCCTTTACTTCTTCCATCTTATCTCACCTTATAAAACAGACCTGTTCGATAACTGCGTTGTCGAACAGGTTTAATCTATTAAAAACGGTTTTTGTTCAGCATTTTGTTAATCGAGCAGGGCATCCAAGTCTGCGCAAATCTTCTTTTTATCAAGCTTTTGCCCGATAATGCAGAGCTTAATCATCCGGTCGCCGACTTTTTCGTCCCATTCTTCCCGCATCCGAGGTTCTTTGGCGAGGATTTTTTCCTGCTCGCGTTTAGAGGCGGTTGCGAGCCATCTGCCGGAAGCTCCTGCTTGAATTTGCCGTCCCGAAGTTTCAAAGACGTATGCCATATCCTGTTCATCGCTGAACCAGACGACGCCCTTGGAGCGGATAATATTACGCGGCCATACTCCTGCATATTTTTCAAGCTTTTCCCTGCTGAACGGGCGGCGGCGGTAGTATACGAAAGAGCCGATACCGTACTCATCCTCATCCGCGCCTTCATGTTTATGTTCGTGATGATGGTGGTGGTGATGCCCGTGTCCGTGCCCTCCATGTTCATCATGTTCGTGATGGCCATGTTCGTGTTCGTCATGGTCGCAGTGTTCATGCTCATCATGATGGTCGTGATCGCAGTGCTCATGGTCGCACTCTTCATCATCATCGTCATATTCTTCCGCACGTTTTTCCAACTCGGCAACCCAGCCCGCACTTTCAAAGACTTTTTCAAAGTCGAACCGCTTTGTCGCAAGCAAATCCTCGAGCGGTACCTGACACCGTGTCGTCTCTATCACCTTAACATGGGGCTGGAGTTTAGTAACAACAGCCCTCACCTTTTTCATCTGATCTTCCGTTACCAAATCTTTTTTATTGATAATGAGCGTAGAACAAAACTCAATCTGCTGGACGAGGAGCGATTCGATATCTTCTTCTCCCATATTCTTTTTTAATAGCTGTGCCCCCTCGGAAAACTCATCCACCAACCGCTTCGCATCGACAACGCTGACAACATTATCCAAGTAGCCGTTTTCGATTGTTTCAATAGCCTGCGCAATCGGCATCGGCTCGCATACGCCGCTCGATTCAATCAGCAGATAGTCGTACTTTCCCGACGCAATGAGGTTTTCAATCTGCATCACAAGGTCGGTTTTAAGCGTACAGCAGATACAGCCGTTGGTAAGCGGCACAAGGCTGCTTTTATCCGTGATATTGGCATCCTTCTCTATCAGACTGGCATCGACGTTGATTTCACCGATATCGTTGACAATTACCGCTACCTTGTAGCCCTTTTGGTTCGCAAGGATCATATTCATCAAGGTTGTTTTGCCCGCGCCTAAGTATCCGCAGAGCAAGGTAATCGGTACTAATGGTTTCTTCATATATTTCTCCTATAAAAAGTCAAGAAGAAAGTATCAACTTTCGATTGACTTTTTACGCACATTCGCAATGAAATGAGAATGTGCAGTAGATATACAAGTTTGCAACGCAAACTTGAGTAGATACAAGCTGACGATATATTCGGCAGCTTGTATCGTACGGTTCCTATCTAAAAACAATAAAGCATGAATATACTGTAAAACAGCATAAAATGGAAGGTGTAATTTTGCATACTGTAAACTTCGGCTGAAATATTGATGGGACAATTTTAGACGATACCCCGCAGCGCATACGGGACACAACAAGGCTTGAACAAATAATTTACAATCATGAATGATAAATTGCAGCATTGACTGAACAAGTCTTTTTATACTATACTGGAATATATGCTTTTACACCTCTTTATGATAGCTTCTACTATGTGGGATTGACTATTAAAAGGCTGTAAATGCTATTTCGGGGGTTAAACCCGATAAACAACTCCATCCCGTAGTAAATACGGGGCTAATGGCCATTAGGAGGGCACATGAGAAAGTATGAATTGATGACTGTCTTTCCCATTGAGGAAGCGCAGTTCAAGCCGGGCATTGAAGACGTTCGATCCGTTTTGGGCGACTTCAGCGTCCAAATTGATTCCGAAGACCCGTTCGGAGACCGTGAATTAACGTATGAAATCAAAAAAAGAACAAAAGGCCGCTATGTATTGTTCAATATCCATGCCGAACCGGATAAGATTATCGAAATAGACCGCAAGTTTAAGCTCAATCAAAACCTTTTGACTTTTTTATTTATCAAAATTGATGAATAATTCAGGAGAACATTGATGGCAGATATAAACCATGTCGTACTTGTCGGTAGGCTTACCCGTGATGCAGAATTAAAATACACCCAAGGAGGAGCTGCTGTATGCAGATTTTCGATTGCAATTAATCGGCGGCGGAAAAATGGTGAAGAATGGGTTGAAGAAGTCAACTACTTCGATATCGTACTTTGGGGCAGACAGGGCGAAGCACTTAATCAATACCTTGTAAAAGGAAAGCAAGTCGCTATTGACGGGGAACTTCGGCAAAACCGATGGGAACAGGACGGGCAAACCCGCAGTAAAGTAGAAATTATCGCGAATAATCTTCAGCTTTTAGGGGGCGGTTCCGGAAGCGGCCAGCAAATGAATAACGGCAATCGGGAGACATATCAGCGATCAAATGCACCTTCGGCATATCAGGCTCGGCAAAATACACCGCCGTCTAATGACGGTTATGAAGCCGATTTTGATAACGCCAATTATGACAATATTCCATTCTAAGGAGAATCAAACATGGCAGATGAAATACTGAATACCGCTGAAGTAGATACAAATACACAGGAAAATCCCCGCGAAGGCGGAGGAGAGGAACGGCAAGGTAATAAAAAGGGAAAAATGTTTTTCCGTAAGAAAGTTTGCCGCTTTTGCGCACAGAAAGCAAAGATCGATTATAAAGATCCCGATTCTTTGCGGCGCTTTATTACCGAACGTGGAAAGATTTTACCCCGCCGTATTACCGGAACCTGCGCAAAGCATCAGCGTAAACTTGCACTCGAAATTAAGCGTGCGCGAGCACTTGCGTTACTCCCTTACGTTGTAGACTAAGAGTTGATACTCCTAAAAACCGTGTTTTTAGGAGTTTTTAAATTGTCTGCTGCCGGATTCCAACTCCTGGAATACCGGTCGGCTGTCTTTTTATCATTATGTACCGTTGTAACGGTACGCCTATAAGGAGCTTGAAATGAAAGTAATTTTAAATGAAGATGTCAAACACCTCGGAGAAGAGGGGGATATTAAGGATGTTGCCAAAGGATATGCCCGTAACTATCTGTTTCCGCGGAATTTAGCGGTTCCCTGCAATTCTTTTACCCTTGCCCATTTTGAAAGCCGCAAAGAAGAAATTGAACAGCGGAAGGCTGTTAAGCGGCAAAATGCAGCAGGTTTAAAAGAGCGGCTTGAAGCACTGACACTGACAATCGTTATGCCCGCAGGTCCTAATGGGAAACTCTACGGTGCGGTTACCAACCAAACAGTTTCCGACGAGTTGCAGAAACTCGGATTCGAAGTCGAACGGAAGCGCATTGAACTGCCCGGTCTTACCTTTAAAAGCGTGGGACATTATAACGCAACCCTTAAACTGTATGAAGCTGCAGTCGCAGTACTTCCTATCGTGGTAGAAGCTCAGCCCGAGGCTGAAAAAACGGTTGAAGCAAAACCGGAGAAACGCTCTCGCCGCCGTCAGGAAGAAACGGAAGAAGTTCAAGCTGACGTAAAAGTTGAAGAATCTGCAGAAACACAAGAATAGCCTACTTCTCTTATATTTATTTATAGAGAGAAAACGGTGCAGCACCATCATAAAAGAGAAGTTCTATCAGGGCTTCTCTTTTATTTTTTTAGGCATATATAAAAATTATCAAGGAAAATAAAATGTCGGATATGATGAAACAACTGTCCTCATTGAAGGATAAAATACCGCCGAATAATACGGAGGCTGAAATAGCTGTACTCGGAGCTATTTTACTTGACTCGGATGCTATCGGAACGGTTTTACAGTATATCCGTGCAGAAAGTTTTTATACGATTGCTCACCAAAAAATCTTTCAGGCTGTTGTTGATCTTTACAATAAAGGACAGAATGTCGATATCCTTGTGATTAGTGAGCATCTGAGACAGGAAGGGCTTCTTGATTCCGTAGGTGGCACCGCTTATATTGCTTCGCTGACAGATGCTGTTCCAAGTACGGCAAATGTTACCTATTATGCTAAAATTGTGCTTGATGCAGCGATCCGCAGATCACTGTTGAGGATTTCACATCAGATTTCTGCCGATGTCTTTGACCAAACCGTTGCCTACTCTTCCGTACTGGAGCAGGCACAGAAAAATATTTTCGATTTAACCGATGCAGGGCAATCGGCGACCTTCCATACTCCAAAGGATCTTATTCTTGAAGCTATTGAAATCATCGAAGCGCGTGCAAAACACCGCGATGAATTCTCCGGTATCCCTTCCGGTTTTGAATTTTTAGACAGTCTTACGAGCGGTTTCCAAAACTCGGAACTCATTATCATCGGGGCTCGTCCATCAATCGGAAAAACAGCACTGGCGCTCACTATTGCCGACTATATTTCCGTAATAAAAAAAATACCGGTTGCGTTCTTTTCACTTGAAATGTCCAATATGCAGCTGATCCACCGGTTGTTTTCTCTCGAATCGCGGGTATCTTCTTCAAAAATCCGTTCGGGGAATCTACAAACCGCTGATTTTCAAAAACTTCAAGATGCAGCGGGAAGACTCTATGATGCACCGCTCTATATCGTCGATATGCCCAATATGAAGCTGCTCGATTTACGGGCGATGGCTCGGCAGCTCTGTTTGCAGGAAGGGGTAAAGATTATCTTTATCGATTACCTCGGCTTAATTTCTTCGGAAAACAACCTCATCCCGCGTCATGAGCGTTTTGCAGAGATTTCTCAATCGCTTAAAAGCCTCGCCCGCGAGCTCAACATTCCGGTCATAGCACTATCGCAGGTAGGCCGTGATGCCGAAGGAACAGCACCGACACTTGCCAATTTGCGGGAATCCGGCGCAATTGAACAAGATGCCGACGTTGTTATGTTTTTACACCGAGAAAAACGCGAAAGTCCCGATACCGAACTGATTGTAGCAAAACAACGCAACGGCCCCGTCGCAACCGTCAACCTTGAGTTTATCAGTGAATGTACCCGCTTTGTCTCCAAAACGCGGAACGAATAATATTGCTGAAGATTACACCTCTCAAATTAATACCTTATTCGTTTGAAATATTTATTGGAAGATATCCCTGCATAAGCTCAAGTCTTTTTGTAAAATATTTCTTTTCTTTTTCGTTGAGCGTATCGATCCACTCCTGCGTAAAGCGTTTGACCACCGGATATGCCGGTTCATTGTATTGGGTAATAAGCAGAGGTGATACCGAAAAGTCCGCCCTCCCCGCTTCGTTCCGCGTACACGTTAGCTGCAGCAGCACAGCATCACCGGTGTATTCACGATAGAATGCAGGGTCGTCATACCGTGTGTGCCAACGCTGCCCTGAAATAAAATTTCCCATCGAATACATACAAAAGATTTGACACTGTTCCGAAATAACAGCTTCTTGTAAAACGAGAGGCCGTTCGACCGTAATAGTCTCCCACGATTGCATTACATGAGGATGATGAGCCCAAACAATATCAATTCCCGCTTCGCCGAGCTGTTTAAACCACGCTTTTTTTGCTTCGGAGACAGTCCGTCCGTACTCAGGCTCATTGAGATGGAGCCCTAAGATAAATAAATCGCAAGGATATCTGTTGCGAGCTTCTTTAATAGCCGAAAGGAGTGCTTCCCTTCCCTGTTTTGTCGGTGCACTGTAATAAAGTCGATTCTTTGATGAATCATAAGAATTCAAAATCTCGGTAACGGAACAAAAGAGTATATTCCACCCTTTATAAAAGAACGGGGTTACTTGTATACGATCATTTTCAGAATCCTTTAAGCCGGAAAATATTAAGAATGGGGGAAGCATACCGGCGGTAAGCCGTTCCTTTTGCACTGTCCGCACCGCAGCAAGCGTTCCGTCAATACCGGTTCTGCCGTGATCGTTTGTATGGTTATTTGCAAAGCTCAGCACATCAAAACCCGCTTGAACAGCAGCGCGTAAATAAGACGTATGGACATTAAAATTAGGATACGTTGAAAGCGGGAGTGTGTCACAGACCGGTGTTTCAATATTTACAAAACTTAAATCATCATTATGTAGTATTTTTTCTACATCTTTGTATATTAAATCATACATACTCATATTGAAATTTACGTTATGAGCCATAAGATCGCCGGCAAAGGTCATCACAAGAGACGGCGTATGAGAGGAATTCCGGGATGAACAAGTGTTATTATTTACGGAAAGTTCGGGAGCGTTTTGATCGGTTTGACTATCATCGACTTGGAGAGAAGCTGCGATAACACAACACGAAAAAAGAATAGGAAATATGAAAGCGGCTAATCGGCGCATAATGAATTACTCCTAACCCCATTAGTATGCGGGGAATAGTAAAAATATTCAAGCTGCGAAACAACTGAATTTTTGCCTTGCCTTTTTAAATAAAATATGATAAATTGTACGCAAATGGATACAGTATCGCTTAATAACCTGGTATTTCCTAATGCTGAAAACGGATCCGTTGAGCTTGATGCTTCAACCCTTGCCGGATTAAAAAAGATGCCTGTCGATATATTCGATAACGTATATGTCGGTGATGTAAAACCTCATGCACTTATCTTGTGTGTCGATGTGCGCGGATTCAGCAATTTCCTTTGTTCACATGACGAAAAGGCCGTGTTTTCGCTCATTACCTCGTTTACTTCAAACTTTTTATCTTGTGTAAACCAATTCGGATACGGATGTTCATACTATAAGCTCCTGGGCGACGGTGCTTTAGTTATCTGGGATGAAACAACTCCGACGACATTAGGCGAAGCGATTATGGTGTTTCAAACCTATACCGAATTCCTCGGTGAGGAGCTTTTCAGCCCCTATCCCGAATTGGGACTTGGCGGTGCTTTAGTGATGGAAAAGGTATATAAGTATGAAATTTCTGCGGAAGCATCTGCCTTAAAATATCGCGACTATGTCGGTTACGGCATCAACCTTGCGTGCCGATTACAAGGACTTGCCCGAAAGTCGGAATTGATTATCAATAAAAACCTTGCAAATCTGAATGCACTTACAACAGTTATTAAGGATGCGCCTGCATTGGTGGAAGAAGCAAAACGCTTGAAAGGTGTGTTCGCTGAAGATAAGCAGCCTCTGTATTTTTATGCAGGTGTAAATCCGGCAAATACCTTTGGGTTATAGTTCCCTCATTGTGCGGAAGTTTAACTAAAATTCCGCACAGTTTACTGACAATTCTCTAGGCAAAGGCAATCTGTTCGCTTAGGGTTTCCAAGGCTGCTTGAGGTGTACCGTTAAAAATATCTACCGATTGCATGGCTGTGTGAATAAACTGAGAAACGGCAGCATAGCGTTCTAATTCGTACGGTGTACATACGCCGGTGTGAATACTCTCCTGTAAAAAAACAATAATCGCTTCTAAAAAAAGAATATATATTCGTCTCGGTTTGCAATTATTCAGTAGCTTCAGTACAGCCGTAATCGACGGTTCATAGGTTGACGGATGTTCGGTTCGATAAGCCGTAAGTTTTTGAATAAGAACTGTGAATTGTTTTTTTTGCTGCTCTCCCCTATTTAAGCAATACTCCCAAAAGACCGTGGCAGCTTCCCGAAAATATTCGGGAGCAACCGGCAAAAAACTCTGTAAGTACGAAACAATGCGGATTGGCTGCGATGGAGATACAGCCGTACAAAAATGATGATCACGGAATACCCGCTCGACCACTGCCTGTTGATGTTCCGTATCCCGTTCGATGAACAGATAAGTACGTACACGGGACAAAATAGTCGGAATAACGGCAGCTCGGCGCGTTGTGGTTAAAATAAAAACAGTATATTCGGGAGGCTCTTCCAATATTTTTAAAAATGCGTTTCGGGCAGATTCTTGCATTTTATCAGCATTTTCAATAATCAGTACCTTTTTTTTTCCGACGGGCATTAATCGCACCCATGCGGACGCTTTCCGTACTTGATTAACGGGGAGCGTGTCATACATACAATCTTCTTGTAGCTTTTGGCAAAGATCGGTGATTTTTTCAGTCTGCTTTTCCAGTTTTTTTGCTTCTTCTTCCGATATGGTTTCCATATTACCATATTGACCGATAAGATCTGATAGTGCTTCCTCTATATCAGTAAGAATCGGCGCGGCTTTTACAAAACGGGATTCATCCGTATCCCACAGCCGGGAATCAAATCGGGAGGTAAGCTTACGTACGGCTCGGACAAAAAGATACCGCGCTGCCATAGTTTTTGCAGTACAGAGCGCATGAGCTGCTGCCTTTGTTTCAAGCACGGTATCCCGTGTTCCGAGGATTAACAGATCACTTGCCGATAAGTCTTTATGCCGTTTGCAGGATTCACATGTGCATGTCCAACTGCCGTCTGTAACACATGAAAGAACACGTGCCGTTTCCAATGCGGCGGTGAGTTTCCCGCTTGATTCCGGCCCGGCAAAGAGCAATGCCGGCGGTACTTTTCTCTGCTCCAGCTCATCACTGAGCAATTGAATAACCGGCTGTCCGAGTACATTTTCAAACATATATGCCTCTCACCTTAGATACCGTTTCTGATTATTTGTAGGACATTATCGCTGTCTACGGGAAGCGGCACCAGCATTCGTACAATCATGCTGTGGGCAATAAGCGCATCGATATTAAAAAACGGCTGCAGCTGCAGAAGAGCTACGAGAATAATAAGTACAATATATGCTTCAAATAAGCCCAAAAAGAAACCGAGTGCATGGTCAAGGCTGTTTAATATTTCATTATCGAACACTGCGGAGATCAGCATTTGCAGCAGTTTAACGGCAATAAACACGACGATAAATATCATAAAAAAAGCAATGAGCTTCATTACCGTCGGGGAAAGTCCGCTCACCTTTGTGTGTAAAGAAAGCGGACGATAAAACCAAAAGGCTACCGCAATTGCAAGTAAAAAAGCCGCCATTGAAAAAAACTCATCGATAAAACCCCGAACGGTAACTTTAATGATGACAATAATGCTGATAATCAATAATACCATATCAAGTATATTTATACTCATTCTTCCGTTATCCACTGTTGTAAAAGATGCGCAATTTTAACTGCGGGTTTTTCATCGGCAAGAGCAGCTGATGCTTGAGCCATCGCTTTTAACTCGTGAGGATTTTCTAAGAGCCGAGTTAATACGCTGCAAAGCACATCCGGCGTCGTATCTTTACCGGAGAGGGTAATTGCCGCCCCTTGTTCGGTAAAAAAATCCGCATTTTCAATTTGATCACCGCGGCTGCTGCCTTTTTCAAGCGGCAATAAAAGCATCGGTTTCCCTGCCGCCGCAGCTTCCCAGATGGTATTGGCACCTGCGCGCGACATCACAAGATCGGAGGCAGCAAGGATATCCGGCATTTGCTCAACGATAAAAGGAAACGGTTTATATCGACCGCTCAAATCAGGCCGTTCTTCCTTTAACCGTTTTTTAATCCGTTCTCCTTGGGCACGGTGCTGAGCTCCAGTTTGGTGCACAACAAAAAAAGACTCGGCAAGAAAGAGGATTGTTTGCTCTACCAGTACATTGATCTGAAGTGCGCCGAGGCTTCCCCCCTGTATAAACAGAATCGGCTTATTTCCAGTATATTGAATAAATGCTTTTCCTGCATCCGCATTGGCCTCATAAAAACGCATTCTTACGGGATTTCCCGTAACGGTAATTTTACGCTGCACTGCATTTGGAAAAAAACTTGCCGTTTTTGTGTATGAAACAAAAATTTGAGCGGCAAATCGGGTATTTATTTTTGTAGCAAGTCCGGGAGAAAAATCACATTCATGCGTAATAACCGGAATCTTGAGGCACCGCGCTGCAGCACACGGCGGTACCGATACAAAGCCCCCCTTAGAAAACACGAAGCGAGGCTTCAGCCTTAAAAGGATAATCAATGAGGCAAAAAAGCCTCCGATAATTTTAAACACATCGATGAGGTTTTCAAGGCTGAAATATCGTCGGAACTTTCCTGCCGGTATTCCGTAAAACGGGATATCGGCACTGCACACATACGATCGATCGGTGCCGTTATTGGACCCTATCCAGATAATCGGTATCCCTGTTTCTTTTTTAAACACTTCTGCAACGGCAATACCGGGGAATATATGCCCTCCGGTACCTCCGCCGGTAAATATAACACAGCTCATAACTCGGCAAGTATACCAGAAAAAAGACCGTCATACAATGCGCCGGATATTCCCAAAGCGATTTTAATATACTACAATAGAGAACTTGATTATGGCACAGATTATAGACGGCAAAAAATTAGCCGAAGCATTGACCGAAGCGGTAACACAAGAAAATGCCGCATATTGTAAAAAGCACCCGCAGCCCTGCCTCGCGATTGTATCATCGGGGAGCGATCCCGCCTCACAGGTTTACATTAAAACAAAGGTGCGGGCATTGGAGAAAGCGGGAATGCAGAGCCGGATTATTCCATATTCCGAGACAATAAGCGAACAGGAATTAACAGCGTGCGTACAAAACCTGAATGCTGACAATACCGTTGACGGCATTTTAATTCAGCTGCCACTTCCCTACCCGCTGGACAGCAGGCGGATACTGGCGCCGCTTGATCCGGCCAAAGACGTCGATGGCTTTACACCGGAGAATTTAGGACGATTGCTTACCGGCAGTTCAGGCTTTATTCCCTGTACACCGCAGGGAATTATGTATGCATTGCGGCAATACGGCATACCGCTCAGCGGCGCTCATGCGGTTATCGTCGGGCGCTCTGCGATTGTCGGGAAGCCCCTCGCCGCCCTGCTCACTGCGGCGGATGCAACCGTTACACTCTGCCACAGTAAAACGAAAGACCTTGCCGCACTGACACGGCAAGCTGATATTTTGATCGCAGCTGCGGGACATCCGGCGCTTATTACCGGCAGCATGATAAAAAAAGGCGCCGCAGTTATCGACGTGGGAATTAACCGCGTCCCCGATCCTACTGCATCCAAGGGCAGCAGGCTGACCGGCGATGTTGACTTTGAAAGCGCCTCTGAACAAGCCGGCTGGATTACCCCGGTTCCCGGCGGTGTCGGTCCGTTAACCGTAGCAATGGTGTTGTGGAATACCCTGCGTGCCGCGCAGCTCCGGCACGGCTGCTTGCCGGAAATGGAAACCGGAGCAGGGCTTAACACAGGCCTCGCCTGATGCTAGTTCTCAGCCGCAGCCGGGAGCAAACCGCTCGACACGAACCCACTGTAGCGCCGGATGCAGAATTAACGGATAGGGCGGCTGCTTTACCGGACATATTGGTATCTACCCCTGAAGCATCAACGCCCATACCCGAAGCTGCGGCGGAACTTACCGTAAAAAAATCGGTGTTCCGTGCCGAGGTGTTTTACACGGACAATGCGCAGGAAGCTAAAGAAACCGTAAAGCGGCAAAAAGACCAATACCGCGATGCCCGGCATGTGGTACACGCCTTTGTTATCGGTGAAAGCGGCGCGGTACTCGGTTGCAGCGATGATGGAGAGCCGGCAGGCACGGCGGGACAGCCTGTTCTAGCCGTCTTAAAGGGAAGCGGAATTACCAATATTCTTGTAACCGTTACTCGCTGGTTCGGCGGTACCCTATTGGGAACAGGCGGCTTGGTAAAAGCCTATTCTACGGCAGCAAAAGAGGCGCTCGCCAAAGTACACACGGAGCCGCTCATTCAAAAAGCGGAGTTCACCTGCGAATGCAGCTACGAGAATCACAACCCGCTGCTCCGCGCCGCCGCACACCTGCCGATCAGCTTTGCACAAACGGAATTTGCACAAACCGTCCGGCTGAGCGGGTCAATTCCGCTTGAATATTGCAATGAGCTTGCTCAGCTTGTTACGGAAATCACCAAAGGCGCTTCTTCGGTGCAATTTTCAGAATAGCAACTCACCCGAAAAGAGGTTCTCGGATATATTTCAGAAGGAGAAAGAGATGTTCAACAGCATCAGCGGGACGCTAACCGGTAAAACGGCGGAGTCCATCTACATAGAAACCAATGGCATTGAATGGGAAGTTTTTGTATCCGCCCTGAGTGCAGACCGATTCGGAGCTGCGGGGAGCACGGTACGGGTCTATACATGGCTCTATCATCGGGAAGATCAGATGAGGCTTTTCGGCTTTCTAACACTGGCGGAGCGGAGTCTTTTTTTGGATTTAACAAAAGTTGACGGGATTGGCCCGAAACAAGCGCTAAAGATTCTTTCCGGTCTTGACGGCGCAGCGCTGGAAGCGGCTCTTGAGGCAGGGGATGTCGCACGGCTGCAAAGCATCCCCGGTATCGGAAAGAAAACGGCGCAAAAGATGGTGCTTGCTTTGAAAGGTCAACTCACCGGATTACACGATACCGGACGGACGGAAACAGCAAAAAAATCGGAGTTTGAAGATATCATCACCGCTCTTATCAATATGGGATACGATCGAAAGCGTGCTGCAGAAACGGTAGAATCGGTTGCGCAATCTATGCGCACGAAAAGTATTGATCCTGCTGCAAAAGAAGAAGAGTTATTCCGCACCGCGATTGTCAATTTGAGTTCAACGTAGGTAGTGAACTCAACGGAAAAATAGAGAAACAGTAAGAAAATTCCGGAAGGAGATTATATGTCTGATAAAAAAGAGTCTTTGATAGGCGGTGTAGTTGTAAAAACTTTAACCTACAAAGAACAAGCTTATGAACTTATAAAAGATGCTGTTTTATTTAACCGGTTTAGAGTCGGAGCCATATACTCGCAAGATGAAATATGCGAAGAGCTCGGTATCAGCAGAACGCCTGTGCGGGAAGCCTTGTTAGAATTACAAAAAGAAGGCTATGTTGCTTTTGCACGAGGTAGAGGCGTAAAAGTTGTTCCGGTTACCGATGAAATCGCCAAAGACATTTTAGAGATACGGTTATTAACGGAACAGAATAATGCTTATCTTGCGGCAGCACGGGCAAATGATCAGAGTGTAAAAGATATTTTTAACTGCTTACAAAATCTTGAAGATCAACTGGAAACAAGAGATGGAATAAAACTCTATCGATTGGATCATACATTTCACAGAGCAATAGCAAAAGCAACAAATAATAAATGGCTTTATCGGGAAACGGAATTGATCTTGGATAACTATCTCCGCTTTGAAAATAAATCCGTGTACAATAATTCGATCGATGCGCAAACCGTATTTAATGAACATCTTGCTATTGCAGAAGCAATTAAAAAGAACGATCCCGATAAAGCAAAACGAATGATCAGAAAACATTTGATCAATTCATATAAAAGAACGTTAAATAAAATATTTAATGATAAAGACATCCTATAGACATCTCTAAAAACTCAGGTATAGCTTTTAGAGATGCCAAATTTTTAATAGGTATATTTCTCCGTTACCGAAGACTTTTCAATCATACTGCGGTACAGCACCGATTTTTGTAACAGCTCTGCGTGTGTACCTTCCGCATCAACTTTGCCCTGATTCATTACGATGATTTTATCGGCGTTCTCGATTGACTTTAAGCGGTGCGAAATGATAATCACCGTTTTGCCTTTTATGAGTGTGTTAAGACTCTCCTGTATTTTCATTTCGTTTTCCACATCGAGCGAGGCGCTGATTTCGTCAAGGATGATAATCGGCGCGTTTTTCAAAAGAGCACGAGCAATGGAAAGACGCTGGCGCTCTCCACCAGAAAGTCTGCTGCCGTTTTCGCCGATGACCGTATTGTAGCCGTCCGGCAGCGCTTCGATAAACTCGGCGCAGTTGGCAAGACGGGCAGCTTCTTTTACCTCATCATCGCTGGCATTTTTATTTCCGACGCGGATATTTTCCATAATCGAGGTATTGAAAAGCCCGACATCCTGAAAGACAATCGAAATTTTATCGAAAAGGCTGTCGGTATCAATCGTTGCAATGTCTTTGCCGTCGATGAGAATTTGTCCCCTGCCGTAATCATAAAGACGGGACGCAAGCCGGAGTACGGTTGTTTTTCCGCAGCCGGAAGGCCCGACAAGCGCGGTAACTTTATTTTGTTCCGCCGTAAACGAAATACCGTCGATAATCTTTTGTCCGCCGTTATACGAAAACTCAACATCTTTAAATTGAATACCATAATGCTGCAAAGAAGCAGGTTCGCCTTCCTGCGTTTTTGTTTCGCGCAGCTCGTTTATGCGCTTAACCCGTGCATCGATATACATCATCTCTGCAAGGTTCGCTTCAACACCTGCAACCGCATCCACCACACGGGAAGCTGCAATAATATAGCCGATAAGATATAAAAGCGGTGCCGTTCCTGCCAGATACATTTTTAGTCCAAAAAATACGGTAACGCCGATGGAAAACTTTAAAAACAGCAGTGCGATGTTAAGCGGGATCGCTTGATGCGCTTCCACAGTTAAGTGCAATTTTTCCGCTTCATCGACATTGCGATTCAGTTTTGCCGCCGTGTCTTCCGTCAGACCATAGCTTTTAATTTCCTGTTGCAGTTCTATCGCTTCTTGAAAAAATTCCGTTCGCTCACGCTGTTTATGAAAGTCCCGCG
The DNA here is from genome assembly GCF_000775995.1 of Treponema sp. OMZ 838. NCBI lineage: Bacteria > Pseudomonadati > Spirochaetota > Spirochaetia > Treponematales > Treponemataceae > Treponema > Treponema sp. OMZ 838. Next base: position 2,486,311 of record NZ_CP009227.1, on the reverse strand, counting down.
TTGTCTCCCGTATCTGAATTTTTTTCGACAGGATCAATAGAATAAAGCTGATAATAATCGGAACAAATACGCACAAGCCTAATCCCGGATGCGCAGTAATCATCATTGCACCGATTATAATCAAATAGAACACAAGACCGATTGTTTGCGGAATTGCGTGGCTCAGCGCGTGCTCGATTGTAGCGACATCGGTCATCACCGTCTGTGATAAGTCGGAAACATCGTGTTTAGAAAAATACGCAAGCGGCAGCGCCTTGAGACGGTCTGCAATATTCACACGCAGTTCTTTACATTCTTTGAATGTCGCGGTGTAGAGCGTATTGTAATTGATATGCACAAGCACATACATCACAACCGCAAGCGCAGCGATAATACCGATATAAAATCCCGCCGACCGCAGCGTCCCGTCAAAATAGCTTTGCAAAAAAAACATCATCACAAACATCGGTAGAATAAATGCAACATCCGCAAGCATCGACCACACCGACGCCGTAACAATCCCTTTTGCCCCCGATTCGGTTACCCCGAACCATTTTTGTAGTTTAGTCATATATAACTCCCTAATTAGGAAAAAATCTCTTTCCTTCCAACGCTTTTGCAAATAGGTGAGGTAAGTACGCGGAGCGAATAAAAATTAACCGGAGGCGTATCTTTGATACGTTGAGGATTAATTTTTATGCAGCGACAAAGTAATTACCCGCATATTTGCAAAAGGCTAGACTCTCCACTCATTCGCTTGCGAATATAAGCTCTGCAATCGGCTGTATTTTCCGCCCTTCTGCATCAGTTCCGCATCGCTGCCGCGTTCGGCGATATTTCCGTCTTCGACAACCAAAATCTCATCGACATTTTTAATCGAGCTTAACCGGTGTGCAATCATAATAACCGTTTTGTTTTTCATCAAATTGGAAAACGCCTGCTGAATTTCGTATTCGTTTTCAGGGTCGGCAGCGGCGGACGCCTCATCCAGAATAATGATATCTGCATTTTTCAAAATCGCGCGGGCAATCGCAACACGCTGAATTTCTCCACCGGATAAGTGTACGCCCTTTGAACCGATAACCGTTTTTTCACGTTCGGGGAATTTTGCTAAAATATCTTCGCAGCGGGCAAGCCGAAGCGCATACATCACCTCTTCATCGCTTGCATTTTTATTCCCCATTTTAACGTTTTCAAAAATACTTGTTTTAAAAAGCTTCGATGTTTGAAATACAAAGGCGATACTGTGCATCAGCGCATTCCGTGAATATGACGAAATATTTTTTCCGCCGATTAAAATTTCACCTGAATTTATTTTATAAAAACCCGAAATCAATTTTGCTATTGTACTTTTTCCTCCGCCCGATGAGCCGACCAGTGCATAGGTTTTATTCGGTTCCAAGGTAAAACTGACATCCTTTAAAATCTTTTCTTCCGTGTAACCGAACGATACGTTTTTAAATTCGATACCGAAGTTCTCAAATGTTTCTTCCGTACCGTGTTCAAGGTTATCCTTTTCCATGTCTGCAAAAAGATTTTCGAGTTTATCTACAACGCTTTTTGCCTGAAAGTTATACATACCGACATACATCACGCGCATAAATGCCGAAAAAAGCACCCCGGCGATACAGACAAAAAAGACGAGCTTTGCAATGATGAGATTAGCGTCCGCCCCCTTGTTCATAAAATAAATAGCGGCAGGAATAGTGAATACCGCGAATAGATTAAACAGCACTTGAAACATCACATACGGCGTACGGCAGCTGAGTGTGTACTTATATGCTAAATCGGAGTAGCCGGTAATCGCTTCGTAAAACGCTTTAAAAGATTCAACCGTGCTTCTAAAGATTTTTACAATCTGCATACCGCGGACATATTCAACTGCTTCGGCATTCATCCGTTCCAACGCCGCTTGATACTTCCGCATAAAATCTTTATTGCCCATCATAAACATCATCTGCGCACCGCCGATAAGCGCAACGGCAAGTAGCAAAAGACCGAGTTTTACATCAACTGCAAATACAATGATAAACATAAAAATCGGTGTAAACAATGCGGAAATATTATCGGGAATTAAATGCGCAACCAGCATGTGCGTCTCTTGTGCATTGTCGTCAATGAGCTTCCGGATTTTTCCCGACGGGTTCATATCAAAAAAAGCAAACGATGCATTCATCAAATGGTTGATTGCTGTTTTGCGTAAATTCGATTCAAGCCGGAACCCAAGCACGTGCGATGCCCACAAAGCACAAAAGTATACAACCGAATAACCTGCCAACAGCGAAACAATCACCGTTGCGTACATCGAGCCGTCCGTAACGTTTTTGGTAACCAAAAGCGCGTACAAGAACTTCCATAAAAACCAAAATGCCCCCATCTGAGAAGCAACTCCCAGCGTAGCGCATACCATCGAAATATACGCACAGTGTATTTTCTCCGGCGTATATTTAAACAACCTTTTATATGTGTCCATTTCAGACCTCCTTATCTTTTGTAAATATGCTTTTTCGATCTTGTATGAACTGCACAACTCGCTGATATTCATCGTTTTGTATGGCATCTTTTTTAATAAATACATAGTTAAAATGAGCATATTCAAATACATAAAAAATATCTGTTTCAAAAATACCGATAAAATCTTTATGCTCTAATCGGGTTGTCATGCCCAATGCGCTGCATTCAAGATAATCCTCGTCAATAATCATTTTATCGGTGTAGGTACTAAGCTGATGCTGTGCAAAATTGTCTTTATAATATTTTGTAAGAGCTTTTTTTAAATTTTTTACGGTACGCTTCTTGATACATATGATATTGAAAAGCAATAATATACAAAATATTGCAGATGCGGAAATGACAAAATGCAGAGAAGAAAATATCTCACTGATATTACAAAAGTACAGTATAAAAATCACGCCAATCGTTATACCGGTGCCGCTTATTTCCGTTATTGCTAATCGTTTTGCATGACGTTTTAATTCCCTTGTCCGTGCATTTATTATAAGTGATTGTTCAACCTTATCGTCAAGTGTAAATGTCTGCGTTATTTCCGAAATATTCATAGGTAAACCCTCTACTATGTCAATTTGTAATTGAGTACGTTGCACATACCCACTCTAATTACCCACTACAAATTATCCATTAACCTTTAGCCCTTTACTTGTTCCATCCAATATTGTTTCCATCCGGCACAATGGTATATGTTAAAGTCGAGCACATATTCCACTGCTTCCGATTTTTTTAAATTATGATAAAAAATTTCTTTTAGATTTTCAAAGTGAGACGTTACCATGACATGAATAAAAAACTGTATGCGCCGCGACATTTTAACGCCGTCGAGTTTCAATAATCGAAAGGTGTCGTTTTCAGTTATATCGATTGCCTTATCGAAAATATGCTCGTAGGAACTTCCCTTCGAACAGCAGACAATCAGTTTCATTGCATCCCAATTATCATAAAAAAAATCTATCATTCGTAAGAATTGGCGTTGCGATAGTTCCGTAATTGCGGAGAGGTCGCTCGTTTTCATACCGAAGTTCTGCGATTCAAGAAGCTCGCTGTGTGATATGATGTTCAATAATTCATCAAATACACCGCTTACAAGAGCTTCGAATATGCTGTCCTTATTATCAAAAAGGTTATACAGCGCCCCTGTCGTAACCCCTGCTTTTTCTGCAATGGTGCGCACATTGGTATCTGCGAACCCCTTGCCCAAAAATTCCTGTTTCGCTGCATATAAAATTTTTGCCCGCGTGTTTAATTCATCCTTATCGGCTAATATTTTTTCTGCATGGTTGTTCATATTTGTAATAACTCTTCTATTAATTAGTAACAATGTTATTAAAATAAACTGATAATGTCAAGCATGGGTTACTTTCATAATGCAAAATAGAGAAATCACTATGTCTATAAAAAACTATTTTTTGTACAGACAAAAGGACGTCGATCCGTTTTTCTACTGTAATTTTGTACGGAAAAGGGTAATATCTCGGTCTCTGTGCTATAATAACAATTACAACTACCTTATGGACTTTCGGCACATTGTTTCTTTTCGTCAAATGGTCTATACTTTAGAGTCAGTTCGGCATACATCAGTATGCATAAGAATACTTTAAAATTTTTGATAGGAGCATTCAGCTATGAGCAAAGGACTCAAAACAGGTCTTATCGTTCTCGGCATTATTGTGCTGATTATTTTTTCACTATACGGCTGTGTTACCGGTTCGTATAATTCGATGGTAGCGGCGGATGAAAATGTTAAAGCGGCATGGAGTCAGGTCGAAAACGTGTACCAGCGCCGTTTTGATTTAATCCCCAATCTTGTTAACACCGTAAAAGGCTATGCAAGCCATGAGGAAAAAGTCTTTACCGAAATAGCGGAAATGCGTTCCAAAGCGGGCGGCGTTATCAATGTTTCGGACGAAGTATTAAACAATCCCGAATCGTTTGAAAAATTCCAAAAAGCACAGAGCGAGTTAGGCGGTGCACTGCAGCGGCTGCTTGCCGTTGCGGAAAATTACCCTGAATTGAAAGCAAATGAAAACTTCCGCGACTTGCAAAGTCAGCTTGAAGGAACCGAAAACCGTATTGCCGTAGAACGGAAGCGTTTTAATGAGGCGGTACAGACATATAATCTACAGATTAGGCGTTTCCCGCAAGCGTTTCTCGCCAATATGTTCGGCTTTAGAGAAAAGGCGTATTTTAAGGCTGACGAACAAGCTGCAACTGCGCCTAAAGTTGAATTTTAACTGATTATCGATTAAGGAATGGACGCAATGAAAAAGAATAGACTGTTAAAACTGATGGATATTTCTCCTACTCAAATGAGAGAAATTGCGGATACGGTTGCGGAGGCTGAGAAAAAGACAACCGGAGAAATTGCCCTTGCGGTTGTGTACCAAAGCGATTCCTATGCCTTTGTAGAGCTATTTGTTGCATTTTGCGCGTCCTTTCTCTCTTTTCTCATCTTGTTTTTATGCGCTGCCCCCATCTGGAACCTGTTGGAACGCACTGTTTGGTTCCCTTCTCCTGCCCAGTTGACAGCAGTTATCGGCAGCAGTGCAGCTACCGTTGTGCTTATCGTTTATTTATTGGTAAATATTCCCGCAATAGACCGGCTGATTATCCCGAATACATTAAAAAACCGCCGCGTCTATGCCCGTGCACTCCAACACTTTGTGGAAAGCGGTGTGTATAAGACTACGGAACATTCCGGTGTTCTCATCTTTGCCTCCGTACTTGAACGGAAGTTTTTTGTTATTGCCGATTCGGGAATTGCCGCGAAAGTAGCTCAAAATGAATGGGACGGTATTTGCAAAATTATGACTACCGGATTAAAAGAACACCAAGCCGCTCAAGCCTTTGTCTCTGCCGTAAAAGAATGCGGCAGGATTCTGCAAGAGCACTTTCCCAACAAAGCGGAAAATCCCAACGAGCTGCCTGATGGGTTGGTAGTGTTGGAAGACTAAAACACTTTTGAAAATATACGGCACATCTGCGTTGTCGCATCATGAAAAGTGTACATCCGTGTACACTTTTCATGGCGAGTTTTTGCTGCGCAAAAACATCACTTCTGATATAACCAGCGGCATCCGTGCCGCTGCTGAAACTAGATATCGGCTTTAGAACGGACGAAAGCGTCAGATACTGCGTGCAGGTTTCTCCCATCATATCGCTTGACCATCGCCTTCTCCGATTAGTTCTCTAAAATAACCGGAGGACTGTGTCAGCGCTTCAAAGGTTCCTTCCGCTTCTACCTTGCCGTCTTTCAGCACGATTATTCTATCGGCGGCTTTTATCGTAGAAAGGCGGTGCGCAATCACTAAGGTAATGCGCCCTTTTTTCAGCTGCGTTACCGCCTCGTTAATTTTGCTTTCGTTTTCGGAATCGAGGTTTGCGGAAGCCTCATCCAAAACCAAAACCGGCGAATTTTTGAGAAAGGCTTGTGCGATTGCAAGCCGTGCTTTTTCGCCTCCTGACAGTTTTAATGCCCGCTCGCCGATAACGGTGCCGTACCCGTCTGGAAGCTGTTCGATAAAAGATGCTGCTTGCGCCTGCGTTGCCGCCGCCTGTATTTCTTGGAAGCTCGCATCCCGTTTTGCAAGCCGGAGGTTTTCTTCTATCGTTGTGTTAAATAGATACACATCTTGCGGAATAACCGTAATAATATCGCGTAAAGCTTTTAAGCGCAGTTCCCGTATATCGATGCCGTTGATGGTGATAGCTCCTGCATCAGGCTCTCTCAACCGCTGTAAAAGACGGGCTGTTGTCGTTTTTCCGGAACCTGAACGGCCGACAAGCGCAAGGGTTTCGCCTGTTTTAACCGTAAACGAAATGCCGTCCAATATCTTAGGATTTTGCTTTTCCGCATCGTGCTGCGGATAGGTAAATGCAACGTCCTTGAATGTAATGCGCATTTCGGTTCCGGTCGATTTTCCTGCTCCGTTTGCGTTTTCTACACCGTCCACCTTTCCTGCGGCCATTACGTCTTCTACCGTTTTTACTCCCGTATCGTACACTTCCGGTTCGGTAAGTAGCAGGTTAAACAGTCTTTTAGCAGCCGCAAAGATAAGACCGTACTGGGTACTCATGTTGAGGGCATCAGCTATGGGGCTTAAAAAAGCGGAAGAAAGGGTTAAAACAGGTAAAAACCAGAGCGGGGATAACCGTCCCTGTTTTACTAGCAGAGCGGCCGCAATAGTTACGGCAAAAGAAGCCGTTAAAATTAAAAACGATAGCAACTGGCTTTGAGTGATCCTTCGCTTAGAATCTTCAAAAACGGCGGTATTAAATTTTCCTATTGCTGTACTCATCTTTTGAAAATAGCGTCTTTGATATCTGAACGAGATAATATCTTTGAGTCCTTGAATACAATCGACGGATTCTGCATTCAAATCTCCCGCTGCTTTCATATAATCAAAACCGTGTACATCGGCTTTTTGTTTTTTGAATTTTGGGAATAATAAGAGCGCGATAAGGAACGGTAAAAGGGTAACCGGAAGATACGGTGAAAGACTCCCCATAAAGATGAGAGCTGCAAGCGGAATAAGGAACGCCACAAAAATCTGTGCAATGGTATGGGCATAAAACCATTCAAGAATTTCCACGTCATCTAAAACGATCGAAATTAAATCGCCGCTTCTTTCGTTTTCAAGTCCGGCCGGAGCCAGCTCATCTATTTTGTTATAGGCGATTATTCTTAATTTGGCTAAAATCCTGTAGGCCATATCGTGTCCGACAAGAATATCCAAATACGCAAAAACGGCTTGCAGTACAATAAAAACGCAAACAAAAGCGAACAGCAGCTTTGTTTTTTCCGCACTGCCTAAGACGATTGCGCTTATCATGTACGAGGTTAAGAGGGTGAGCGCGAGCGGAATAAGTTTAAACACTGCGTTACAAACGATCGAAATACCTAAATACAGGTGAAAGCCTTTGATGTATTTTGTAAGTGCAAAAAGATAAAAAAGCCTTGATTTTTCTTTCATCGATATTCCTTATCAGGGAACCTCTAAAAACTAATCGAGCTTTTAGAGATGCCCTATGCAACGGTTATACAATTTGGCTGCCCATGAGGGTGCGATAGGATTCGGAATGCAAAGACAGCTGCTCATGCGTTCCTCTGTCCTCTATTTTTCCCTTGCGTATGATGCAAATTTGTTCGGCTTTTTGAATGGTTGCAAGGCGGTGGGCAATGACCAACACGGTTTTCCCCTTGCACAATTCGGAAAAACTCTTTTGAATTTCAATCTCGTTATGCCGGTCGAGCGAAGAGGTCGCTTCATCAAAAATCAGAATAGGCGAGTTCCGTAAAAATGCCCGTGCGATGGCAATGCGTTGTTTTTCTCCGCCTGAAAATTTTGTTCCGTGTTCTCCGATGTTCGTATCATAACCGTCGGGCAGGCTTGTAATAAAATCGTGTATCCGTGCCTTTGTTGCTGCTTCAATAACCTCTTCTTTTGCGGCGTCCGGTTTGCCGATAAGAATATTTTCGTAAACGGTTCCAAAGAACATGTGGCTATCCTGCCAAACAGCCGAAATGAGGTCTTGTATTTCAACTACTGTTTTTTCGGACAGGATTGTATCGCCTATGGTGATTGTTCCGCTTTTAAGCGGATAAAACCCTGCAAGAAGGTGCGCAATGGTAGACTTTCCGCTGCCGGAAGCTCCGACCAGCGCCGTCGTGGTTCCGTGCGGAATCGTAAACGAAATATCATCGATTACGGTATCTTCCGTATAGGCAAAAACGGCATTTTTAAAGACAATATCGCCGGTATAGGCTTTTACGTCAGGCGCTTGCAGTGTCTTTTGCGTACTGCTATCTGTATGATCTCTTTTTTCCGTCCGGCTTTCTTTCATCTCGGTTTCTATCGGCACATTTGAAACGTGAGCCGAAAGCGAATGAGTAACCGGCAAGTTAAGAAAATCGTAAATAGTGTATGAAGCCGTAACGCCGCGGTACCCTAAATGCCAAATATTGATAAGCAAATACATCGGCGAAAAGCAAGCTCCCGTTAAAAATAACATATAAATGATATTTTCAGGATTGGTATATGCATATACCCTTAATGCCGCGACCGCAGCGGATAAGGTACCTCCGATTGTAGCGCAAAGCTGTAAAACGCCGTTATCAATCATAGTAACTTTTAAATGGTTCATAATGGTAACACGCAGGATTTCGCCCTGCTTTTGCAGCTTTGCTTTTTTGATACTCATCCGCATTCAAGGCTTTTAGCGACGGTAATCCTTGTACCGCATCCAAGCAATCGGCATAATACTTTGAATGAGCAGCGTTCTCTTTTTCGCCGCGCTCCCGCATAACCTTAAAAAACAACATCGGAAAGCCGAGCATCCCAGCCGCCCCTACAAGACAGATACAGCCTACGGCGCTATCAAGATAAAAAAGGACGGCAATTAACACGGCATCAAGTAAAACGGTTCCGCTTACAAAAGGGAGGTATTGATAAAAATACGGACTGAGCCATTCTATTTTTGTAAACGCCATCGCGGCAATCTCGCCCGAGCGCCGGTTCACCGTATAAGCGGGGCCGAGCGCGAACAGTTTTTTAAACACCTGCTCGCGCAACGCCGTTTTTATTTTGATACTGCATTTTTGTTCGGTTACGCCTACGATACGCTGCAGCACAATAATCGTAACGATGAGTGCTCCCATACAGATAAAGATGGACTGTAAGGACGTAAAAAACGGAACCTTCGCTTTTCTGAATATAAGATCGACTGTTACTGCCGTACAAATCGCCGTAAGCGTTTTTGCAGCGAGTAACACGAAATTAAGGACGGAAGAAAGAATTAACAGCTTTCTTCCCCCACGGGAAAGGCTGATGAGCTGTTTATTTATGAACATCCGCTTTTCCCCTTCGCTGTATGATCCGCATTAGCCGTATGAACTGAGGAGATAAAATCTATCACGATTCTGCCGTCCTGTTCTCTCATTTTGGCGCAGATATGAAAAACATCGCGCAGTATTTCTTTTGTTAACACTTCTTTCGGCGTTCCCTGCGCCAGTATTGCGCCTTGATGCAATAAGATAAGATAATCGCAAAAACGGGCTGCCAAATTCAAATCATGAATAGCCGACAATATCGTCATATCGAGAGTTTTCAAAAATTCCATAATTTGAAATTGATGGCCGATATCCAAGTGATTAGTCGGCTCATCCATAATGAGTAGCTTGGTTTCTTGAGCCAACGCCCTCGCCAATAAAACCCGCTGTTTTTCGCCGCCCGAAAGCGTCGCATAACATTGCTTCCGCTTATCTTCCATATTGACCTGTTTTAAAACGGCGCTTACGATTGCTCTATCCGTGTCGTTTTCGCCTTGAAAGAGCGTATGGTACATACTTCTTCCCATTGCGGTTACTTCTTCTACATTGAACGGGAATTCCGTAAAATTTTCTTGCGCCAAAACACCCATGTTTTCCGCCCGTTTACGGTTACTCAAGCCCGATATATCCTCGCCGCGTAAAAAAATCACCCCCGAAGTAGGTTTGAGTACTCCATATACTTGTTTTAAAAACGTGCTTTTGCCGCTTCCGTTCGGCCCTATGATTCCGGTAAACGCCCCTTTTTTTACCGTAATGGAAATATCATTGCATAAACGTATATTGTGTATGTCAAAGCATACTTTTTCAGTTTTCAGTATATCCATACGTCAATTACCGATGCTTTTTCAGCAAGAATAAGAAAAACGGCCCGCCGAGCAGCGAGGTTAGTACACCGATCGGCAGTTCGCGCGGCGCCAATACGGTTCTTGCAACCGCATCCATCCACATCGTAAATAGACTGCCTGTCAGTAGAATAACCGGTAGCGTTTTTCTGTTATCGGCACCGATAAAAAACCTAACAATATGCGGTATGATGAGCCCGATAAAGCCTATGGTACCTGCCGAGGCAACCATAACGCCGGTAATGGCGGAGATAATCAGAATAAGCTTTTTTTGCAAAGCACCGACATTTGTTCCGAGTATGGTAGCCGTATCTTTTCCCATTGCCAAAAGGTTAATCTGTTCGGCATGTAAAAAAAGAAGCGCCCCTCCTACAGTAAGCGCAATGACCGGTAACGCGAGCACATCCCATCGTGCTCCTGCCAAACTCCCCATAGACCAATACACAATGCTCTTTATCTTATATTCATTGCCTACGAATGTGATAACCAGCTGGGTAAAAGCGGCGCAGATCATCGATATGCCGATGCCGGTCAGAATAAGCCGTGCGTTTGAGGCTCCATAGGTATCCGTTGCAATCCCGTATACCAGCATCATAGCGGCAAAGGCGCCGATAAAAGCACCGATGGAAGGCGTTATACCCGATATTCCGGCAATGTTTCCCATTGTTGCAATGCTTAAAGCGGCCATAAACGAAGCGCCAGAGGCAACGCCTAAGGTATACGGCTCCGCCATCACATTGGCAGTAAGCGCCTGCATCACCGCGCCGCACACGGCAAGCCCCCCGCCGACGCAGATACCGAGCAAAGCACGCGGTAGCCGCAGTTCCCATACAATGTTGATAAAGGCTTTGGGGATTGAAACGGGAGCATCAGGCCTTATCTTGCTCGCATATACCTGTAATACGTCAGCGATACCGAGCTGTGCCGAGCCTAAAAACGATGTCAGCGGTACGGATACGATAATCGCAGCCGTTAGAAGCGTACATAGTACGGCTGTCTTTTTTGTATCGATATCATATTTTTGCATATGAAGCCTAATGCGCTGTAATGCCTTCAATAGCGGTTTGTATTTTTTCTATCGCATCGAATATTTGAAGCCCCGGAAATACTTCTATCAATTTTACTGATGTAAAATTATTATGTTTAATTGCCTCCACATCGGAGAGTCCAGGATTGTTTTTGAGTTCCGCGATCTTTTCTTCGAGAGTCCCGGCTGTATTTCCGTCATTATAATCGTAGATAACGATTAACTCAGGATTCCGCACTGCAATTTCTTCCCAGCTCACCCTGCCATACCGTTTCGCAATATCATTAAAGATGTTTTGACCTCCTGCCATACTGACAATTTTTTCATCAAGACAGTTTTTGCCGATGGTAACCGCTTGTTTTTCATCCCCGCTATTATAAACAAACACCTTGCATGACTTTTCTTTCGGTGCATGAGCTGCATATTGCGCTTCCCGCTCCTTTAAACGTTTAACCAATGTAGCAGCTCTTTCTTCTACCTTAAATATCTTACCGAGGTTTTCAATATCTTTATAGGTGTCCTCAATCCCTGAATTTTCTACGTAGGTACCTCTAAGCGCATAATAGGGAATATCGTTTTTTACAAAATCTTCTGCCGGTGCTACGCCGTATTGCGTAAAGCTGTACACCGTACCGACAACAAAATCAGGATTACTTTCCAGCAGCACTTCAAAAGTAGGTTTACTATCCGAAATAACCTTGAGCTTGCGTAATGTTTCCTGATATTCAGGTAAACAGTCGGCAACTCCTGTTTCCGCCGTCGCGATGCCGACAATCTTGTCCGCTAAACCGAGCGCTACCAAAAGCTGCGTTTCACTAAAACTTAACGAGACAACTCTTTCAGGCACCTTGGTAAAGGTAAAGGTGTTTTTAAAGGTTTCAATCGTTACGGGCTCATACGCTGCCGTTTGTACCGATGTCTGTTCATCAGTTTTTTTTGCCTGATTTGAATCCTTTTTATTCTGACACGAAAGCATACAGGAAACAGCTACAGTCAAGGCCAAAAGCTTCATTATATCTTTCATTTTTTCTACCCCTATGATATAGTATTTGTTAGTATGTACTAACTGACGCAGTATACAGCGAGCGGTAAAAAAAATCAATAATTATTAGATGGATATATGTTAAAATTAGCAATTTTTACAATTTTACTAGAAACACATCTAATGTCTTCTTGATGCTTCGTTTGTTTACGGCCAACACGGATTTACCGTCTTTATCCGTTCTTAAAATCATATTTGCATTGAATAAGTAATTTAAATGATAGGATACGGTGGCCGTTGTCAGCGATAGGGCTTCTGCAAGTTCTTTATTTGTGCCTAATCCTTTTCCGATCAGTTCCAATATCTGAAACCGCGTAGCGTCTCCTAAATTTTTAAAAAAGAATACCAGCCGTTCACGATTATTAATTATCGTTTGTCTGAGTTTTTGTAAACCTTGTTCCAAATGAAAGCCTTGCACATATGTCCTTTTGGTTTTATCGCCTTCATCACGACCCGTACTCATGAGGGGAGCAGCTCCAATAGAAATAAAAAGATACGAAGCATTTGACAGGTATTTCTCAGTATTATCCCACTCGTCATAGATGCCTTTCCACATATCGGAGATAACGGTATATCCGTGTTTTACGAGCCTTTTTTGCAGGTCAAGTCCGTACGCCTTCACTTCCTCGCGGTATAAAGCGTATTCTTCTAAAAACAGAGGCAGAAATGCTTTCATCAATGCAATATAGGAATCCCGTGTACTTTCAGGGTCATTCCATGCGCAAAGGATCCTCCACTTTGCGTTATCGGTCATGGATAATCCATGCAAGAACGTAAACATACCGTTTCGGCGTATATCGTCCAGATATGGAATTACATCTTCCGCTTTTTCGATTGAAATGCCTTTTAAGTTATACAAAAGCGAGGAAAGTATCATTGCCTGCAATTTGCCGCTATCGCAAGCGGCAAGATCGCTTAGCAGCTCTTCTTCCTTTTGATAGTCGGTGTAATACAAATACGGTATAAAATTTCCGAACAAGGCGCATCCGGGATAGTAATATGCTTCAAATTGCTCAAGCATATCCTTTGCCTTATTCAAAAGCGATAAGAAGAGCGTGTAACATACATCGTCATATCCTTTTTCTTCTTCGCGCCGGTTAAGTATATGCTCCTTATGCGCAAAAAGGTTAAAAAAATCGTATAGCCTGCTGCCGTTTTCCGAAAATCGTATGTGCATATGGGAACCTCTAAAAAACTAGCGGCTGCATTTAAAACGGCGGTTTTCTAAAGATGAATTGTCCCCTGCCCTTTTTGCCTAAAAATTCGTTATGCTTTACGATTAATTCCCCGCGGCTGAATACGGAATCGATTGCACACTGCACCTTCATCCCTTCATACGTGCAGTAATCGCAGGCGCTTTTCAGGTTTTTCTTTGTCAGCACTTCTTCCGCATTTGGATTGATAATCGTAATGTCGGCATCGGCGCCGGGCAAAAGACATCCTTTTTGAGGATACATACCGAAGATGCGGGCAGGATTTGCGGCCATCACCTGCACGAAGCGCTCCAACGAAATCCGCTTTTTTTGTACACCTTCGGAGAAAATAATCCGCACCCGCTCTTCAATCCCGGGAGCGCCGCCCGGCCCCTTGGTAAAATCGCCCTTGGTGTCCATCTTTTCTTTTAATAAGAAGGGACAATGATCGGTTGCAACGACTTGGATATCGCCGTTTGCAAGCCCGATCCAAAGCGCTTCTATATCTTGCTTTCTGCGCAAGGGCGGCGCCATCATATATTTCAGCCCTTCGATATTTTCAGGATCATCGGGACTGCCGTTCTCATTTCCATACTTTTCTTCCGAAAGCGTCAGATACTGCGTGCAAGTTTCTACAAACAACCGGTTAACGTGCTGCCGTCCCTCTACAACGCTGATAAGCGCCTCTCCTGTAGAAAGGTGTACAATATACAGCGGCGCATCCTCCACCATTTCCGAAAAATGGATAAGGCGGGAAACAGCCTCAGCTTCCGTTTCGTTAGGCCGACTGCGCGCATGATAGATAGGCAGCATTTTCTTTTCTTTTACGAATTTTGACCGGAGATAGTTGATAAGCGAATCGTTTTCCGAGTGCACGGTTAAAATACCGCCTGCTTCTTTCACGGTTTGCAACAAGCGATAAAAGCCCGTATCGTCAATTTTAAATCCGTAAGTCGTATAAGCCTTAAAGCTCGTAATCCCTTCATTTTTAATGATGCCGGATAGCTCCCGCAAAATTGCATCATCCACATGCTGAATAACACCGTGAAAGCCGTAGTCGATAACTGCCTTTTTTGCAAGCTCATGGTATCGGTCTATGGAATAATGCAGATTACATCCGGCGGGACCGAAAGCGATATGGTCGATAACGGAGGTTGTACCGCCGCAAGCTGCCGCAACGGTACCGGTGTAAAAGTCATCGACGGCGCGGTATTGCGGAGACTGCTGCAACTCAAGATGCGTATGCGCATCGATCAGCCCCGGCATGACATAACAGCCGGGAACTTCATACACGGCATCAAAATCGACGGGATTAAAATGTCCGATTCCGGTTATCTTGCTGCCGGTTATCGCAATGTCAGCCTTAAACGTATCGTTTTCAGTTACGAGCGTACCGCCCGTTATCAATGTCTTTTTCACAATTTCTCCTCCTTATCTATGGACAGCTCTAAAAGCCCTGTTAGATTTTTAGAGTTATCTCTATACAACTTTTCATATACAAAAAATACCGATCAGACTTATGATGACCCAATCGGCATTTTTGTATTTAATTTTTAATCGTCGTCCACCATAATGCGTAAAATCACCTTATCGGTTTCCCTCATGCCGTCTGCAGCGACCGAGCCTACACCGGCGATGGTCTTTTCTATGTCGCCTTTTACAATACCTTCACCGGGTTCAAACACTCGGTTCTGCATTGCAAGATAATGCGCATTCAGCGCCGCATCAACCGATGAGGCAATCTTCGAAGCGCACGAAGGTTTAGCGCCGTCGCAGACAATTCCCGACACAACCGCAAGGGTATTGGTAATCGTCTCGCATACCTGTTCATAGCTTCCACCTGAAAGATAGGTAACGGCAGCGCCGCTTCCGCACGCAGCGCTGACAGCCCCGCAATAGGCGGAAAGCCGTCCGATCCGCGTCTTTTGATGAATCGCAATCAAGTTGCTGACCAACAGCCCGCGCAACAGCTTATCATGCGGGAGCTTTTTTTCTTCGGCAAACACGATAACCGGTAGCGATGCCGTCAATCCCTGATTGCCGCTGCCCGAATTGGTAACGACCGGCAAGGTACAGCCGCTCATGCGGGCATCGGAACCTGCGGCAGCGGCGGCCTGCGCACGGATTTTTACGGTAACAGCCCGTTCCGCTTCAGCAGCCTTTAGGAGATTCGCGCCCGCGTTAATTCCGTAGCGGTGCTCCAATCCTTCCTGCGCGATGCGGGTATTATAATCGATCTGCCGCTCCAGTATCGGGCGGACGCGGTCAAGGTCTATCGTATCGGCAAACTCAAGGATCTTTTTTACCGACAATCCCGACCGGTCGGTCAACGCGGCATTTGCACTTGTAGGATCAAACGGAACGGATAACACGTCTTTTCCGTTTTTGGTTGTACGCACGATATTCGTATGCTGATGGATAATCTCAACCGATGCGCTGTCGGCGCCGGCAAAAACTTCTACAATAAAATGCAGAGAAGCCACCGTATCCAACAAGGAAACCTTACAAGGAATTTTTTCCAAAAATTCCTTGGTGCGAGCGATATCGGCTTCGGTTATGTCGGCAAGCACCTCAAGCCCCTTATCGGGATTGCCGCCGATAATACCGATTGCCGCCGCCGCCGGAATTCCCTTCATATTGCCCGAATTAGGGACGGTAACACTCTTTACATTTTTAATAATGTTACCGCTGCTTTTGATACACACACGGTCGGGAATCTTACCGAGTAAAGTGCGGGCATGAGCGCCCGCATACGCTATGGCAATCGGTTCGGTACAGCCGAGCGCAGGAACCAACTCTTCTTGAAGGATCGCGATAAATTGATTACAGTCGAAGTCCGTGAGTTCCATACCTTACGCCTGTTTTAACGTCCCATCCGGTTTATAGAACACACCGCGCAGAATAAGCGCAAGCGCTCCGTCTCCGGTTACATTGCAGGCTGTACCGAAGCTGTCCTGCAAGGCGAAGATAGCGATCAATAAGCCGGTGCCGATTTCGTTAAATCCGAGTATGCTGATGACGATACCGAGCGAAGCCATAACCGTTCCGCCGGGTACGCCGGGCGCTCCGACAGCGAATACACCGAACAGGAATGAGAACAAAACCATTGTTCCGATTGAGGGAACCGATCCGTACAACATCTGAGATATCGTCATTGCAAAGAATGTTTCGGTAAGAACGGAACCGCACAAATGAGTTGTCGCTCCCAGCGGGATAGCGAAGTCAACGATATCGGCAGGCAGAACGCTGGACTTATGCGCGCAGCGTAAGGCAACCGGCAATGTCGCGGCGCTCGACATCGTACCGACAGCGGTTGCATACGCAGGGCCGTAGTGCTTTACCACTTCAAGCGGATTCTGCTTTGAAACCGCACCGCCGATGAGGTACAGCAATGTCATCCAGATAAAATGACCGATCAGTACGATAATAATCACTTTCAAGAATACGGGGAGCTGGCGGGTTAAGCTGCCGCTGTATGCAAGCTCGGCAAAGGTTGTCGCAATAAAGAACGGCAGTACCGGTACGATAACGCGGTTGACAATTTCAAGTACCATTGCCTGAATCTCTTTTAAGAGTTTTTCAACCGTAGCAGCCTTTGTCCAAATAACCGAAATACCGGCTAAGATAGCCAATACCAGTGCGGTCATAACCGGCATAATCGGCTGAATATTCAGGGAGAATGCCGTCGTCGGTACTGCCACCAATTCGGCAGCCTGTGACGGAATATGCAGGAACGGAATAAGAATATATCCGGCTACAGTCGAAAACAAGGATGCGCCGACCGCAGATAGATATGACATCAGCAAAAATGCACCGAGCATTTTCCCCGCATTTGCTTTTAAATCGCAAATAGCCGGAGCAATAAAGCCGAAGATAACGAGCGGAACGGCAAAAAAGATCAGCGAACCGAGTAACTTTTTAATTGTCGCAATAATCCCCATCACCGGAGCGGGTACAAACAACCCGAGCAGCACACCGGCAAGAATCCCCAAAGCAAGCTGCGGTAACAGTCCCAATTTTCTACCGCTTTGTTTTTCCATAATAGTAGACCTCCTCTCTACAATTACAACAGTGATTGCCCGTCAATTAACATGAAGCAGGTCAATTCACAACAGAAAATATTATATACCTGCTTTTTTCCATTTGTCAAATTATAAATGATAAATATCGCAGCTGTGTGGAATCACCGCTGTCCTTGGCGGTTCTGCAATAGAAATATACTTCCAATTTTTAGGATATGATACGAATACACCGCTCTATGATGAGCAAAAGAAAGCTCTAAGTTTTTCTTCGTTCTGCGGAGACATGGCATAATCCCCCACAATGCCGCCGTTCCCCAAGTGTAAAATACGGGTACAAGCGGAAATCAAAAATTCATAATCATGTGTTACGACAAAAAGCACTTTGCCCATAGCAGAGAGGGTTTGAAAGAGGCGGGAAACATTGACCATGCTGTCATAATCCAACCCGCTAGTGGGTTCATCAAAAAGTAAAATGTCTCTCCGGCATACCATGCTTACCGCGACTGCTGTACGCTGCTTTTGTCCGCCGGAAAGCGTGCTGGGATGTACATTCCGGTACTCCCAAATACCAAGCTGTTCCATCGCCTGTTTTGCAGCTTCATAATCCGGAGATTGTATGCCGAAACAGCACTCCTTTTCCACAGTATCCGCAAAAAGTTGATAGCCCACTTCCTGCATCACCATATAACAATGCTGCAAACGCTCTTTTGCACTCAGTATCTTGCCATTCCACGTAACCGTCCCAGCCGTCTCTTTGTGTAAGCCGCACAATGCACGGGAAAATGTCGACTTTCCTGCACCATTATGACCGATAATCCCGATGATTTCTCCCGGTGCGGCACAAAGGCTAACCCCGGCTAGTACTGTATGATCATGATGTGCAAGAGCAAGATTCTGAATTGCTAATATGGTTTTTTCGTAGTTCCGTGTTCTATCGGGAATACAAATGTGCGATAAGTCCATCGTTCTTAATCCCATAGTACACCGATCAGCTTCTGAAATGTTACACACTTGTTCCGATGTCAAGGATTGCCGGATCGTTCCATGCTCCATATAGAGAATGCGGTCTGCAATATCTTTAAGATAATGGATCCGATGTTCAGCTATCATAATAGTCTTTCCTTGCTTTTTTAATAATACCACTATTTTTCGCAGACTTTCGATGGCTGCCGTATCCAAATTGGAAGAAGGTTCATCCAATAAATAAATATCAGGCGAAAGAGCATAGATAGAAGCGAATGCAACTTTTTGCTTCTCTCCGCCCGATAACGCTGCAACCCGTCTTCCGCTCAGTGTTTCGATTTGCAAATCACGAATTGTTTTACTCAACCGCTCTGTCATCTTTTCTCTCGTCCAAGCGAGATTTTCCATACCGAATACCATTTCGCTGTCTGTGTCTATATTAAAAAACTGTGAACGGGGATTTTGAAATACAGAGCCTACCTGTTCCGCAAGTTGATACAGAGGAGTTTCCTTAACAGCCTTTCCGTTAATCAATACTGAACCGGATAATTCTCCGGAATAGAACGAGGGAATAAGACCATTGATTAATCTAATCAAGGTTGTTTTTCCGCATCCGCTCCGGCCGCACAGCAATACACATTCTCCAGCTTGAATTGTTAAGTCAATGTGAGATATATTCGCGTTTTGTGCGGAGCTATGGTAACTGAAAGATACCTTTTCCATCTCTATCATGCTGTAATCATCCTATGCGAGATTCCTGCCTATCATAAATAGGATAGAAATCACAAAAAAAACGGTAAACGCAAAAGCACACACACAATCTTTCCACGTAAAACGAATATCCGCCATACAGCTTCTCTGCTTTGGATTTTCCAGCCCTCGAGTAATAGAGGCTGCGGAAAGTTCGTCTGCCACCTTGAGGGCGGACATCATCATCGGAACATAAATACATTCAACAGTACGAATAGGATGAGTCAACAAACTTTTCACGGTAGGTGCGACATCCCTCATTTTCATTGCGTCGTGAATAAAGCCCCAGTCTTCCTGAACCATCGGGATATATCGAATCATCACCGTCATAGGAATGATGACAGACTTAGGGACGTGAATACGATGCATCGCTGCCATAAATTCATTAACCTGCGTGGTTCCAACTAATATGCCGCCCATCATCGCGCAAGAAAATATCTTCCGAATATAAAAGGTAAATGTTACAATGGCGATTTGCAGCCAGCCGGTCATCCCATAAATTCCTATATGATATAAGATTATAAGGGATGTGTATATTCCGGTCATTTTCAAAGTAAACCGTTTTTCTCCGCAGCTCAATCCGACTATCGTAATGAGTGCTACCAGTGCAACCTCATAATATACTGTCGGTGCAAGAAAGAGGTCTACGGTACCGACGAGCAGCATATAAAACTTTGTTCGGGGATCCAAGTGCTGTGTTTTACAAAAAATATCCGCCGAAAACGGTGCAGTCATTACACCAACCCGGCTTTTTCAAAATGTTTTCTGAGTAAGTGCTGTCCAAATTTTCCGCTGATACATGAACAGATCAAATTGCCGGCAATCATAGCAGGCAGTACCCATAGATGCGCGTTGGCAATCATCGTATCCATATATGCCTGTTCCGTTCCATTTTTCACGAGGTAGTTTACATACTCATCACGATTGATCCACAGCATTGCATAGGAAAAAATAGGACTGATAACAAAAATCATATACGCAAATAAATTTCTGGTCTTGCTTTTAAAATTTGTAGAGCCAGCCACCAATTCGGCTACTACTCCTAAAATGATATACGCTAAGCACATCAGCCAATACATTCCCGTTACGAACAAAACACCGCCTACTAAAATGCCGGTAATGAAGATAGGTCCATGCTTTGGAACTTTAGCAATAATTAACATAAAAACCGGTCCGCAAAGCAGTGCAATCGACAAAGGACACAGAAACGTCAACACGGGGAAAAATCCGAATATCAGCTCGCCGATAAACGCACAAACAACATACAGTGCTGCTAAAATTCCGGTGGTAATCAGGTCTCGTGTTGTAAGACCTTTTTTGCTCATTTCATTTGCCATAGAGAAGTCCTCCTCACACTCTATTTGTATTTGGAAAAAATAATGTTTCATCTTTTCCCATCGTACCCGTTTGCATCATGACTAAAATATGCTATGTTTTAGTAGTTAGACACGGCTAACGAGTATGAGCTACTATAGTTATCCGGTGAGGCACTGTCAAACAGCCCTCATAAGCTTACAAGCTTTTGGTATATATGATAAATGATTGTGATATATCAATTTATCATTTTTAGTATTGCCATATACGCGGCGTTTAAGGACATAAAAAAAGATGTTTAGGGACATTACTGAAAGTGAGGAATCTCATCTGTGACAGAGAAAAATCAACAGCAGGCATTTCATAAATTGGGCGATGCCTCCTTTTATATGGCAGACTACCATTTTAATGAAACGAATGAAAAATGCGGAACTATTCATACCTACTATCCTCCGGCAAAGGCAGGACACGGTATCATGTATCAGGTGCAGCCGGCTGAGGGCATCTTTCTTTCCGTCAGCGACTGGACTCCCTATCACGATATGGAACGCCGATACCAAATCGAACATAAAATGATAAAAATGTATTATTTGGAATCAGGGGAAGTAAGGCTCATTCAAAATGGCAAGCGCACTGCAGTAATTCAAGAAGGAATAAATCTGTATCTAAATCGCCCTTCCAAAGGACGGGTTCTCTATCGGGCAGGTATTCCCATTCGCTATATATCGGTACTCCTTCTTGAAGATTACTTTCTTCCTTTCCTGCAAAGCCGATATGCGTCTGACGGCTTACAGTATGCAGCCTTGTTTTCTTGGTGCGAATGTAATTATAACACACCGGAAATCGGCAGTATTTTTCTTCAGATTAAGCACAAGATTCTTTCAGGAGAAACATCAAGCCTCTACTATGAAAGTAAGGTGGGGGAACTGCTCTCTGTTGCTGCAGGAAATGTTCAGCGGCACAGAAAGCAAGTAGATGTTTCTTTAAACCCAACGAAGGCTTGTCTTTCTCCCATTGAACGCAAAGCATTGGAGCGAGTCAGACTTGCTATTGAACGCTCCATTCTAAACCCGCCATGCTCGGAAGAATTATGCAGTATAGCAGCTATGGGGCATACAAAATTCCGCCGGACATTTCGGCTCCTTTACGGTCTTTCGCCCCGTGAGTATATTTTAAAAGCACGGATGCAACATGCGTGTTTGTTACTATCTAAACCGGCATTGTCAATCGGGAGCATTGCTGCACATCTCGGCTATGCGAATGCCGGTAAATTTTCTTGTGCATTCCGAAAACTGTATCATCAATCGCCGGCGGAATACCGGGCATCTGTCCACAAGGAGCATTGACCGGGCTGATAGGTTTTGGGTAAGTATTAGACCTCTTCGATATGTGTGTTGTCGAACATCTCGAGGATTTTTCTAAATCCCATGCACTTTCTATACATTTTTTCCAACTCTTGTTAGAATACACCGTATGCGTCTATTCTTTTCATATTTTAAACCTCATTGGAAACTCTTTACTGCCGATCTGTGCTGTGCAGCTTTTATTGCAGCGGTAGATATTATCTTCCCCATGGCAAGTAGATACAGCATACAGCATTTTTTACCCAAGGCTGACTATGCTGCCTTTTATACATTTATTGTAATAATGATAGGATTATATCTTATCCGCAGTGCTGCTCAGTATTTTGTAACGTATTTCGGGCATCTTTTCGGCGTTAAAGTTGAAGCGGATATGCGGCGGGATCTTTTTCGCCATATAGAAAAACAGTCGTTTCATTTTTTTGATACCAATAGAACCGGACAGCTGATGTCCCGCATCACCACAGATTTGTTCGAAATTACCGAGTTATCGCATCACGGACCGGAAGACCTCTTTATTTCAGTATTAACGCTGATCGGCTCGCTGGCACTTATGGCTTCTATCAGATGGGAGCTCGCACTGCTTTTGACGCTCTTTATACCCATCGCATTTTTTCACACTGTCCGCTGCCGTGTACATATTATGAAAGCGTCCCGCCGCGTAAAAGAAGAAACTGCTGCAATCAATACCGCTATTGAACCCGCTCTTTCCGGAATACGTGTAACACAAATATTTACCAATGAAGGCTATGAACAAGAACGGTTTGAAAAAAACAATCAGGCATTTTATACGGCAAAAAAACGTTTTTATTGGAATATGGCATTTTTCTTTAGCCGTTTAGAGTTTCTTATTTCAATGTTACATTTGGTGATTATTGCCGCAGGCGGTTTTTTTATTATGCAGCAGACGATGACGCTTACCGACATTATTACCGTAACGCTTTTTGCCGGTGCATTTTTACAGCCTATCCGCCGGCTTACGGCTTTTATTGAACTATACGCCAATGGTATGGCGGGTTTTAAACGTTTTAAAGAACTCATGGAAACAGATGATAGTATTAGAGACCATGATAATGCGGTAGAAATTACTTCAGCACATGGAAATATCCGCTATAATGATGTTTCGTTTTCGTATCAAGATGGGGTTACGGTATTACAAAATATCGAGCTGGATATACAGGCAGGGCAAACCATTGCCTTTGTAGGACCGTCCGGCGGAGGAAAAAGTAGTTTATGTAATTTACTGCCCCGTTTTTATGAACCATCCGCAGGAAGTATTACCCTCGATGGGCGGAATATACAGGATATTACCGTGCACAGTTTACGGCGGCAAATCGGTATTGTGCAACAGGAGGTTTTCTTATTTGCCGATACCATTAAGGAAAATATTGCTTATGGAAACAGTGCCGCTTCTGAACAGGATATAGTACATGCAGCAAAACGGGCTGAAATTCATGAAGATATTATGCAGATGCCGGACGGGTATAATACGCTTGTCGGAGAGCGGGGGGTACAGCTTTCCGGCGGGCAAAAACAGCGGGTTGCGATTGCACGAACCTTTTTAAAAAATCCCCCGATTTTAATACTGGATGAAGCAACTTCAGCTCTTGATACCGCAACGGAAATAAAAATTCAAAAATCATTTGAAGAACTCGCACAGGGCCGTACAACACTGATTATAGCCCACCGCCTCTCAACAATCCGCAGTGCAGACCGTATTGTAGTAGTTGATGATGAAGGCATTTGCGAGCAAGGAACACATGCAGAGCTATTGGCAAAAGGCGGTGTCTATGCCGCCCTCTATAACGCACAAACCAACATGAGCTAAAAGACAGAGAAATGATGGAGCTTTAGCAAAAGTGTGTGAAAAATTGTCTATAGATATTTGTAACTAGAAAAAACATCCAACATCCACAACATTTAGAACCTCTTGTTTCACAATTTTCCGCATTAAAATCAAGATACAACACCGGCTTAAAAATTTTTATCCCCCCTATCATCGCATGATAGACTGACTATGCTATTAGTATAGTCATTGGGACAATTAGTGAAAATCTAGTGTATGTTCAATTTTAATTCAGGAGAAACACCGATGGAAAAAGTTATTTGGTGCGGCAAACAGTGGCTTAATAATTGCGGCCCTCATTATATAGAACCTGTTTTTGGGGTCAAACGGTTCGAAAGAGCGGAAAAAAATACGAATTGGTTTCAAAAACAACATGATAAAAAAACATTCACGGACTTCTTGAAAGACGCTATCGAAAAAAATAATTTAGAACAGAGGAGAGAATCAGCAGGCAACTAAAATGCCCTGCTATTGGTATTAAGTATGGTTGGTATATTTTGGCTCCTTCCCGATTTATCTGATTTATTTTATGTCGATAAAACAGACATTGCATTTGCACAAAAATATGGTGAATGGCTACTATCTCAAGAAGACCATAGTAATGTATGGGAGAAATTAAAACAAAATGGTTATTTGCACTATTTACCGAAAAGGTACAGAGATGAGTATTGGAAATTACCAAGAGGCAGAGTCTCATATAATATATTACTTGGTAAATATTATGTATATCATGGCGATTGGTTTTTAATAAAACATGCCAAAATTATTGAGAAAAAATTTGAGCTTCCCGTCAATAATATCGTTTATGAAAAAGATGAACACTATTCAAATACTATCAGTTGTTAAAAAAATTTTCACCTCTATCACCGCCTGATAGACTAACTATGCTATTAGTATAGTCGTTGGGACAATTACTGAAGGGAAAGCGGGGGAACTATGCAGACAGATATAATAAGATTTATCGATGATGAAAGTAAGCCGGAATGTATGGCTGTAGCCGGATATCTTTATAATCTATGTTCGAATAGCAAACATCTGGATAAGTATAAATCATTACTGATGTTATTACAGGCACTTATTGTGCGTCTAAAAAAAGAAACACAAGCTGAAACAATTGTGCAAGCATTTATTCAAAAAGGAATAAAGGAAAAACAGCTAACGGTATTTACGCCGGGAAAGAATTACAATCATCCGTTTGAATACGGGAGTAAATTGGATGTAAATTTTAAAGAAGATACGAAAATCGCTGCTGCCATCGATAATTTTACGACCGATTCCATTTTTACGATAAATCTTTGCCGTTGTGTTTTTATGCAGAAAGAAAACCTTGCTAAAATTATCGCGCTTATTTTCTTTTCCACCAAGATAAATAACAATGATACGTATATCATTCCTCAGAAAATAAATGTTTCAGCACGGATAACCAAGATACTTAATGATATAACTCCTGTTGAATTTCTATTTGATACCTTACATCTTTCACACCAAGAAGCGGTATTACTTACGGCAGCATATAGAACACAGACAATCTATGAACTCTATAATTTTTATGGAGATGTATTATTCCAAGATACAGAAAATAAAATAACGCTATATGCAAAATGTATTAATACGTCTTTACAAGCAATAAGAAGCTTATTTGAGAATGATAAAAAGCTTATTTCATTCGGGTTAATGCAAGATAGCGGGTATATCGAAGACGAAAGTATTTATTGTATTTACAATAAAAATTTTGATGCGTTTTTTTCCGGAACATTAAAAGAAGAAAAAACAAACGCTGCCTTTAATCTCAATAGCTACTCTATAAAAAAAGGGTACTCAAACTTAGCAGTACAATTTCTAAAAAGTAACTTTCCGTCAAATATTTTACTCTATGGAAGTCCCGGATCCGGTAAAACAGAATTTGCACGATATATTGCAAATTCTTTGGCTAAAGAGCTTATTTTAAAAAAAGCCTCTGATATATTAGGAAAATATGTCGGCGAAAGTGAACAGAATATTAAAGAGGCTTTTGAAGAAGCGGAAAGACAGGATGCGATACTATTATTTGATGAGGCTGATTCATTTTTTACCAACCGTTTCAATGCAGAAAATACTTGGGAGCGGACAATGGTCAATGAATTTTTAATGCAGATAGAAGCCTTTAACGGTTTATTGATTTGCACTACCAATATGCGCAGCATCATGGATCCTGCATTGCAGCGCCGCTTTCATATTATGGTTAAGTTTCAAGCCCTCTCTGCAAACGGAATAAAAACTTTGTTGATGAAATATTTTCGTAATGTGTCATTTAATGCTGATCAAATAGAAAAGCTCAACCAATGGCAAACCGTTACTCCGGGGGATTTTAACGCACTTTATGGAAAAGCACGGTTTATGCCGCAAGAAAAAATAACTTCTGAATATATTATTACTGAATTAGCACAGATGCAGCAAGAAAAAAACGGCGTACAAAAAATGATCGGATTTAGTATCAATGCATAACTGATAGGTAATGTATAGAACATAACCGGAGGACAATATGGAACAAAGATCTGCATTACAACTTACCGCTGAAGAAAAAGCCAATGTACAATTGTTGAGAATAACGGATGGGATACTCATCGGAGTAACAAATAGAGACGACCTCACCGGAAGTCTTATATTGCCGGACACTATTACCGAAATCGGGAGAAAAGCATTAAGCGGCTGTACGGGTTTAACAAGCATTACCATACCGGACAGCGTTACTCAAATCGGGTACGGCGCTTTTTTCCGCTGCATGAACCTCACAAGTATTACCATTCATTCCAATAATCCAGCCTATTGCAGTCAAGAAAATATACTTTATACAAAAGATATGAAAACACTTTTACGGGCTGTTGCAACAGGATGTGTGGTCATACCTTATGGTGTAGCTGAAATCAGCTATGGGGCTTTTTCCCGATGTAGAGGCGTAACGAGTATTACCATACCGGATAGCGTTATTAAAATCGCTATGGGAGCTTTTTGCTATTGCAGCAGTTTAACACATATTATTATACCAAGCAGTGTTACTGATATCGGTATGGGACCTTTTGGTTATTGCACAAACTTAATGGATATTACCGTCGATAAAGCGAATTCGGTCTATCGTAGTAAAGATAATGTACTCTATACAAAAGATATGAAGACCCTTATACAAGCAACTCCCGTAAAGACTTTCATAATACCGGAGCACGTTACCGCAATAGGCGGTTATTGTCTTGCCGGTTGTACTGATGTAACCACTGTTATCATACCGGATGGGGTTACCGAAATTGGAGAAGGTGCATTTGACAGTTGTGAAAGGTTAGACAATATAATCATAAAATCCGAGTGTTTAACGCAAATCGGATACGATGCTTTTTCGCATATTAAACCCGATGCACGGTTTACCGTAAAAAATGAATCGATAAAAGCGCTGTTACAAACTTGCGGCAGCGATCTACAGAACGGACAAATTACCGTTAATCCGAATTTATAGGATAATGAAAATATGGAACAGATATCTGCATTACGGCTTACTGCTGAAGAAGAATCAAATGTACAGTTGCTGGAAATCACAGACGGGATAGTTATCGGCGTAACAAATAGCGCCTACCTTACTGGAAGTCTTATATTACCGGATACAATTACAGAAATTGCTCATCACGCCTTTGAAAGCTGCAGCGGTCTCACACGTATTGTTATACCTGATAACGTTACTAAAATCGGTGACTGGCTTTTCCGCGATTGTACCGATTTAAAAGAGGTTATTATTGGAAGTGGTATTTCAAAAATCGGTATCGGTGTTTTCTTTAATTGCACTCATTTAAGCACTATCACCATACCGCAGGGCATTACCGAAATCGGAAACCTCGCGTTTAAGAGTTGCAGCAGTTTAAAAACTATCAAAATTCCGAGCAGCGTTCGTAAGATTGGCGAGTGGGCATTTGTCTGTTGTACCGGTTTAACGGAATTGAATATCGAAAAAGGCGTTACCTCAATTGAATATAGAAGCTTTGTTTGCTGCACCGGTTTAACAAGTATTACTATACCGGACAGCGTTACTCAAATCGGTGAGGAAGCTTTTGGTGCGTGCAGCCGCTTAGGAGTTATCAGAATTCCCGACAGCGTTACCGAAATCGGAAATAATGCCTTTTGTAATATTCAAAGCAACGCACAGTTTATCGTTGCAAGCAATGCAGTAAAAAAACTACTAAAGCATTCTGACAGTTCTATACAAGATGAACACATTGTCGTAAATCGATTGAGCAGCGAGGTACTCACCCCTCCGCACGAATAAAATCAAGGAAAACAAGCTATGACTGAAATCCCGCCATGTGGCAATATCGAACAATATCAGTTGTTAAAAAGATTTTTTTACCTCTATCATCGCCTGATAGACTAACTATGCTATTAGTATAGTCGTTGGGACAATCATTGAAGGGAAAGCGCAGATTGAGAGCAATAGATACTATTTCAGCACTTGTGAATCAAAAAAATATTTTCATACTTGACTTTTGGAGGGGGGGGGGGGGGGGTTAGTTATGGAAGAGATTTCATTGAATTGGAGCGATGTTAACAAAATGACGGCTCATGTAAATTCAGCACATGCTGTTTGTACAGGAACAACAAATAGGTTACACGTATTCAATTCAAAAAATAAATGCCAAAAGGAGATTATTATGGCACAGAAATTTTATTGTAAATGGTGTGGTACAAACTATTCAAGCGTTTCAAGTTTAACTTCCGGTCATTGTTCTCGTAATCCGGAAGGAAAATACCACGAGCTGTATGAGGGGGCTGAAAAAAGTCAGTATACCTGTAAGTTTTGTGGAACGAAATATTCTTCATTATTCAGTTTGACAAGCGGCAGCTGTAGCAAGAGCCCGTATAAGAAACACCATCCCGCGTTATAAAAGGGAAATTGAACAGTTGGTAATAAAAAATTCGCCAACTGTTCATATATTTTGAAAATAATAGGAGTTCTGTATGAAAAAAATTATCGGTATTTTTTATTTTTGTATCACTGTAGTCTTAACACTCTACAGCCAAGATTTATTTCCGTATCAAGATGAATGGAAAAAAGATACGTATGGCTATATTGATCGTAACGGAAAAATTATCATAAAAGCTCAATATAAAACAGTCATGCCATTTATTAATGGCGTGGCAATAGCAGAAGATTTTAAGGAAAATAAGTTTTATATAACGCCGGACGGAAAAAAAATAGATATAGATACTACAGGCATGAGAGGTCCGATAACAATATTGACACCTTTCTCTTCAGAAGTTGGTTTAATAACAACATGGTATGCGGAAAAATATTTTGTAAATAAAAAAGG
The DNA here is from genome assembly GCF_000775995.1 of Treponema sp. OMZ 838. NCBI lineage: Bacteria > Pseudomonadati > Spirochaetota > Spirochaetia > Treponematales > Treponemataceae > Treponema > Treponema sp. OMZ 838. The sequence continues at coordinate 2,457,305 of NZ_CP009227.1, read as the reverse complement.
AAAAGTTGTTTCACCAAGATATTATAGAGCTTACCCATTTTCAGAAGATATTGCAATTGTGTATGCAGATGATAAAACCATAGCAGTAAATAAAGAATTTAAAGAACTATTTGAAGTTTATGTAGATGTACGTAACGTACCTGAAACGTATGGTTTCAGTGAGGGGCTTATTGCTGTTCAGAATGCAAAAGAAGAATGGGGATTCATGGATAATCAGGGAAAGATTGCAATAAAGCCAAAATTCAAATGTCATCATCACTCAAAGTTGCCTAGTCCGTTTATCGGTGGATATTCATGGATTAGAAAATCATTTAATTCATTTTTTATCATAAACAAAAAGGGCGATGTGGTATATGAATTTAAAATAACCGGAGCTGATTTTCCAGAATCATATTTTTATCTTAGAGATGGTTATCTTATTTACGATGATGAAGAACTGACAATTAGAAATCTTCAAGACAATACGGAGATAACAACTCAAAGAGGTGATTATTTTACTAACAATTTAGGTATTGTAAAATTAGGAAAGAATTTTTTTATGGCGGTAATATTTTTTCTTTTGATGGGAAATTGATTAAAACTATCCCGATAGAAAATCTACAGTTATGGTCGGATAAATATTTATATTCTTCCGAATTTGATATTATCTTTGATGAGAACGGTGAAGTAATCCTAGGGTCAGAAGATAAGAGACAAGAATATTCAAATGTCGTACGAAAATATGAGGAGAAAAACAATGAACAAAAAGATCGATGAACAACTTTTACGGATTAACAATCTTTGCTGGCTGCCGTGGATAGGAAAGAACTATTCCGCAAGTCAGACAAAGCTGATGGTATTGGGAGAAAGCCACTATCTTTGCGCAGGCGACAGTCCTGATGAGTACGGCATCGATTTTACCCGCAGCTTTATCGGTATGCATCAAAACGGCGAGGAAGGAACAAACGTTATCCGCAATTTTGAAAAAACACTGTTGAATAGAGATTATGATGAAGAGCTGAGCAAAGAAGAAATGACGGCAATTTCTGACAGCTTTGTCTACCAAGTCATTATTCAGCGGCTTCTTAACGCAAGCGAAGAACGCCCGACTGCGGATGATTTTAAAAACGGTTGGAAAATCATTTTTGAAACGATGAAAGTCCTTAAACCTAAAATGGTGATTTCATTGGGTGTAGAATCGAGTAATTTTTTAGCACGCTTGGAGTATGATGGACTTGTTGTTAAACAAGAAAAATGGGGAGATGATAAAATAAATCAGGCCTATCCCCGATATTTTAAAATCGAGTTAGACGGTGAATCTATCGACATGATTTTTTTAAGGCACACAAGCGGCACAAGGAGCGGGTATTATCCTCTCGAATGGCATAAATTCTTAAAAAAATACTTTGATGTCTCCCGATATTTGAGTGAATTGAAGTTATAAAAATAACCATAAGGCACCGGAATCTGCAAAAACATTTTACGTTTTTTGCAGATTCCAAAATCTCCCCTTTCCTACTATAATAACACTATGAAAAAGAAACCAAACCGTGCAATTACCCATCAAATGTTGGAACGTCTCACGTATATTCATAACCGGATAAAAGCAGAATGCTTCCCTAAGACATCCGAACTTGCAAAAGAACTGGAGTGCAGTGTCCCGACAATAAGCCGCGATATAACGTTTTTGCGGGATCGGTTTAATGCACCCATCGAATATAATGCGCAAAAGAAAGGATTTTATTACAGCAAAAAATATGAAATGCCGATCCAAAATATTTCGCAAAAAGATGTAACGGCGCTCATTGCTGCAAAAACGCTGCTGCAGCAATATCAGGGAACGCCGATCTACAAAGAACTCGTTGATGCCATTGATGTTATTACGTTTCCGCAAAGGCAAGGAGCGGGAACGTTTATTGACCGTATCGCTGTTCCGCCGATGCCTTATGCCATTATCGATGAAGCGGTATTTACTGCACTCTACCAAGCGATGATTCAAAACCGCACGATCGAATTCGATTACTGCGGCGTGTTGGATAGCGGGAAGGTACATCGGCGTGTCCGTCCGTATCAGCTCCTTTTTGATGACGGGCGATATTTTCTATTCGGCTATGCAGAGGAACGCCAAGCAGAACGGCTTTTTTATATTCCGCGTATTGAAAACCTTTGCATTACCGATGAGCTTTTTACACTGCCAGAAAATTACGACTTTATTTCCCGCTGCGGCGGCGGAAGATTCGGCTCATTTATGGAACCGGAAACGGTTACCTACCGTATTGCATTCTACGGCGAGTCTCGTCTCGCAATAAAAGATTCCGTATGGGCGGACGACCAAAAAATTACCGAATACGATGCAGAAGGGAAAACCGAAATAGTCTTTTCCGCAGCGCAAGGGTACCGGATATTGAAATGGGTATTGTCTCACGGCTCAAACGCACAGCCGCTTGAACCGGAAGATTTTGTGCAAGACTGGCAAGCAGAAATACGAGCTATGTTGAGGCGGATTTCCGGCGTTTAAATCCTTCGACACGGGCGCTTGCAGGGCAATCGAGAGGGCTCCTGTCGCCACGCACCAAATAGCGGTAGCCTACTCCGGCAATCATGGCGGCATTATCCGTGCAGAGCTTGAGCGGTGGGAAGATGCACGTTAAACCTTTTTGTTCGGCAAGTTTTTCACGAAGCAGCGAATTTGCAGCAACGCCGCCGCCTGCGACAATCGTGTGCAGGCCCGTGTCTTCTACCGCCCGCAGCAGGGAACGCAGCAATATTTTAACGGCTCTGGATTGAAAAGCCGCTGCAATATTTTCGGGCGTTTTTTCATATCCGGGATTCCAGAATTGATCGATTTGATTGATGACCGCAGTTTTTAAGCCTGAATAGGACACGTCATACCGGCGGCCGGATTCGTGCAGTATCGGCATCGGGAAGTTTGCAGCCTTGGGATCGCCGTTTTTCGCCAGCCGGTCGATAATTACGCCGCCCGGATAGCCGAAATCGTAGAACTTCGCAACCTTATCGAATGCTTCGCCCGGCGCATCGTCGATAGTACTGCCGAGCACTTCGATTGAATCAAAATCGTATACTTTACAGATAAGCGAATGGCCGCCTGATACCAAAAGACCGAGGTAGGGATAAGGAATGTCCTGCTCAAGATGCGCTGCGTACAGGTGCCCGAGCATGTGGTTTACGGCAATAAACGGTTTATTGCATGCCCATGCGAGGGTTTTCGCAAAGGTCAGCCCCACCAGCAGCGACCCCATCAGCCCCGGCCGATTGGTTACGGCGATACCGTCTATCGATTGCAACGTTTCGCCCGCTTCCTGCAAAGCGGTTTTGACAACCGGTAAGATCCATTCGGTGTGCTTACGGCTCGCAATCTCAGGCACGACACCCTTATATGCTTCGTGAAATGGTATCTGAGTTGCCACTACCGAACTGATGATTTTATGTCCGTCCTCCACGACGGCAGCTGCCGTTTCATCGCAGGAGCTTTCTATTCCAAGTATCTTCATTCTGTTATTCCTATTGTTCCATGATTAACTTTGGACATCCTCTTTTAGTTGCCGAAGTTAACCGTGCCTTTTTGTGCAACTTGAGCAATTGCCGAAAGCGAAAATCCGTCTTCGATAAGTGCAGGATACATTTCGGTTAAAAGCTCTGCAAGTTCAATCGTAAAGACATGGCCGATCATGATGGCAGAGCCTTTCTGTCTCGCAATGCTCAACCCTTTTTTAATTTGCGTTTCCATTGCAGCGCGGCTTTTATCGTTATCAATAAAAATTGCCCGTTCCCAGACAGCCATGTTTTTCTCCTTTGCAACCTTCGCAACGACTGACCGAGCGGTTGTCCGCGAATCCAAAAAGAATATATGTTTTTCCGCTACGACATCCAAGACCGCGCTCATCGCTGCCTCGTCCGCTGTCATCAGTGAGCCTTCGTGATTATTCATCCCGGCTACCGGCCAAATTTCTTCGAGATTTTTTCTGACGATGTTTTTGATTTGCTCCGCAGAAAGTCCCGGCGTAACAGCCCCCGGTCCCGGATTGATATGCAGATCGACCGATTGCATCGGCTGGTGCAGAATAACCTGTTTGCCGGCTTTGCGTATCCGCCGCGCCGACTCGCTAGAGTACCGCAATCCGGGTAAAACTGCAATAGTACAGGGGAACGGGAGTCGCAAAAAGTATTCAAGCTGGTCGAGGTTATGTCCCGCATCGTCAAACACAAAGGTAAGATTCCCGGCATAAGGAGCACGCTTGCGCGGCTTTTCCGGTTTTGCAGCAGGCTGCACCGGCTGCATTGTTTGTACGGTCTTTTTCTTATCGGGTACGGCAGGTTTCTCCGGTATGGGATTCTTTTGCGGAGCCGGATGGACTACCGGTTTTTCTTTCTTCGCAGTATTTTTCTGCGCTGCAGAAGCGGTCTGAGATACCGGCGCAGATGCAGCAGCAGGTGAATGCGGCGCCGGTTGTGCAGCCGGTGTTGTTTTGTTGGCAGTCGGCGCTTTCTCCTGTGATGACGCCGTTTTTTGCTGCGTTGCCGGTGTGTTTTGCCGTTTTTGCTGCACCGCGGAATCGGTATGCGGCTGTGCTTGTGCGGCAACCTGCGGCACGGTAACCGATGGTGAAGGTTCTTGTGCTGCCGTAAGCGGTTCATTCCGTTTTTGTTCGGTTGAGATTTTATCCTGTTGTACTTGAGTTTGCGCCGTGCCGGTATCCTGTTTTAATGAATTTTTAAGATTAGGCACTAATTTTAATACTAAAACAAGATTAAACCCCAAAAGCAGAACGCACAATATCACCAATGCGGCAATAATATTCCCGCGCGAACGCTTTTTACGGGCGGTTGAACTGCGCGGCTTTTTCTTTGCAGTGGTAGTGCCTGTACGGCTTTTGGTTTTCGATTGGGTTTTTCCGGCCGTCTTTTTCGGCGACGTTTTTTTGCTTGTTTTTACTTTATTCTCTTTTTCGGGCATAGGCAAAAGCATAAAAACAGTACGGCTTAATGTCAAGCGGTATTTGTACAGGGCAGCCGCTATCGAGGAGTCTTTAAAAACCGCAAGCCTATCAGCTTGTTCTGTAAAGAAATCATTTATCGTATACGCTATAAATCTCTATACTTTAAGATAGAGCCGTTTTAATGGAAAGATATAATAAAAGTATGATAGGGATAGAAAAAAATAGAGAAAATAATCGGGCAAGCCGGATTTGAACCGGCGACCCCAAGTCCCCCAGACTTGTACGCTAACCAACTGCGCTATTGCCCGTTTTGTTTTAATAACAGAAACAGATATTATCGATAAAGTTCCGTTATGTCAATACGCTGTGTTGCATCACGTCACATTCTGTTCCGACGCAATCGATAGAATGTTCAAAGAATAATGTAACCATAGATTGACTTTTGCCGTATTTCGTATATACTGATGTGCTAGTGAGGTTATACTATGAAAAAATATATTATAGGAACGTTAATCGTTATCATCGGTTTGCTCGTTTTATTTGCTCCCTTCGGATATGCACATGTCTGTTTTCCGAAAGCTGACGGCGGTTTTATGAAGTGCCATTGGATGGGCGAGGCTGTCCGAATGCTCGGCGGTTTAATTGCCGCATTAGGTGTCATCTTCTTACTATTTAAGAGTTCCCGCATCGGTATCGCATTTTCCAATATCGGGCTCGGTGTTTGTTTGATATTATTGCAAACGGTTGTTATCGGTACATGTAAGACTGCGACCATGCCTTGTAACGTTTATACCAAACCCGTCATTTTACTGCTGGCAATCGTGCTGATAGCCATTGATGTCGGATATCTGTTCGTTAACAGAAAACGATAAATTTTGCCATTGGATTATTACGATATGTTATTGCAAACAAAACAGCTTTCCAGAACGTTTACCAGAAGCGGTTCCGATTTTTTTGCCGTTAAGGAGGCCGATTTCAATATCGATTCTTCCGATTTTGTCTTTATTGTCGGCCGCTCCGGTTCGGGAAAAACGACATTGCTGAACCTTATTTCAGGCATTTTAGAACCGACTGCGGGAGCTGTTTTATTTGAAAATAATGACATCACAACGATGAACGATACTGAAAAAAGCTATTACCGTAACGAGTCGATAGGATTTGTCCCCCAATCGCTCGGCGCTTTACCGAATCTTTCGGTACTTGATAATGTCCGCGTACCGTTTTTTTTATTTAACCGGGACGGCGATACCGAAGGGAGAGCGCTGAGCTTATTGGAAGTGATGGGAATAGCTCATTTAAAAAATGAAATGCCGAAAAATCTTTCAGGCGGAGAAGCAAAACGGATGCTTATTGCGCGTGCACTGATGAATGCGCCCAAGCTGCTCATCGCTGATGAACCGACTGCAAACCTCGACGCGGAAACGGCAGCCGGTGTCATGCAGGCTATAAAAGATATAAACAAACTTGGAACTGCCGTGCTTATCGTAACGCATGATTCCAATATTTTAGATCCGAATTGTACGACTTACCGGATGGACGCCGGAACCCTTTCAAAAGTGTAGTTTTTCCATAATATTGCTTTCTTATGTGTCTTATGCTATAAATTAACGGGCATTTTTTTATAAATCATTGCAGCAGTATTGTCGGCTGCCCTGCCCTTCCGATTAAAAACACATCGGTCAGGAAAAAAATTTGATTCTTTGTAAAAATTTCTAAAAAAAAAGTGATTTTCAGCAGTTTTTTTAAGCCAAAATCGCAACAAAGACATATAACAAAGATAAGAAGCAATGCGGCAGCCGGAATGTGCCGGAAGCAAAAAATGCTTTTGCAGAATGTCATGATAATGTTCTGACGAGGCGCCGGCCGAACGCACTTAATTATGGAGGCCATAAATGGCAAAAACAAAATCAGAAATAAATCAGGTAACCAATATTACCGATGCCGACGAAAAGCTGAAAGCGTTGGAAGCAGCACGTCTACAAATCGAAAAAGAGTTCGGACAGGGTTCTTTGATGAAGCTCGGCACAAAAACGGCAGCAAGCGGTATCGAAGTAATCCCGTCGGGGAGTATCTTGCTTGACGAAGCGCTCGGTATCGGCGGCTATCCGCGCGGCAGAATTATCGAAATATTCGGTCCGGAGTCATCGGGAAAAACTACGCTTGCCCTCCATGTTGTCGCCGAAGCGCAAAAGCGGGGCGGTATTGCAGCGTTTGTGGATGCCGAACATGCCCTTGACCCGCAGTATGCGCAAAAACTCGGTGTCAATATCGACGAACTGTGGGTCGCCCAGCCCGATGCGGGAGAACAGGCTTTGGAAATCACCGAAAACCTCGTCCGATCGGGTGCGGTGGATGTCATCGTTGTAGACTCGGTAGCAGCTCTTACGCCGCAAGCGGAAATTGACGGCGAAATGGGCGATTCACACATGGGATTGCAAGCCCGGTTAATGAGTCAGGCGTTGCGGAAATTGACGGCGATTATCTCACGGTCAAAATGTATTCTCATCTTTATCAACCAAATCCGTATGAAAATCGGTATTGCGTACGGTAACCCGGAAACCACCACCGGCGGTAATGCGCTCAAATTCTATTCCTCGGTACGTATCGAAGTCCGTAAAGGCGAGGTGCTCGGCAAGGATGAGGATGAAGCATGGGGAAACAAGGTGCGCATCAAAGTGGTAAAGAATAAGGTCGCGCCGCCGTTCCGAAAGGTTGAGCTGGAAATCCTGTTCGGCAAGGGAATTTCTCCCTACGGCAGCTTGCTGGACTGCGCGGTAAAATACGAATTGATAGACAAAAAAGGCGCATGGTACTCGTATAAAGAAGATAAGATTGGACAAGGACATGACAACGCCGTAAAATTCTTGGAGGATAATCCCGATGTTGCAATCGATCTTGAAAAGACCTTGCGTGCTCAGCTGTTCCCCAACCAAAAATACGTGTCGAGTTTTGTAAAAACCGATCAAGCTGCCGATTCCGGCACCGGCGAAGCATCGGCTGCGGCAAAGACAGGGGCGTCAAAGGCGGCAGCTTCCGTAAAACCGGGAGATACAAAGGTTGATAAAGAAGCCGATGCTCAGACTGCTCCGGCAGGGAAAAAATCCATGCTCGAAAAAGCAGCTCTCGCTAGCGGCAAAACTGAAAGTTTGGATACCGATTCTGCAGCAGTATCCGCTGCACATAAATCAAAGCCGGGCAGCGCTTTTGACGGCGATAACGAGCTCTTTTAAACGACCTGATATCACAGAGTAATCGCATCAGACTGTTTTGCTATATTTCCCCGCAAAATAAATAGGCTATTCAACCAGAATTTCGCCGCTTTGCGCCTCAAATGGTCTCATAGCCTATTTATTTTGCGATTTTTATTTATCTGTCTGATGCGATTTCTCTCCTGCAGGGAAAAGATGCGTGAAATTTTAGGAAAATTTCACGCAAAAGAAAGACCTGGGTTAGAGTTTGGAGCTTACACTGATGTGCAGGGCGGTACCTTCGTCCATGCGGAAAGCAGCGTTTGCGGCTCCTTCCGTTCAGTGATGAGTGCGGTAAAAAGCGGTTCCAGCTGAGGCAGTGCCGCATCCAGCAGGGTGAATTCTTCTTGAGAAAAAGGAGACAGCACATAGCCTGCGATATCGGGATGATCGGCGCTGCTGCTTTTTTTTCTGCCGGGACGCCCGATACCGATCCTGAGTCGCCAAAAGTCCGGCGTACCCAGTGCAGCCTTTATTGAGCGAAGCCCGTTGTGTCCACCGAGCCCTCCCGACCACTTGAGGCTCAAGGCAGCAGGGGGCAGTTCAAGCTCATCATGCACAACAAGTATTTCCGCCGGGGGGATTTTGAAAAACTGGGCAGCCTCCCCTACTGATTCGCCCGATAGATTCATATAGGTTTCAGGCTTTAAAGCATGGACAGCCTGTCCCCCGCTCACTGCTGCCGGAAACCGCCCATACAAGCCGCGGAATTTATGCTGCCACGAAATTCCCCTGCAAATAGATAAACGATCCGCAGCGATCCACGCTGCGTTATGCCGGGTGCGTTCATACTCCCGCCCGACATTTCCTAAAAATGCTATTAACGAAATCATCTTTTTTGACCCGTAATTATTCTTTTACCTTCGTGTCGATTATGATCGTAACCGGTCCGTCATTGTGAATTTCCACCTGCATATCCGCTCCGAATTGTCCGGTTTTTATCGGCTTACCAAGCGCTTCGCTCAGTTTGCGGATACAGCATTCATAGAGCGGGATTGCAATCGAAGGCTCCGCCGCTGCATTGAAGGACGGGCGGTTTCCTTTCTTGGTACTGGCAAACAGGGTGAACTGACTGACCAATAAAATGTCGCCCTGCACATCCGCAAGGGCACGGTTCATCTTCCCCTCATCGTCTTCGAAAATCCGCATCTGTACGATTTTCTTAACCAACCAATCTATATCGCCCTCAGTATCTTCAGGACAGATACCGAGCAAAATCACAAAGCCCTTGCCGATGGTCTGCGTTTCAAAGCCTTCAATTGCCACGCTTCCCGACCGTACCCGCTGTATCACTGCTCGCATGTCACACGCTCCTCATTCAGTATATCTCCCGATCGTATTTACAAGTTCAATATCGATATATCTCCGATACTGTTCAAAATCTTTATCTAATGCAAATATCGAGAAATTTTTATCGTTACCATCCAGACGCTTTTTTCTAAAAGCAAGCGACCATACGGAAGTGTCAACCAATACAAACTTCATCGCGATCTCATCTTCTTGTAATTATAAGAAGGATGATATTCAATTTTTCCAAACAGCTGTATGAGTTCTTCGGATTTTTGCCGTTCAATAAACTCTTCAAGCGCCGTATTCACCGTTTCTTTTTTTGTGCTGTACCCGCCGATTTCATAAGTGGTATTGAGTAATTCTTCATTTATTGCAAGATTTGTCGCCACTTTATCACCCTCCATACCTATTTTACACATATCATTGTGTAGAAGCAAGCGATAGTCTAAACGACTCATCAGTATAAACGAATCGGATACTTTGTAATACATGCCTGCACAAATAAATAAGAAAAATATATTAGCGGGAACCTCTAAAAACTTCAGTTTTTGAGAGGTTTTCCTATAGTATAATAATAAAATTCAATATATAACGTACTAATGAGGATCTCTAAAAACTGCAAGCCTATCGGCTTGTTCTGTAAGGAAATTCATTAAGTTAACAGCTTTGCAGACTGCGAATCAAATTTTTTTGAGGTTCATGAATATCATTCAATTAACATCCCCCGACACAACGCATCGGGGGATTAGATCATCTGTTCAAACAGTGCTATTCCAAAACAAGATTGACTTTAACGACTTTTTTACCCCCTTCTTCCACAGCAAAAGCGGGGTTTGCCTGCCCTTCAAGTATTGTCTGTCTTTCGGAGCCGGGAATTTTTGTACCGTTGACTTCCCAATGCTTTACCACTTGACCGGGTGATAATTTGGCCTTCAGTATCGCATACAAATAGGCAGAGCCTTCATAGCCCGAAGTGATTGGTGCACCGGTAACGGTTCTACACTCGATTAATGCAGCAGGGGTAAATTGCGCAGTCAGTACTTGCGGATGTTTAACGGTAAAACCGATGCGGACAACCTTGTTGCCGCCCTCTTGGACTGCATCGTTTATATCAAGCGAATAGCTGTTATCGGGTTTATACGTATACTCTTTTGTGTTAAAAAATATCTTATCTATATCTATATCGCTCGATACCAGCGGACGAACAAGCAACAGCGTGCCTGCATCAATCGTTTGTCCGGTCGTTATGCCATGCATACCGGAAAGCGGAGCCTCTACCTGCACAAGCGTAGGATCGAATTTAATAACAACAGGACCGGCTGACAGTTTGGTTGTATAGGTTACCGTAATAACCTTACCCGAACCTTCGGTAATCGCATCGGCAATGTTTACGTTATAGCTATTGCCGCTAATGTTCTTTGTGTTTACCTTCCACTTGTCGAAAACCTGCCCGGTAGGAAGACTTTTAACCTCGAACCAAAGTGAGGCGCCCTCGTAAACAGTAGCCCCATTATTGAGTGCGCCGCTGCCGTTTTTATACACTTCGATCTTGCTGTTGTCAAACTTTACAACAACCGCAGCAGCGGGCTTAGTGGTATACGTTACCGTAATAACTTTATTCGAACCTTCGCTAACTGCATCAGCAGCGTTAACCGTGTACTCATCATCGTCGAGTTCTTTTGCGTTTACCATCCACTTATCAACTTGCTGTCCTGCAGGCGGATTCACAAGTTCAAACCAAAGTGAGGCGCCCTCGTAAACAGTAGCCCCGTTATTGAGTGCGCCGCTGCCGTTTTTATACACTTCGATCTTGCTGTCGTCAAACTTTATAACAACCGCGGCAGCAGGCTTAGTGGTGTAGGTTACCGTAATAACTTTATTCGAACCTTCGGTACTCGCATCGGCAGTGTTAACCGTGTAGTCATCGTAGTCGAGTTCTTTTGTGTTTACCTTCCACTTATCAACTTGCTGTCCTTCAGGAGGATTTAAGAGTTCAAACCAAAGTAAGGCGCCCTCGTAAACAGTAGCCCCGTTATTGAGTGTACCGCTGCCGTTTTTATACACTTCGACCTTGCTTTCGTCAAACTTTATAACAACCGCGGCAGCAGGCTTAGTGGTGTACGTTACCGTAATAACTTTATTCGAACCGTCGATAGCTGCATCGGCAGCGTTAACCGTGTAGTCATCATCGTCGAGTTCTTTTGCGTTTACCATCCACTTATCAACTTGCTGTCCTGCAGGGATATTCTTATCTCGAAAGCGTAACAACGTACCTTCAGAAACTTCAGAATTCGGCAGCAATAATTCATACCGATCGTTTTTTTTGTATCTGACAGTGAGGTTCTCAGCATTATACTTGATGAAGATTTTTCCACCTCCGCCTGACGTAATCTGCCATTGTGCCGTATATGTCGTATCGGCCGCAGGAAATGTTGTAGGTGAAGGCAACGAGGGATTCCATCCTTTAAGCTCGGCATCCGCCTTGACGGGTTCCGGAGCAGTAAATGCTGTTCCGAATTTACCTGTTTTGATTATATCGTCTGTATTACCGCTTACGTTTCCGCCGTTAAGCTTAAAAGTTACGTTTACCGTTTTGCGCTCGTAATAGAGTTTTACAACAGTACTGCCATCAGCGTTTATTGTCCCGCTTGTCTGTACGGAATCGTTTATTTTTGTAAGCGACGAATTGTAGTTAAAACCTTCGAAAGTTTTAGGAGTGTATACAGCAGTTGCTCCTGCAGTGTCGTGTAAACTTTCAGTATCCGATGGCACTACAGAATAGCCGCCTTCCGGTTTTTCTTTATAGTGTTGTACTATATAAGAAGCTTGACCTACCGGAAGCGATTCAAAAGAGACTTTGACCTCTACAGCCTTTGTGACGGTGTGCGTATAAGAACTTGACGTATTACCTGTAACAGCAGAGCCACCTACCCTCCATTCCTTTACTTTATAGTTTTTATCAGGCGTTGCCGTAAAGCTTACTTTTTTATCTTTCTCCACCTTCGTACCGGTTCCGATCGCTACATCGTTTACCTTTGCAATAAGCGTACCGTGTTCGCCGTCTACACTAAAATTTACCGTAAATTTATCCACGGTCGGCACTTCATTGGGCACCACACTGTCTGTCGAGCGCGGGCATGCCGTAAACATGAACAACGAGGCAATGGCCAGTACTGCCATTGTTGCCCATCCTCTAAGTATATTTGTTTTATTCAGATTCATTTTTATCATAAAATCTCCCTTAATTAGTATGCTGCAACCGCAAAAAACGGTTTTCATAATTCTCTTAGCCTAATATGACCGACTGCCGTCCCCAACGGTATAAAGCGGTATTGCACAAGCGTTTATAATACCCTGCTCTACAGCCTTTCGCAGCAACGCATGGCATTTTCCGGGACGCAAAAAGCTGTTTGTGTACACCATGAGAAAAAGGAATATGCGTATCTTGATTCGTATCCGATAGACTTAAAACTGCGGAAAGGTGATGATGCTGTTTGTAGGGAGAAGATAAAAAACCATCTAAATAAGATTCGCTGTGAACTGTGAACTGTGAACTGTGAACTGTGAACTGTGAACTGTGAAAATTGTATTGCCGACTATGAGTGTGTCAAGCCCTGTATACCGATTTTGCTCCGATATGGTGTCCGCTTTGGAAATAAGATTTTTATACTGTGATAATCCAATTCTGCGACTCAACATAGGTATTATTATAGAGTCAAAAATCCGAAAACGCAAGAAAAAAAATTGAGTACCTGCATACACATACGAAATCCGTAATTGACCGCTGAATAGATTTGATTTATTATCTATTTTAGGGAGCGTACTATGAAACATATCAATCTTTTTTCCTACATACTGACAAGAAACGTCAAAAACAAAAAAATGAAACGTATACCCATTGCCGCAGCGCTGTGTCTCGCTGCAATGTTTATATTCGCAGCTATGAACCTTACCGGATGCGCCGATAAGCGGCAAACGGCTGCGGACAGCGGAACGGAGGAATTCGTTACGGCGATTTCTCCGACCAATATCGGAAGGCTTGCTCCTATTGCTGTCAGCTTTGCCTGCGATGTTATCTGCGAACCTGAACAGGCTTTGCAGTTTTCTCCCCGGCAGACGGGGACATGGGAACTCCAAGATAGTAAAACGGTTGTGTTTACGCCGTCAGCTCCCTACCCTTCCAGCCGTAAAATCATCTTATCCGCAGACTGTGCAAAGCTGTTCGGGAAGGAGACGGCGCAGGGTACATACCGCCATGTGTTTTTAGCAGACACCCCTTCCTATGAGGTCGTGCTGGATACGTTAACACTGAATCAAGATGAGGATGCTTATTCGCTCAGCGGCAGTATCACTACAGACATTCCCGTTACCGCGGATACCATCCGGCACTGTGTTTCGGCAAAGTCAGGAGGCTTTTGGGGAAGCTCCTGCCCAATGCAATGGGAACAGGGTTCATCGGGAAAGGTGTGGAAATTTTTTATCCAAAATATCGGTATTAAGAAACGGTCGCGGAGCTTATCGGTTTCGTGGCAGGGGCGGAAGCTCGGTTTGTCGAAAAAACAGGATGCGGCATTTGCAGGCACAAAATCATTCGATATTCCGGCAAAAGACGAATTTTCCATCATCGATATCAATACTTCAAAAAAGAATACCATACTGGTGAGTTTTTCAGGGCTGCTCGATTCTTCTCAGGATATACGGGATTTTGTTTCAACACATAATGAGTACGGCGCACGGAGCGATGATGTTAATGTATCCGTCAGAGGTAACGTACTGACAATTTATGACGATTCAAATTGGCGGAATATCAGAACTATCCGCATTTCAAACGGGATTAAAAGCTCGAACGGTATCTACCTTGCCGCAGCGCGGACTATCACTCTTTCGGATAATTGGGAACTGCCGTCCGTGCGTTTTATGACCGACGGAACTATTTTACCGTCCTCGCAGGGTACGGTACTGCCGGTTGAAACACGAAACGTGAACGGACTTTTAATACAAGCCTTTGCCATTTATGATTACAACATTGTTCAATTCTTGCAGGTAAACGAATTGGACGGCACCGATGAACTGTACCGTGTGGGTGAGCCGGTGTGGACGCAAAATGTTTCATTCGAGTGGGACGATTCAATGCAGAATAAATACATTCCGCGCGGAATTGATGTGTCGGCGCTCACAAAAAAATATCCTCATGGGATGTTTCAAATACGCATCTCATTCAGAAAAAAGAATATCAAATACCGTATTCCCTCCGATGCCGATGAAGCGTTTGCTTCGCTGCCGCAACCTCCCGATATGATCGAAGCGGATTTGCCGCCCGACGAAAAGAGTTTCTGGAATTATTGGGAAGATTTGGATTATGATGAGCGGGATACCTATTGGTCAAATAAAAATAATCCCTATCATCCGGCTTTTTACATTCCGCGTTTCAATAGTAAGAATTTGATAAAGCGGAATATTCTTATCTCGGATGTCGGCATTATGGCGAAAAAGACAACGAGTGGAAAACTGTACGCCAGCGTTGCCGATATCAAAACGGCGCAGCCTATCAGCGGGGCGGAAATTACCTACTATTCGTATGTCGGCTCCAAAAATGCCGAACTCCGATCGGATAAAAACGGCTCCGCAGTACTGGAAGACGCTTCCAAAGCAGTATTCATCGCGGCAAGCTACAAGGGGCAGACTTCATATTTGAAAATTGGAGCCGGAACAGGATTGAGCGTCAGTCATTTTGAAACCGGGGGCGAAAAAACCGTAGGCGGCGTAAAGGGATTTATTTACGGAGAGCGCGGCGTATGGCGGCCGGGTGATCCGCTCTATCTTACCTTTGTGCTGCAGGATTTACAGAAAACCCTCCCCGCGGATATTCCAGTCTCTTTTGAACTTTCAGACCCGCTCGGACGGGTAACGGAGTCGCGCCTCCTAACACATTCGGTAAACGGCTTTTATCCGGTGGAAACAAAAACCGCCGCGGGCGCGGTAACCGGTCTCTGGCAAGCAAAGGTAAAAATCGGCGGACAGGAATGGACTCGGCCGCTCCGCATTGAAACGGTCGTCCCGAACCGCCTGTCGGTTAAACTGGAACCTGAGAAAAAAATGCTTACCGGCGGCAAAAATGCTTTCACGCTTTCGGGGGCATGGCTGCACGGTGCGCCGACGCCCAATTACAACGCAGACGTTGCCGTATTCTTTACCTCTGCGCCGGATAATTTCGGTTATTCCGATTTCAGCTTTACCAATCCGTCGGTAGAAATGGAACTAGGCCGCTCAACCATTTGGGAAGGAACACTGAATAGCGCCTCAAAGGCAACATTCAGCGAGCATTTCACCATCGGCGCAGATGATCCCGTACCGGGAAAACTACAGGCGCATTTTGTCAGCCGCATCTTTGAACCGTCGGGAGCCTTTTCTACCGAACAAAGCGCTTTCCCGTATTCGCCGTACAGCCGCTATGTCGGTCTGCGGCTGCCGAAAGGAGATGCCGCACGGGGAATGCTTTTAACCGATGTTCAACATACCGCCGATGTACTGCTGATAGACCAAGCCGGTAAGCCGGTTCCTTCCGGCGAACTGTCATATACGATTCATAAATTGGATTGGAAATGGTGGTGGGAAAAAGACGCCCTCACCGACGCAACGTATGTCTCCAGCAACTCGTCTTATGAAATTGTACGCGGCTCGGTACCCGTTACAAACGGAAAAGGGAGCTTTCAGTTTGAAATAAAATATCCTTCATGGGGACGGTACCTCGTTACGGTTTCCGACGGGCGGCGCGGACACAGTGCGGCAAAAATCGTGTATATCGACTGGCCGGGCTGGGCGGGACGCGCTCAAGAAAACGGTTCGGGCAGCGCGGCAATGGTTGCGCTCATCACCGACAAACGGCAGTATAGCACGGGCGAAACCGCTTCTGTTTCGTTTGCCTCAAGCGCCGGAAACAGAGCGCTCGTTACGGTAGAAAAGAACGGCGAAATTATCAAACAGGATTGGCTTGAAACCGCCAAAGATACCACGGTGTATAAACTGAAATTGACGGAAGCGATGGCGCCGAATGTGTACGTGCATATCACGGTATTGCAGCAACACTTGCAAACGGCGAACAGTTTACCGATCCGCCTTTACGGTATCGTACCGGTGATGGTCGATAATCCCGCCACAAAACTCACTCCGGTGATTACCGCTCCGGCCGTCTATGCGCCCAACGAAAAAGCGGTTATCTCCGTATCCGAACAAAACGGAAAACCGATGACATTCACGCTGGCTGTTGTCGATGAAGGGCTTTTGGGATTAACGAACTATCACGGGCCGGAGCTGAGACGCGAATTCTATAAGAAAGAAGCGTCGCAACTTTCAAGCTGGGATTTATATCAGTATGTTATGAACGCCTACAGCGGAAAGCTTGAAACGCTGCTCGCAATCGGCGGTTCCGAAGACCTTGTCGATAACCGCGAACGGGGCAGCAATCGGTTTAAACCGGTGGTGCAATACCTCGGCCCCTTTACGATCGCCGCCGGTGAAAAGAAGCAGCTTTCGTTCGATATGCCTGAGTATGTCGGAGCCGTGCGGGCGATTGCGGTTGCAGGCTTTAACGGCGCTTACGGTATTGCGGAAAAGACCGTTCCCGTAAAGGCCGACCTTATGATACAGGCAGCGCTTCCCCGCACACTCGGCGTCAACGAACGGATTGAGGTACCCGTTACGGTATTCAACGGAACCGATTCCGCACAAAATGCAAAAATCACCTTGAATACAAAAGGCGCCATTCCGTCTTTTGCCGGAGAAAAACTCGTAAAGGTTCCTGCTTCTTCGGATATGACTGTTACGTTCACGGTAAAAACGGAAGCGGCCGGTACTGCCGACTTCACTGCCGCCGTAAAAACGGACAAAGGTTTTGCACAGTCGGTAACGCCGGTAGAGGTGCAAGCGCGCGGTATTCCCGTTACCTACCGTACGCCGTTTACCCTGAAACCTTCGGAGAAAACGATTGTGAGCGTGCAAAGTCCGGGAGAAGTCAGTTCGACAACACTTTCGATGGAGCTTTCTTCCATACCCGCGCTCAATTTAGCAAGCAGGCTTGACTATCTGATTCGGTATCCGCACGGATGTATCGAACAGATTACCTCCGGCGGCTTCCCGCAGCTGTATCTTGCAGACTTTGCACAGCTTTCGCCGCAGGAAAAGACGCGCATTCAAAAGCATATCCAATCGGTTATCGAACGGTATCCTCAGTATCAAACCGCATCGGGAGCTTTCGCATACTGGCCGGGCAACAGCGCGCCGTCCGCATGGGGTTCGAGCTATGCGCTCCACTTCTTAACGGAGGCAGAGAAGCAGGGCTATGCGGTACCCGATTCGATTAAAAAACCGCTGACCTCTTGGCTTGCTTCTTCCGCGGCGGAATGGGAATCCTATAGTGAAGATTCGGCTGAAATACAGGCATACCGGCTCTTCTCGCTTGCGCTTGCAGGCAGCCCGAATATCGGCGCAATGAACCGGTTGAAAAATGAACGCCTTGATGCTTCCGCTGCACTGCTGCTTGCTGCTGCATACTCGCTTACAGGCAGGGATGACACGGCGGAAGACGTATTTGCAGATGCATTGGGCGCGTTGACTAAACAGGAGACATCCTACCGGTATACCGGCGGCTCTTTCGGTTCGTCCACCCGCATACAGGCGCTCTATTTGATGGTATGTACACTGCTGCAGGATGATGTAAAGGCAGCGAAAGCAGCCCGCGAAGTTGCATCCGTACTTTCCTCCGATGATTGGTGCAGCACGCAAGAGACCGCATGGCTCCTATTCTCGCTTTTACCCTATTACAAAAACCGCGATGCAGCCTCGTGCAGCTATACCGTTACGGCGAACGGCGCGTTGCGGCAGGGACAGCTTAAAAACGCCTCGATTATCGAAGCCTTGCCTGCGGGAACAGCGGACAAGCAGACCATCGAAGTAACGAACACCGGAAAAGCGATTCTCTACGGCATTTTAACCGCAGAAGGTATGTCCATACCGGGAACGGAACAGCGGCAGAATGAAAATATCGACCTTGATGTCCGGTATACCGATTCCGACGGCGACAGGATTTCTCCTGCGGATTTAAAGGTAGGCGATTCATTTGTCATCAAAATAAGCGTCGATAACCAGATGGCAAAAAAGATTGAAAATATCGCGCTGACGTTCCCCATCCCAACCTGTTGGGAAATCAGCAACGATCGGATAGCCTTGGACAGCAGCGACGGTTCGGATTCTTTTGCCTATCAGGATATCAGAGACGACGTCGTATATACCTACTTTGATTTAGCGCGTAGGGATTCGGTAACCTACAAGTTCTATGCAACGGTTGCCTATAAAGGAGAATACTTTATACCGGCTATCCATGCGCAAGCGATGTACGATAATTCGATTAGGGCGGTGGTGCCGGGTCTCAAAGTGTCCTTTTGAAATATACGGTGCATCTACTGTGTCGTACGGCAAAAAAGTGTCCTCAACGTATCAAAGATACGCCTGCGGTACTTTTTTGCCTAACTCCTTGTATCTGCACCGTCTATTTCAAAAGGCTTACGTGTTCGCGCCTTGTAATTTCAAAACGGACAGGGATGTCCGTGGTTCTACGCAACAGCGATGTTTTTGCGATGCAAAAACTCGCGTCCAGAAGTGTACACGGATGTACACTTCTGGACAGTCTATTTCAAAAGGCTTACGGCGAGTATGTTTTACGATATGCTGCTGAAAATTCTCAACATATCATCTCCGCCACGTGTCCGTTCTGATACGTTGAAGACTACTTACAGTAGCGGCACGGAGGCCGCTGGTTCCATCAGAAGTGATGTTTCGGCTGCTGCCGAAACTCACAGTCAAAACTATACACGGATGTATAGTTTTGACGTAGATGCGCCATATATTTCAAAAGTGCCCCTTACCTCGGATAGGTATAGGTCTTTCCATCTATACCGCGCGCCGAAAAGCGGCCGTCTTTTAACGGGGAGACAATATCCTCATAGAGCAGCAGGGCGGAAAGCGGGAATTTTCCGCCGCCGTTCGGCAAATCCACTGCAAATTGCGGTAACGATAAACCGGAAAGGCGTTTACGTAATGCTTTCCATATAAGCGCGGCTTTTTCGAGCGGTACACGAAAATGCGCTGTCCCCCGCGCCAAATCCGTTTGGAACAAATACCCGGGTTTTATTCCCATACATACCAGCGCATGGAAAAGCTCCGCAAGGATGGCTGACTCGTCATTAACGCCGCGCAGCAATACGGTCTGGGTTTGCACCGGAATTCCCGAATTGATACAACGGGTTAAAGCTTGCCGCTGCGCCGTGCCGAGTTCTGCCGGATGGTTTATATGTGCAATCACCCAGAGCGGACGGACGGAACGGAGCAGCGTTATAAAATCTTCGGTAAAAAGCTCCGGTGCAAAGACCGGTGCACGGGTGCAGAGGCGGAACAGCAAATCGGGACGGACCGAACGAAGGCATTCCAACAGATGCTTTATTTGCTCAAAACTACCGCTCATCGGGTCTCCCCCCGAAACCAGAATTTCCTGTACTTCGGGATGTGTTTTAAGATATGCTGTTACCGCTCCGATTTGCTCATCGGAAATAAAGCCGCTTGAACGGGCGGTAAATTCACGCCGGAAACAGTACCGGCAATACGAGATGCAGCGGCCGGTACTCAACAGCAGCACGCGGTTCGGATATTGGTGTACCAGATACGGGGTAACGCAATAGCGCGCCTCGCCGAGCGGGTCGCCCCGCTCTTCCTCCGACACGACCTGTTCGTCGTCGGAGGAAAGCACCTGCCGACGCAGCGCAGCAGCGGCGGCAGGTGCTGCGGAGGTAATCAAGGCCTTAAATGCCGGCGAAACATATTCCGGCAAGCGGATAACCCTATCGGCGGAATTTTCATTCCGCCAGTTATCGGATTGTTCCGCGTTCATACCTCCGTCACACATTTACAGTGCATCAACTCCGTACATCAATGCCGCCAGTACCTGTGCATCGTCAATTAAGTTTTTCATAATGCAGTATTCATTCGGCTGATGCGCCATATCGTCGAGCGTACTCCATACGACGGCGTTAAAGCCTGCCTGACGGAGCGGAGCCGCAACGGTTCCTCCGCCGATACCGATGGTTTGCGTTTTTTTGCCGTGTATTTTTTCGATAGCCTTTGACAGCATCGTAACAACCTCGGCATCAACAGGCGTTGCAGGAGATTCCGCCGAATCATCAATAATAAGCTCAACCTGTACGCCGTACTTTGCTTCTATTGCACTCGCCTCAACTTTTATCTTCTCCATCACTTCCGCAACAGTGTAACACGGGAGTATACGGCAATCCATATAAAATACATCATCACCCGGAATAGTATTGATGTTCGGAATATTCGCTTCTTTTTTTGTCGGCTGCAATGTCGAATACGGCGGTTCGAACAAATTGTCTTGCTTTGAAAATACTTTTTCCAAAGCATTCAAGCGGAGCGCCAAATCCGCCGCCGCAATGTGCGCATTCTTTCCTAAATCGGGGCGAGAGGCGTGCGTTTGCACTCCATGCACCACAACCTTTAACCACAACAGGTTCTTTTCTGCAACTTCAATTGTCTCGCCCGAAGGATCTCCCCCGTCAGGGACAACGATAATATCCTGCGGCTTAAACAGCTGATGATTATTCAAAAGATAGATAACGCCGTATCTCGAACCCACTTCTTCATCGGCAACAAACAACAATTTCACGGTGTGAGCAGGTTGAATCTTTAATGCAAGAAATGCATAGGCGGCGAATACCGCTCCGGTCAGTCCTTGCTGGTTATCCTCTACACCGCGCCCGATAATTTTATCGCCGTCCTGCTTCAGTACCCACGGATCGCTTTCCCATTTTGCGAGTTCTCCGGGCGGCACCACATCGGTATGCGCCATAATCCACACACGTTTTGAATCGTCTTTGCCCGGAATAGTAACGACAAGGTTAGGTCTGATACCGGAGGATACCCGCGTATCAGGTGCATCGAACCGTTCAAATTGAGTAAAGCCGAGCTTTTTTAAATACGCTTCCAGCGCTTCGCATTTTTTCAATTCCCCGTCGCCATCCGACTCCGGAGCCATAGCAGGAATGGAGCACAAAAGCCGTTCAAGCTCAATCATCTTATCTTTTTGTTGAGCAATAAAATCTTTTACGGTTAAAAAATTTGACATACAACCTCCACATACGTAATGAAATTAAACTCTTTTCAAAAGAGTAAAGCACTCTCAAAAGAGGCTTCTACTATATCATATTGGCGGCGATTCTGCAAACAAGAAGATCGATCGCTCTATGCATCGACTTCCGCAAGAAGATTTTTCATAATAAAGGCTTTGCGTTCGGGGGTATTTTTTCCCATATAAAACTCAAGCACGCCCGGGATCTTTTTCACGGTCTGAATGCTGACCGGTAACAGGCGGATATCTTTTCCGATAAACTGACCGAATTCGCTCGGGCTTATTTCTCCCAATCCCTTAAAACGGGTAACCTCAGCCGCCGCGCCGAGCCGCTTCATTTCGACATCCCGCTCTTTTTCCGAATAACAATAGCAGGTTTCTTTTTTGGTGCGCACCCTAAAAAGCGGCGTTTCCAAAATAAAAATCCGCCCGCTCAGCACCAGCTCTTCAAAGTAGGTGAGGAAAAAGGTGAGCAAAAGGTTTCTGATATGAAAGCCGTCGTTATCGGCATCGGTTGCGATGATGATCTTATTATAGCGGAGACTTTCAAGGCTGTTTTCGATACCGAGCGCCATCATCATATTGTAGAGCTCCGCATTTTTGTAGATGGCGGCGCGTTTTTTGCCGTGCATATTTTCGGGCTTACCGCGCAGCGAAAAAAGCGCTTGCGTAAGGACGTCGCGGCTCGAAACCATTGAACCCGAAGCCGAGTCGCCCTCAGTGATAAAAATCATCGACTCATTGCCGTACTGCTTATCCCCAAGGTGAAACTTGCAGTCTTTGAGTTTCGGGATTTTCATTGCAATTTTTTTTGCGGCAGCTTTCGCCTCTTTTTTAACGCTGTTCAGCTCTGTCCGCAGCCGCTCGTTTGCAAGGATTTTTTCTTCCAGCTTCCGCGCAGCTTCGGCATTTTTTTGCAGCCATTCCACGACAGCGGCCTTGGTACCGTTGACAATCCACGGCCGCACCTCGGTATTGCCGAGCTTATTTTTTGTTTGACTTTCGAACACGGGCGCTTGCACCTTGACCGCCACCGCCGCGCAAGTACCTTCGCGGACATCCTCGCTCTTGTAGTTTTTACGGTAGTATTCGTTAATACCTTTCAGCAAGCCTTCTTTAAAAGCGGAAAGATGCGTGCCGCCATCCGAGGTGTATTGCCCGTTGACAAACGAAAAATAGGTTTCGCCGTAGTTGTTGGTGTGAGTAAAGGCAAATTCGAGCTTTGCTTCCTTAAAATGAGCAATCGTATAGAGTGTTTCTTCGCCGATTTCCGCATTGAGCAGATCGAGTAAGCCGTTTTCCGATATGTATGAAGCGCCGTTAAAGGTGAGCGTAAGACCGGCGTTCAGATAGGCGTAGTTCCACATCCGTTTTTCGATAAAGTCGAGATTGAATGTATAGTCGCCGAATATTTCCCTGTCGGGGATAAACTCCACGAGTGTGCCGTTCTTAATACCTTTTTTGGCATCTCCTTGTTTTTCGTGCTTTAGCACACCCCGCTCAAACACCGCTTCGGCATATTTCCCGTCGCGGACGGAAACTACCCGGAAATATTCGGAGAGTGCGTTCACCGCCTTGGTACCGACGCCGTTCAAGCCCACCGAAAACTGAAAGACTTCATCGTTGTACTTCGCACCGGTGTTGATGACCGACACGCATTCCACAACTTTCCCGAGCGGAATGCCACGTCCGTAATCCCGCACGGTAACTTTGTTGTCCTTCAGCAGCGCGTCGATACGGTCTCCATTTCCCATGATGAACTCATCGATGGAGTTATCGAGCACTTCTTTTAACAGGATGTAAATACCGTCATCGGGATTCGAACCGTTTCCGAGCCGGCCGATATACATACCGGTGCGGAGTCTGATATGCTCCAATGAGCTAAGCGTTTTTATTTTCGATTCATCATACGTATTCTTTGCAGCCATGTTGTTTTAAATTTTCCTCCCATAAAACTTTTGTAGGATAAGATGGTGAAAATCCGAAAAAGTTTTTAGCCGTGCGCATGCTGCGCACATATACATTTTATCCTTAAATTGAAGACAGAACGGTGAGCGGCGGAAGTCCTAAGTTGTCTGCCGTTTGCCGGAGCGCAGCGTCGGAGCAGATTACTGCAGCGGTACCGCCGGATATGCCTCCCGCCGTCGTTGCTGAAAACGCGGTGTTTACTGATATGCCGTCTGCTGTATTTGCCGAAAGCACAGCATTATTGCCCGATACGCTTGCGGCAAGCCGTTCGGCAAGCCGGTTCATGCGTTCCCGTGTACAGGAAATAATGCCTTCGATTGTTTGCATGCGCGCCTGATGGGTTATCCCGTTTAAGAGACGCGAGAACGCCGCCGCACTTCTCTGCGCCGGGGTTCTCGGCTGGAGCGCGGTGCTGTACGTGCCGGTAATCAAGGCCTCCAGTTCGGAGTCGGTAAGCGGTGCCGCAATGCTCTTTTCGATGCAATCCCGTATACTGCGCAAGGATTTGAGCGGCGCAGGGTCGCGGTAAGTAGTCATCGTAAACAGCGCCGTTGCGGAATCGGGATATGCCGAAACGCCGTACGCGCCGCCTTTCACGCGGATTGCCTCCCACAATGCCCCCGTCTCAAGCCACTGGGCATAGACGATAGCAGCGCCGTATTCTGTTTCATCGAACGTAATCGGCAGAAGCTGCGCAGCGAAGCCCACCTGCACGGCGCTGGGAAAGGCCGAAAGCGCCGCCGGTTTTTTAAAGGCTTCGGTTCTAAAGCCGCCGGTACTGCGGTGCGGAAAATCAAACCGCGATAAATGGGAAGTGAGCGCTTTTTTGATAACGCTTACATCGGCACTCGTACCGCACACCTTCACGATAAGGCCGGAGCGCATCAGTTTCCGGTGTATTTCTTCAAGTTTACGGGCGAGTTCACCGATTGCCGCCGGCTTTTGCTCCAGCGCCGCATACTGCCCGCGCAGAAAACGCAGTTGAGGAATTCCCATCCAGAGATTTTCCGCCCGTTTTGAACCCGAATAGGCGGAAGCTGCGTACAGCGCAGTCAACGTATGCCCCGAATATGACGGCAGCGAATCAAAATCGTTTTTCAGCTGAATAAAAACATCCTTCAACCGCTTTTCGTCGGCAAAAGAAATATCGTTAAGATACGAAAAAATACGGTTTACCGCGGGTTCGATATATTCGGGCAGCATTTTAGAGCGGATAAAAATCCAGTCCCTGTCCACTACATCTTCCGTGCGGAGCGCATTATCGAAAAATACCGCGGCTTCGGACGTCCGGTGTCTGCCTGCGGAAAAGGTAACCGCGGAAAAGCCTCCCGTCAGGTAAGCGAATTCCGCCGCAACGGCATCCCAGCTCTGCGTTTTTGTTCCCATCGAGGAAAGCGCGGACGTATAGAGCGTCAAGTATGTATAGTCCTCCGCCGAAAGCGAATCGACGGGAACTGCGATGTCCATATAGGTGATACCGTTTGTCGGCTGTTCATGGATGATAACGGGAACCGTGCCGAAATATTCGAGGCGTTCGGGTATCGGCGGTTCAACCGGCGGCAGCTCCTCTTTTGAAATATGCGGAATAAGATGTTGCGCTTGGGCATCGGTCACCGCATTGGTATTAAGCCCCGTATCCGCATCCGCTTTTTGCCCGCTAACGGTTACGGCCGTCTGTTCGGCGGAACCCAGATGGTGTTCTACGCTGCCGAGGCTTTGCACCGCTTGGTGCGCTTCTTGAGCAAGTCTCGCATCGATGTTCTCGCAAAAGTGAATATCCGGCCGTACGGAAACGGTTGTCCGATGGGGATTATCAAGTAGCAATGTACGGATGAGGTCTTGAGCGTAATGCGGGTTTTGGGAAAGCCGCTGTTTCAGCCGCTGAAAAGCAGGTATGGAACGGAGCGAAGTCTCCGGCGTAAAGCCGTGTATCCAGCCGCGGAGCGCCCGCCGCATCAAAACCAGCGAAAAAGGGCCGCCTGAACGGGTAATTTCTCTGTTATAAAAATCGAGAGAATTGAGTGCGGTTTCAATCAGCTGAGGTTCAAAACCGTTCCGGACAATGTCTTCAAGGCCGGAAAGGATAAAGGCTTCAAACTGCCCTTCCGCACTTTTATCGATGTCTGCAAGTCCGAGCGTAAAGCAGATGTTTTTCAGGTCTGCCTGTCCGCCGTTGTACGGATAAACATCCTCGGCGAAGGGGCAGTCGAGCAGTTTTTTTTGCAAGGGCGCTCCGTCGTGTCCCAGCAACAACTCCTCCAAAAACATACAGTCCATCAGCCGGTCGATGTCGGCGCTTTCGGGCAGCAGCCAATTCATCGTTACCGTGAGCTTGTCGGGATTTTTTCCTTCTCCTGCGGGCGCCGTTGCCGAAAACACGCGGGGTGCGGGATAGGGCGTAATAGCCGGAATGAGCGGCGGCTTTTCCGCCGGTTCAAAAAACCGCAAGAAACGATCCTGCAAAAAGGCGAGCTGCTTTTCGGTTTCGATGTTACCGTACAAAAAGACCTTGCAGTTTACCGGATGATAGTATTTTTTATGGAAAGCGCAAAAGTCCTCATAGCTGAGCTTGACGATATCGGGCGGAAAGCCGCCTGAATCGTGCGCATACACCGTCCCCTGCAAGAGAGAATGCCGCAGTTCACGGTCTACACCGGAATCAAAATCCGCATACGCGCCCCGCATCTCATTTAACACCACGCCGGAAAAATGCGGATTTCCTTTTTCATCTCGTTCAAGCCGATGACCTTCTTGTTCAAAGGTTTCCCGTTTAAGCAGCGGAAAAAACACCGCATCGCCGTACACCGACATCAAATTAAAATAATCTTTTTCGAGGATGCTCGACGCAGGGTACACGGTCTTATCGGGGAATGTCATCGCATTCAAAAACGTTTTAACGCTCTGCTTGGAAAGGATTAAAAAAGGATCTTTCAGCGGATAATTTTTCGAACCGCAGAGTACCGAATGTTCCAGAATATGCGCAACGCCCGAACTGTTTTCAGGCGGGGTCATAAAAGCAAACGCAAATAAATTTTCACTGTCATCGTTATGAATGTGATAAACCTCAAGTCCGGTTTCGCAATGCTGCGCAAGAATGCCCTCCGCCTGCATTTCGTCAAGCGCTGTTTTTGAAATAATTTTAAACCCGTGGATTAGGTTATCCATACGTCATCTCCATCCTTTCCGAATAAGAGCAGCTCGCCGTCTTCCCAGCTTTTCCGCAATTCCTGTAAGAAACGATTGGTAACTTCGCGGCATTCCCGCACGGAAACGGGGTTCGACGCCTGATCGTCAAGGATGAACTGCTGTCTGTTTTTAGAAATGTTATCGAGGATTTTTTTGACAAAGACTTCCGGTTTGTAAGAAATCAATGCGGCAATTACTGAGCTTTCCATACCGGATAATTTTTTCTGTAAAAAGCGGTCATCCGCAATGAGCACATCTTCAAAAGTAAAAAGCCGTTCACGGATATTTTGTTCAAGTTCGGGATTGGCTTCTGCGATGTTCTGTAAAATAAACTGTTCCGTTTCGGAATCGCTGCGCCGTAAAATAGCGGCAAGTACCGCGCGGCCGTCAATTGCTTCGGTAGCCGAGCCTGTTCGTATGCGGGTAAACTTTTCGCGCATCGAAGTGCTTACCGTCTGCAAAATTTCAGGACTGATGGTTTTAAGCCGCGCGAGGCGGAGCACGATGTCTTTTTTTTCCGCATCGTTTAAGCCGGTAATATAGGCGGCCGCTATTTTCGGTTCCAGTTGAGAAAGCACGAGCGCCTGTGTTGCAGGCATTTCGTCCGCTAAGAGCCGCTTGAGCTTTTCTCCGTCGATACCGTCCAAAAAATCGAACGGCCGCTCGGCAGCAGGCGGTATTGCCCGCTCGATAATCTCCCGCGCTTTTTCCCCGCCGAAAGCCGCCGTCAGAATCCCTTGAGCGGTTTCTACGCCGCCGACGGAATTCTTCGCTTCGTTATAAAGCGCCGTAAATTCGCTTAAAATATAGGCGGCTTCGTCCTTATCGACATAGCGGATGGTCAGCATTTCCGCTACTACTTTTTCGATTTGCTCGCGGGTGAGCTTTTGCAGTACCGTTGCCGCCTGCGCCTCTCCGATTAAATATAAAAACTTTGCAACGCGGCGATAGGGACTCTCTTTTTGAGCGTCTTCACTTGCTACCTTTATCAGCCCGCGCCGCCGTATCTCACTTTCCAGATCACTCATACTGTCTCCCAATATAATGGAAAAACAACCGAGTATCAACATCGCATTTTACTGACGTTATACTTGACCTCATATTACAAACTCATTATCCTAAATATCTCGAAAAATATGGAGCTCGTAAGACAGTGATTCCATCAGATGCCACATATAAAAGACGGAATACACCATATTTTTCGTAACGGTATTCAACCTTCTTATGTTTACAATAGTTAACCACGTAGGAGATAATATGACAAAAAACAGTATCACAGCAGGACTGCTGCTCGTTGTTTTCACGATGACCGGATTATACGCACAGACGCAAACGTCTCAGGTAAAACCGATTTTAACTGAAAAAGCGGTGAAGGGATTTATCAAAAATCATGACAAGTTGCTTGAAGGCATCAATGCCTTTCAAAATGATGAGAATTCTACGGAAGCTCAATGGGTCGAAGCCTTTAGGGATGCACTTGGAGAAGACACCAATCAAGCAGCAGCTTTTCTTAAAAAGAATCCGGCACCGAAAAAATTGCAATCACTTTTCCGTAAGTACGGACTTGATGGAAAAACAGGGCTATTGCAAATTACGGTGATTGCCTATGCCGTTTTGAATTCCGAATACGGTGCAATCCCTTTCGGAATTCATCCGAACGACTTGAAACTCGTGCAAAAATACCATGCGGAAATGTCTGAATTACTCAAACCGATACCTATTGAAACAGAAAGCGATAGTAAATAGCGCATCGTAATATCACTCACAACATTGTCTATTTATTACAGGAGATTATATATGGCCATTGTACAAGTTAAGAATTTGCGCAAAACCTATCTTTTAGGAAAGGTTTTAGTAGAAGCGGTAAAAGGAATTAATTTTTCCATCGACAGTGGAGAGTTCGTTTCCATTTCCGGACCATCCGGCTCAGGAAAATCCACTACGCTCAATATGATTGGACTGATCGATACGCCGACATCCGGCGAGCTTATCATAAACGGAGAAACAATTTACGCAGAAAAAGATTTTATCTCCCTTGCAAATAGAAAAAATATGAAGATTCCCGGCAAACTCGATAGACGGATGACGCAGCTGCGCCATGAATATCTGGGCTTTATCTTTCAGTCCTTCAACTTAATTCCCGTTCTGGACGTATACGAAAACATCGAATTTCCGCTGCTGTTCGGCAAAAATAAAGAGAGCAAAGAAAAAAGCAAAGAGTGGATTGAATATCTGATTGAAAAAGTGGGGTTGAG
The DNA here is from genome assembly GCF_000775995.1 of Treponema sp. OMZ 838. Taxonomy (NCBI): domain Bacteria; kingdom Pseudomonadati; phylum Spirochaetota; class Spirochaetia; order Treponematales; family Treponemataceae; genus Treponema; species Treponema sp. OMZ 838. The sequence goes on along the minus strand of NZ_CP009227.1, from coordinate 2,428,228 downwards.
CGAATGGACGCATCATAAATCGAACGAACTTTCAGGCGGTCAACGGCAGCGTGTTGCTATTGCCCGTGCCTTGGTTACCAAGCCTGCATTGGTGCTTGCCGACGAACCCACTGCAAACCTCGATTCCAAAACCGGCGATCAGATACTCGCTTTGATGAAGGATATGAGCCGCGAATTTAACACGACCTTTATCTTCTCCACGCACGATGCAAAAATCGTCAACATGACCGATCACCGCATCAAGATTTTAGACGGAAACGTTGTCGAAGACACGAAGGGAAATTCATAATTATGAATTTCCCCATTTGCCGAACTCGAGATTATCGCCGAGGCAACCAAATTATGAATTATGCATTCATAATTATGAATTGATTTGAAGAGGATATAATGAATAAAACGATTTTTAAGTTGGCGTTGAAAAATCTTTTTTCGCATAAGACAAAGACGCTGATTATTATGATTTTGATCGGGCTCGGCAGCTTTTTGGTGGTGCTGGGGCTCGGTGTGCTGAATTTCGCCGAACAGCAGGCAAAGAATGTATGCGAGAGCGACTTTTGCGGCGATATTTTTATTACCGGAAAACCGGCTGATAAGGATGTCTTTGTAACAATTGCCGGTGCATATAAAAATGTCAACACGGGTAAGCTGCCTTCGATGCCGTATTTATCAAAGATAGAAAAAATTGAGGCAAAGTTACATGACATGCCGGAAGCTTCTGTGTTTACGCGGGGAATGGTTGTCGGGTATGGTATGCTGCGTCCGGCTGACCTTTCCGACACGTGGGAGCCTAAAGGTGAAAACTTTTCGTATATGCCGTATGCCACGACACTCGGTATCGAGCCTTCTTCCTACAAAAAAACATTCGAGACAATCAAAGTGTATGAAGGTGAATTTCCCGATTCCGACGGTGCAGAATTTATCTTATTGCCGCCAAAAGTAAAAGAAAAGTACGAGAAATATTATGAACGGGAATTGCATGTTGGAGATGAAGTTGTGGTGATGAGCTTTGGAGAAAAAGCAAAGCTGCGCAAAATAAAGGTGAGCGGCTTTTTTACCTTTGCACATCCCGATACGGCGGTTCAAGATGTGCTTTATACGGATATCAACAGTGCGCGTATGCTTGCAGGCGTAACGATGGGGGCTCGTACCGTTACGGAAATTCCTCAGTCAATCGATTTAAGCCTTGCAGAGAAAAGCGAAGACGACTTGTTCTCCGATGATGCAGTCGGTGTCACCGAAGAGGCGGAAAGCATCACTGAAAAAAAAGCGACTGCGGAAGATTTGGAAAATATTTTAGGCAGTACGGAGCTGCGCAATCAGCTCAATATGGCGGACACCGATGCATGGCACTTTGTAACGGTTAAGCTGAAGGATTCTTCAAAAACATCCCGGGTGATTGCAGATTTGAATAAATGGTTTGCAGAAGAAGGTCTTATAGCACAAGCGCTTCCGTGGGATAAAGCAGTGGTGCAGTATGCTGCTGCGATAAAAATGACACGGACGCTGATGATCGCGGTGCTGGTATTGCTTGCAGTTGTGGTGCTTATCGTCATTATGAATACGCTTGTCGTTTCCGTTATGGAGCGAACGGCAGAAATCGGTACGATGCGTGCCATCGGAGCAAAGCGTTCTTTTGTCAGGCGGCTCTTTTATACGGAGTCGTTTTTACTTTCGTGCGTTGGGGCTCTGTGCGGGATTGCTCTTGCGATTATCGCAGGGCTTATCTTTAATGCGTTGGGAATCAGACTTCCGAATGAAACGATGGCGGTTATGTTCGGCGGTTATAAAATCCAGACAGCTATCTCGCCGGTCGCAGTATTGAGTACACTTGCCGCTATGCTTGCCGCCGGAGTAATTGCAAATTGGTATCCGGTTGGACTTGCATTAAAGATCAGCCCATTGGAAGCCATCAACAAATAAGGCATTATTAATGAAGGCATTTTAAGGAAAGATTATGAATATATTAAAGATTGCATTTAGGAATTTAAATAGGCAAAAGCGGCGCAGTATGTTGTTGGTTATTGCAATTGTATTTGCATTTCTTATTGTAACATTGATCGACGGACTATCGGCAGGTGCGCGTAAGAGTTTGGAATATCAGATTGCAAAGATTATCGGTGGGCATGTCTATGTAACCGGGGCAGAGAAGGCAGCGGACAAGACAGAAGATGATAAGGCGAATGAATACCTTCCTCCCGAAAGTGTTGAGCTTGTGCATAGAATCATCAAAGAAGAAAAAATTGATGCATTGTATACAACCGTGCGTGCACAGCGTTACGGCACGCTGATTTTTGCAGGGAATCAGTTGACTGCTAAAGTTGCAGGCTGCAAATTCGATGAGGAAGAAGCCTTACGCAATAGTTTTGCGTTTAAAGAAGGCGGATGGGAGAACGTAACCATAGAAAACGCTCTTTTTATCCCTCAAAAAACCGCCGAAGCGCTGAATGTCGCTTTGAATGATGTTATCCTCTACGAAACGACAACATTGAGCGGACAGGCAACGGTTGCGGAATTTCAAATAGCTGGTATCTATCAGGATCAAAGCCAGTTTGATCAAATACAGTTTTATGCAAACTTCGATTATCTCAATAAAATTGCCGAAATTCCCGAAGGGTGTGTTGCTCTGTTCGGTATTTTCTTAAAAGATGAAAACCAGCAAGATGCTGTTGCGTCCATTTTTGAAAAGCGCCTTGCCGAATACGGTCCCGTTACCAGCCGTGAACTGGCGGCGCAGTTTAACCCAACCTCTCCCGGGCAGGAACTGCTGCGGCAGTTGAATGAAGGAAAGTGGGACGGAACAAAATACGCCGTTATGACCTTCTACGATTTTGCGCCGCAGATGGTAACGCTCTCGCAGACGATACAGTGGGTCAGTCTCGGTGTGCTGTTGGTATTGCTGCTCGTTACGATGATCGGTATTTCCAATACGTTCAGGATGGTGGTGCATGAGCGGAAGGGCGAAATCGGTACGATGCGTTCTTGCGGTGTCAGCAGGGGAAAGGTGAGCCTTTTATTTCTTGCGGAGGCAGGCTTTCTTTCGGTTATCGGTGCCGCAGCGGGCTTTGTGCTTGCGCTGCTCGTTATGCTGATTATCAGCCTTATCCCCATATCGATTGACTCGGTACTCAGTATGCTCACCACAAACGGACATTTCTTGTGGATACTGTCGCCGACCGTTATCTGCTTAAAATTCCTGCTAACGGCTTTCTTAGCAATCCTTGCAGCGCTCGGCCCCGCAATCCGTGCAGCCAACATGATCCCTGCGGAAGCCTTGCGATCGAGCAAGTAAAGGGAATATACCCCATGAAGGGGTCTCGTGAGTAAAGTAAGAAAATGCCTCGAGCGTTTTACTAAGAGGAGAATATAATGGATTATAAAACGATGACGAAAAAATATGCCACAGTGTTTTTTGCGGCTATCTTATGTGCGCTGCCGCTCTCGCTTTCGGCACAAATACCGAGCACAGAAGAGATGTACGGTATTTTGGAAAAGCAGTACGAAGCAGGTAACTTTGATAAAGATATAACCTGTACGCTTTCGCTCATTATCGAAAAACCGAACGAACCGAAATCTGCACAGCAGTATAAACTGTTTAGGCGTGATACAAAAGATCAAACCACGCTTGTGCAACTTGCGCCTGAAGCGGATAAGGGAACGGGGTATATGCAGGAAAAGAATAACCTCTGGGTGTATGATCCTACCTCGCATCAATTTACCCACTCTTCGCTTAAGCGCGCTATCGGGGATTCCGATGCAAGTGTTTCGGATGTTAATAAACGGTCTGAATTTAGAAAGACTTACGAAATTACCGATATAGCAGCATCAAAACTCGGTAAGTTTGATGTATATGCAGTTACGCTCAAGACTCTTCTTTCTGACGCGCGGTATGCGCAGGAAAAATATTACGTGCGTAAAACTGATCCGCTTATCTTAAAAATCGAAAGCTACGGCTCAAGCGGACGGCTGATGCGCACCACGCTCCTGCCTAAATACGTCAAAATCGGTAATTTCAACTGGCCTGCTCAATCCATCTATATTAACGAAATCAATAAGGGCGAAAAGACCACGCAAATACTCTCCGATTTTGATACCTCCGACATACCGGATGTGGTGTTTACGAAGGCTTACTTGGAAAAAATCAATTAACGTTTGCAAATATACGGTACATCTACTTCGTTACTGCGCACAAATTAATCCTCAACGTATCAAAGATACGCCTGCGGTTAATTTGTGCTCGTGCCTCGTATCTGTACCGTCTATTTGCAAACGCGCTGGAGGAGCAGAACCGCCACGGATGGCGGTGGTGTTAAACAGTAGCCGGCTCAAAATTTATTTAGTTTACAAATTGCTTTATATCCTTATTTCCTCTTTTTTTATGCGTAGAGCATCTTCAATCATAATCGCTGTCAGACGCATGGTTGCTTTAGTACAATAATGAGCGATACCTGTAGTAAGTGTTTCAGAAACGAGTCCCTTATTGTCTTTTACTTTGACTCTGTAAGCCCAGTTGGACTACTGACGGTAAGTCGGTATCGGAGGGCGATGTAAAAGGCCCCGTCTCCGTAAGCTGTGTAACCGCGGTATGTTCAATAAACTACGTATCGGCAGTTAATCGCTCAATAACTTGAGACGCTCCCCTACCCGTGCAAAAAGCTCGGCATACCGCTGTGCGTCCAACTTGGACTGCTGCACAAAGGCGTTGTCTTCCACATGACCGAGTACGGCATCCCGCTCCGCCTGATTCCGGTAGGTAATATCGCGGAAGTGATTGGTGTAGTCTTTTTTCTTGGTGATAAGAACCTGCGCTTCGATGTAGCGGTTCAAGCAGAGCGCTTCGTCAAGGTAGGTTTGCCAGTGTGATCCGGTAAGGGCGGAAACTCCGGCGAGCCGGCAGAGTACGCTGTAGGCATGTTCTGCGCAGTCAAAGGGATACCGTTCCCAGAGCCGGTCGTATTCGGCGTGGATTGCGTGCCACGAATTGAACTCCCCTGCCCCAACCCTGCTGCGGAGACGGTCATATTCGTCCTCGCGTATCAGCTGCCCGCCTGCATTGACCCACGGGATTGTTCCGTTTTGAAGATTGAACCGGCTGCATACACCACTGCGGCTAAACACCTCACCGCCGGCACCGGTTTCATCGATGTATTTTGCCAAAACGGTTACCCCGTACCATACGAGCATATCGCGGTACGCATACCATGCATCAACGCCGTGCAGAATTTTCACCGGACGGTCGGAATGTTCGATGTTTTCGGCAGTGAGGGGCAGTTTTTTTAGCTCGTCTCGTTTATGCGCTAAAAGATTTTGAGCACTTTCGGATTGATTTCCTGCCGCCGTCCATGCCGTTTCAAAGATGTGTTCAAGCAATTCCATCGCATATATAATTTCTCTGGCGGTATCGCAAGCAAGCACCTCGGTTTCAATCTTTTGTGTCTTAGTCTTTCGTTTATCCCGTTTCTTGAATTTATCGTTATTGCGGGCAAGCGCATACATATTATACATCCAAAAATAGGCAGGCATAATATCGAGGCAGTCCTCCCGCAGATTATCGCTGACCAAGCTGAACGGGAAAGGAATATCAAGTTCGGCAGGATAATTGCCTTTATTCAACAGCACAAAGGATGCAAATCGGCAGTTATGCTTGAGCGTTGCGGAAAGTCCCGGCCAAAATCCCCGACCGGCGATAATCTCTCCGTCGTTGCCGCGGGTATTGTGGTTTGAACCTACCGTGGCGGCGGCCGCCATATTGGACTGCCCCTGAATCATCGCAGCGATAAGGAATGAGTTGTTATGATGCTGCTCATGGTAGGGAAAGATCAATGCATTCAGCACTTCGCAGCAGGAAATGGTTGAATTATCTCCCATCACGGAGTGAATGAGGCGGGCGCCATATTTGAGCGTACAGTTATTTCCGAGCACAAAGCGCACTGCCTTAACGCCGTAGAACACACGGCAGCCGTATCCGATAATCCCGTTAACCAGCTCAACCCCTTCCCCGATCTGCGTCGCTTCTTCTGCGGAAGAGCGGATGGTCAGATTTTTTAACTTATTGGCGCCCTTAATATAGACCGCCTCGCCGAACCGAACGTCTTTGATAATCCTACAGCTTTTAATTACTGCGTTATCGCCGACGGTACCGTAATAACCGCGGGCTGAATCGCAAGAATCCTGCGTCAGCTTTTTCAGCTGCGCCATCAGCTTTGCATCATCGCGGTACCGCGCCCACATAAACGCATCGGCACAAATCATATCCGCAAAGGGGAGAATTTCCCGTCCGCCCGCTTCGTTCATCACATCGATTGTAACGCGGACTGCTTCATCTTCCCCGTCTTTAATGACCCCTTCGCCGAATTTGGCATGATCGGTTGCCGCCATCTCATCTATTCTGCTTAAAATGACGGTATTCCCGATAATATAGTGCGCAAGATAGGCGCAGTCGTGCACGGCGCAGTTCGCTCCGATATCGCAGGAGATAATTTTGCTGTTGGTAATCCCGGCGGGAACAATAAAATCATGGTAACGCAGATAGCATTCGGTTAAAGAGGAAATCCTCACCAATCCCGCAAAAAGCGAGTTTTTAATGAGCGATGGCGTAAAGGGGTCTTCCACCAAAAAGGTATTCCAATTAGTACAGGTGTTTCCGTTCTTAATGAGCGTTTCAACTTCGTTAAAGGTAAGTGGCCGCCATCTATGCTTTTCGGCAGGATTCTGCATAAAACGGACGGTATATTCGTCCCGTCCGGAAGTAAGAAAAGATTTATTGACAAAATTGACCCCAAAGTCATCCGATGTTATAACGCGTACCGGCACAGATTCCTCCAAGCGCTACGATTTTCGGCTGTGAACGCGAAGCTTCTTTTTGAGGGTTTTAAACCAGAATGCCCGCAACTGTTCGGCACACGAGTAGAGATGATAGCGGAAGCCTCGTACCGGAATATCAAGTGTTCCCACCCGATGGATAATTGCCCCGCCGAATCCCGTTTTAAACCGATACAGGCCGTACATAGGATGGTTCGAATCGTCGGTTGGCGGAATCCCGTAAAAATCATAGGATGGACACCCGTACTTTTGTGCATCTTGGATTGCCTGCCATTGCAGCAGGTATGCCGGCATAAGGTTGCGGTGTTCATTTGAAGAAGCACCGTATAGATAGACGGCTCCGCTCGGAGAAAAAAGTGTGATAATCGCAGCAAGCGGTTTTTCTTCAAAATAAGCGATATAGATTGAAATAAGAATACGCTCGGCATCGAATGTACCGTTCTCAGCAAGCCGGCAAAGCGAACGGTAATAGTTTTCGCTATGAATGGCAATACCGTCCCTCGCAGCAGTTTCACGATAAAGCCGATAAAAGATCGGTATTACGTCTTCGGCTTGGCTTCCGGGAAAACAGCGAACCTGTACACCTTTTTTTTCGGCAAGCCGGATATTGTAGCGCCACTTAGGTTTACAATGAGAAAGCAGTATGTCAAGCGGTTGTTGTAAATCAAGCAGAACGGTATCCGGCGGCTGAATATCGGAAGCTGCTTTACGCAGACTGCACGGCGTTTTTCCGCCGGTACAAGGTATAAGCGGAAACTCTTGGTGAGAGAAAGTTCGCAGATTTCCGCTTCTCATTGCGCATTCCCACGGCGGGTCAAAGCGAATTAAAAAAACATAAGCAGGCAGCAAGGGGACAAGCTTTTCCGCAAGGTTTACCAGAAAAAGCCTCCGCCTTTCCACCGTTTCGGGGAGATGTGAATCATTCGTAATGAGGATAGACGGACCCATCGGAATATAGGCAAGAAAGCCGAAGGGATTCAATTGCCGCAATAAAACCGTGAGTAAAAAAGAACGGGTACCAGAACTATGCACCTCATATTGCCGATATGACCAACCTTGTTCCTTTTTAAATTCCGCCCAAAAGCGGCTCTGCAAAAAATGCTGTGCAGGAGTTTTCACCGTCATATCGGTACATTCTTTTATCGTCAATGTATTCATAGTTGGAAGGAACGATAGCGGAAAATGGAGCTTTTGTCAAAGGATTGAAGGTGGTTTTGCCCAAAGGAATTAAGTTCATATTGCGATATTGATAAAGATGTGGTATCTTTAGAAAGGAAAGAAAATGACAGTCTTTGAAAAGCTTTCAAACAATGGAATCTATTTGACCCATAAAGATTTAGAATATATAATTTCTAAGTATAATGTTAAAGAAATATCTGTATTTGGGTCATCAATACGAAATGATTTTACAAGCAAAAGCGATGTTGATTTTCTTATAGAATTTAGAAATTCTGAGGAAATATCACTTTTTGATATACTTGATATACAAGACTATCTTCAAAATATCACAAAAAGAAATGTTGATATTGTAGAACCCGCCAGTTTAGTAAATCCATATAGAAGAGAAGCAATCATGAATTCTCGGGAACCTCTTTATGTTGCATAATGAGCGCGATAAAAGTTATATTTACGACATATTAAAGTATTCACAAGAAATAATTGATATTGTAAAAGACGAAAATCATAATAGTTTCGTAAACAATCGTATCAAAAGATTAGCAATTGAAAGATTAATACAAATAATTGGAGAAGCCGCAAATCATCTTTCCAGAGATTTTATGCAAGAAAATCAAGATATTCCTTGGACAAAAATTATTGGATTAAGAAACAAAATCGTTCATGATTACGGGGAAATCTTAACAGATCGAATTTGGCTCATTGCATCGGAATCAATTCCTGAGTTAATGCAGCAGATAAAATCGAAAAATTTTATCTAGCGCCCTGCTTCAAACTCTTTCCCGCTGATTTTAATATTTCTCGACATATCATTTTCGCCATGAAGAGCGGAAGTGCAACATAAACATCCAGAGGCACAAATAAAGACTGTTTTTGAGTCTGTATATACTTGACAAGATGTAGCCTATAAGCTAAGGATGCATAGTCTTGCATTTTTCCATCCGTTTACACTCCTCCGCCCCATCCGCGCCATTTTTCTGCAAGCGGTGTTTGCGATTCCGATGCGGAGTACGAAGAAGTAGCATCGGAATCCGCTGGGGCAGAAGAAATATCAACGGGAGTAGCGGAATTGCAGACGGTTTCGATATTGGCACTCTTTAATTCCTGTAAGAAAGCGGCTAATTCCTCCGGGGACATTGTCTCTCTTAATTTATTGATTGTACGGATTAAATCTTGTTGGGCACCGCTCGCGGTTTCTTTTGTCAGTTGAGCATTATTTTTTTCCACCTTTTCGCGGAGGCGTTTTGCATATTCTCTGCCATCGATGGATTGCGCAACGGGGATGCCTGCCGTCACACCGATAACTGCAAGTACTAATTTAAGTCCGACAAGTCCGCCTGCACTGCTCGCATATTCAAAAGAAGCACCGGTAAGATAAGCGGTTTTAAACGCCTCATAGTAGAAAATAGTAAGCGCACTATATGCAATAAGGAGTATAAACGCCGCAGCAAGCCGTCTTTTGGTGTACCATCCCATTGGCTGAATAAACAAATAGATAATCGCTGCAATCAAAACCAATGCAAAAAAAAGTTCGGCGCTCCAAGGCATCATAATAAAAGAAAAAGACTCTGTATGAATTACATTACGTAACAGATAGAACTGTCCGATAAGCATTACTAGAAAACAGATAACCGTAACCCCGCCCCGCGCACGGGTATTTGTTTTATTTTGTTTCATTTTATATACATCCCCTCGATCAGCGTAGCAGGTTTCTATTGACGAGTCAACGGAACTGCGGTACAAAAGATACGGAGGATTTATGCTGCAATTCAATCCGGTACATCTTGCTTTTGCCGTTATGATAATCGGTGTTATTTTTACCTTTGTATTATCAAAAAAGGAGATCAAACAACTTCGGTCGCTTGCCGATTCCTTTACAATCCCTTTTGTCAAACTTTCAAACTATATTGCACCGCAAAAACCTGCAAGCTCATTGTTGACAGAAAAAACGGACTCCGGCGGTATTAAACCGCTGCCGGCAGAAGAACAATCAAAAGAAATGCGCGAAATCATTAAACGGGCGGGAAATACTAAAGCGGTAAAACTTTTCCGTGAAATGGTGGAGGCCGAAGATGCACTAAAAACAGCTGCGGGGAAAAACCGACGTAAATGCTATCAATTTGCCGATCCCGTTGCCCGCATCCTGTATATGACGCACACCTTTCTTACCGGTTGCGAAAATCTTGCCTCCATCGATACGGACAGCAAGCTGGAAGAATTTAATAGTTTTTTGTATGAACAAGTACCGCACCGCATGACTTTATTGCGGCTCATCAGCGGTTCCCTTGCCGATGAATACCGCGAGCTGAATAGCGTATATGCGGCAGAGATGGAACAAATCGAGCGGGAACAAATGATGTTTCGACAGTAGCGCTTTGAAGTATGTTTTATTTACTTCACACGGTTCCGTTCAGGTAGTCTAACGTATAGGACACATATAAGGTTACCGCTGCCGTTAGGCAATCTTCGTCGATATCGAACATAGAATCATGAAGAGCAGCGACCGTTTCTTTTTTGGCGGCATTTCCGCTGCCGATATATGCATACACACCGGGAACTTTAAGGATATATTCGGCAAAGTCATCTCCGCCGAGGCTGGGTTTCCGTTGCGTAATCACCTTTTCGTGCCCGAAAGCAGCAATCGCGGCAGCTTGTACCTCGCGGGCAACCGTAGGATCATTGATAAGCGGAGAGGTAAAATCCTTCCACTCGACCGTAACGGTTCCGCCGAAAGAGGCCGCACTATGTGACGCAAGCGCTTCAAGCCGTTCTTTCATTTGTTTCCGTATCTCCGGCGTCAATACGCGAATGGTTCCTTCCAATTCAGCCTTTTGCGCTACAATGTTATAGGCATCACCCGCAGTTATCTTTCCTACCCCGATAAGTACGTTATCCATCGGTGAGGTACAGCGAGTTACAAGAGCTTGAAGCGCCGTAACAATCTGGCTTGCAATGTAGACGGCATCTACGCCGAGCTGCGGGGTTGATACGTGTGCGGGGGCGCCGTGTACCGTTATCCTAAACCAATCAACGCTCGCATTATTCGGCCCGGGCATCACAACCACGGAACCGACCGGCACATCCGAAGCGACATGGATACCGAACGTACGGTCGGCACCGTCAAGATAGCCACTATCGACAAAGACCCGTGCACCGTATCCGATCTCCTCACCTGCTTGAAAGGTCAGACGAACGGTTCCGTCAAATAGATCTCGGTGCGCATCAAGAACCCGTGCCGCTCCGATAAGCGATGCGGTATGCGCATCGTGCCCGCAAGCGTGCATACGTCCCGGAATCATTGACGTGTATTCGCAGGTATGCGTTTCCTGAATGGGGAGCGCATCAATATCGGCACGGAGCACGATTGTCTTGCCGGGCTGCTTCCCTTGAATTTCCGCATATACCCCCGTTTCTCCGACCCGCTTATGAGCAAGACCGATCTTATCGAGTTCAGCTTCAATCCGTTCGGCAGTATGGAACTCTTCTTTTGCAATTTCCGGATGCTGATGGAAATAGCGCCGTAATGCAACGATGTACGGATGATCCTCGCGGATATGTGCCGAGATGCGCTCCTGTTCAGTCTTGTTCATATTATCTTTCTCCCATAACGCATTGCAGCTGTTTAAAACTCACGGCGAGTCTTAAACAGCTGCCTTAGGTATTGAACAGCCGGTTACCACCGTACGGCAGCGTCAACTTTTTTCATCGTCGCTGCAGCGGTGTCCGCATTCACCTTGTTATAAGCAAATGACGGAAAAAAAGATTCTTTATATTTGGCAAGAACATATTCTGCCAGTGTTTGGGATTGGTACAGCTGCACGATTTTTGCATAGACGGCATTATTTTTATCATTTGTACGGGCTACAATAACATTGACATACGGATTACCGCCGGATTCGGATTGCTTTTCGATTATCAACCCGTCCCGTGAAGGAATTAAACCTGCCGGAATAGAATAGGTTCCGTTAATGGTCGCTCCGGCATAGTCGTTGAGCGTTTGCGGCAACGTATTGGCAGCCTGCGGAACTACCTCCACATTATACACATACTTGGTAATATCTTTCAGCTCAGGCGTATACCCTGCCACAGGATTCACTTCAATCAGCCCTGCGGATTCCAGCAGCTTTATTCCGCGGCTCATATTGGTGCCGTCGTTCGGAATAGCAAATTGCAAAGCCTTGCGTTTAACGTTTTTGGTTCCATTAGTACCCGCAGCCTTTTTTACCTCATCGAGGCTTTTATACTTCTTAGAATACAGGGTCAGCGGCGCAATAAGCGTATCACCGATTGCAATGATCTTATAACCGTTTTTTGCAATCTCATTGTTAAGATAGGCCTTATGCTGAAACGCATTAAGATGAATATCGCCTGAATTGAGCGCCTCATTCGGCAGATTATAAGCGCTGAATTCTACCAGCTGAATCTTGATATTGGTCTTTTGCTGATCGAGCAGGTACTGAACCGCCTTCCACTGATCATTTGAAGATCCGCACACACCAACCTTGACGGTTGTTACGCCCGCCTTTTGGGCAAAAAGTCCGCCCGCAAGCATGATACCGGCAAAAAGTATACCTATGAGTCTTTTCGCATTTTTCATAAAAATCCTCCTATAAAAGTGATAGGGAGCCTCTAAAAATCCATATTCTAAATTTTGAGAAGATACCCACTATTCTAAAAGCCAAAGAGCCTTTAATAACCTTCTTCATTCAGGGGTGCAGTTCGTGCTATTCCCTGCTTCCTTGTTGTCACAGAGTAAACCTGTTCGGAAACGCAGTTATCGAACAGGTCTATTATCAGTACGTCTTTTTAAACAATCCCCTATTTGTCGTCTTTTTGGCGAAAAAAGAACCGGTAAACTGTAAAAAACAGATAAAAAGCAGTAATACGATGATACAGGCGTAGATAATGTCGGCGTGGTTTAAGCCCTGACCATAGTTGATGGCAAAGTCTCCCAGTCCGCCTGCGCCGACAGCTCCTGCCATTGTGGTCAAACCTACGAGCGAAATAGCCGTAATTGTTGCCGCACGGATGAGCTCAGGAACCGACTCATGCAGATACACTCGAAAAATCAAACCGGCCGTACCGCTTCCCATACTGCGAGCAGCTTCAACTTTTCCCGGATTCACATTTTCAAGGGCGCTTTCAACCTGACGCGAAAAGAACGGTACGGTTCCGAAAATCAACGGAATAACAGCTCCTTTTACGCCGATTGCCGTACCCACAACCGCTCGGGTAAAGGGAATCAAAAATACGAGCAACACAATAAATGGAATAGATCTGAATACGTTGATAATGATACTGATAACGGTATAGAGGATTTTATTTTCTCTTATGCCATCCTTCTTAAACGCGACAAGCAAGACACCAAAAAACATTCCGAATACGAATGAAATACTTCCGGAAATAAGAAACATCTGGAAGGTTGCGAGGCAATTATCTAAGAAACGATACCAATAGGCATAAAGATTGGGACACCACTGCTCAAGAAATTCCACGATCACACTTCCTCCGATATATCAGTTTTTGCATATTCAAATATTTTGACATTTTTACTGCGAAAATAGGTAAGTGCGTTATCGACATTTGATGTGTCGCCCTGTATAACCGCAACGATGCCTCCAAGCGGTACACCCTGAATAAGGTCAACATTCGCAAGTACAATACTGAGATTTACATTGTATTTTCGAGACACTTCAGAGATCAGCGCATCTCCGACAACATCTTTTTCAAACTGCAATCTAACCAAGCGGCTGCCGGCACCGGTGTCGATCAGGCGGTGAGCGGAAGATGCAATGGCTCCGATTTTAGAAAGGGATGACTGAGAAGCAATGAATTTTCGCGTGATATCTTGCTCAGGCGCTGCAAAAATGGAATATACATCACCCTGTTCAACAACCCTTCCTTTTTCCATCACGGCAACTTTATGACAAATAGATTTAATCACCGCCATTTCATGGGTAATAAGGATAATGGTAAGATTCAGCTTTTTATTCAGCGTTTTTAGCAGGCTTAAAATCGATTCGGTTGCTTCAGGATCGAGGGCGCTCGTTGCCTCATCCGAAAGCAGTAAACTCGGATTATTGGCAAGGGCGCGGGCAATAGCAACCCGTTGTTTCTGTCCGCCCGACAGTTGAGCGGGATATGCCCGTATTTTATCGGTAAGATCGACCAGTTCGAGTAACTCATGTACACGATCCCGTATTCGTTCCTTAGACAATCCCGAATACTTGAGCGGATATGCAATATTATCAAAAACGGTAGACCGATCCAGCAAATTAAAATGCTGAAAAATCATACCTATCTTTTTCCGTACCTGTTTCATATCATGGTTTGAAAGACGCTTAAAGGCTCCGTTTTCTTCCCATGTAACGGCAGTACCGTTTACCGTAATCGTTCCGCTGTCCGGCACTTCGAGCAAGTTGATACACCGCACCAGGGAGGACTTTCCGGCTCCGGAATAACCGATAACACCGAAGACCTCACCGTCATTTACAGTAAGCGATACATCTTTAATTGCTTCAACCGTGTGGTTCGCAAGATAATATGTTTTATTAAGATTTTTCAACTCTACCATATACACCGCCGTAGGTGTCTACCATAGCTCGTTTATTTAATACTGTCAACAGCAAGTTACTTATGGTGGTAATATTTATTGGAGAGAGCTTGAGTTACTGCAGCAATATCGGCATACCGAAAGCTGAACATCTGCACATATTTTTATATACAAATCCGTAGAAAAATCGTTTCCGATATCTCCGGTTGTAAGAAAAATAACATAACACATCAACATGAAATAAAAAAACGCTTTTGTAAGTTATTATAAAACAATAACTTACAAAAGTGTTAAGAAAATCGGTTTAAATACGATCAATATTTAAACTTATTTTATTTCCACAAGAATTCGGGATAATAGTTTTCTGTAATTTTTTGCGCTATTTCTTTTTTCACGATTTCGCGATCTTCGGGATAGGTCATACCGAACCAGCGTTCATCGGTGGTATAACATTTGATTGTACCGAGCCCCTTCGTAACCAGCATACTCGCTCCTTCCGGTAAGAGGCATTCGGCTTTTTCGCTTGCGATATTCTTTTTAATAAACTCTTCAAAGAATGCATGGAAACCTTCAAATGCTTTCAGACTAAAGCCGAAGAGATTCATAGAAACGGTTTCTTTGCCGGTCAGATGTATTACTCCATTTTCAAGCTGAGAAAGTATTACCCGTTTACCGTTTTCTTCACCGTAAGAAATCTTGGTATGTTCCTTCATAGAAACCAGCATTCCGTTCTCAACGTTGCATACTCCCCGAGATACGGAACCGGATTCGCTCATCGTATTCTCCAGAATATAACCGACCATCGCATGATTGGGAGAATGAGTATCCAATACCGATAAATGCTCAGCCATCGTTTTATATGCCTTGCGTCCGTAATAGTCGTCTGCATTGATAATGGCAAAGGGCGTTTTAATGGAATTCTCCGCACACAGTACGGCGTGAATGGTACCCCACGGTTTTTTACGGTTTACCGTTTGCGGGAGTTCTTTAGGATCGATCAGTGAATCAATGGATTGAAACAGGTATTCTGCATCACAATTACGCGCAATCCGGTCAAATAAACGGGCGCGGAAATCGGTTTCAATATCTTTTCGAATAACAAATACTACTTTTCCGAAACCGTTATGCATAGCATCATAAACTGCATAATCCAGTAATGTTTCATTATGCATCCCCACCGCATCTATTTGCTTAACACCGCCGTAACGGCTCCCCATTCCTCCTGCTAAAACCAATAATGTAGGTTTCATTCTATTGTACCTCCGTAAAAGAAAACGCCGATTAACCCATTGCAGGATCAATCAGCGTTTCAAAAGTTCATTAATCACACTATAAAAGCACTCTAAATGCACATAAGGCTAAAGGCAACCTCTAAAACCTCACAGTTTTAGAGGTTTTCGTCTGTTTACCGTTTGTTTACGTGACGGAAAATAACGCGTTTTTCCATCGTTGTTACTGTCTTACCGGTGGTAGCGCCTTTCAAATCTTCAACTTCGACGGAAGAAAAACCTTTATCCCGTTTGTAATTTGAAAAGAATTCATACATGACCTTTTCAGCTTCATTTTCGTCAAAAGTGTTCTTATCTTCTTCATATACGCAATAGTATTCCGCCCAGTTGTCGGTCTTATAAATTTCGGTCATATAAAGGTTGGCATTTGCACGCCCTTCAACCTTTATTTTTTGCTTTTTAGGCTGTATGGTCTGCGCAGACAGGACAACAGCGAGCAACATAAATGCGCACAGCGCAAGTATTTTCTTGTTCATTATAGATCCTCCTATAAAGTAATAAACAAGTTTAGTATATACGGAAAAATCGTTCTTTGCAATATCAACTGTTCAGGGCAACCGCATCAGGCTTTTTTTTAACAAGCCCGCGGAAAAATTGAGACTATTCGACCAGAGTTGAACCTCTTCGCGGTTCAAATGGTCTCATAGTCTCAATTTTTCCGCGATTTTTATCTATCCTACCTGATGCGGTTGCCCTTCTTCTAAAATAAACCATTCGAAATTTTTAACAAAATTTCGAATGAAAAAGAAAGCAACCGTTTGAAAATAGTAGCGGTACGGTTGCCTTGTTCCGCGTTATTCACATAGAGCGATCGGAGCAAAGGTGTCTGCTTTAAGTGCGGCACCGCCGATTAAGCCTCCGTCGATATTTTCTTTTGCAAGTAAGGCCTTGGCATTTTCAGCCTTCATCGAACCGCCATACTGAATGACCATTGCATCGGCAGCAGCCTTTCCGTATAGCTTCGCAATGACGGATCTGATATGTGCATGAATCGCATCGGCATCCTCCGGGGTCGCCGTTTTTCCGGTACCGATTGCCCAGACCGGCTCATACGCAATGGTTACCCGTGCCAGTTCTTGCGCGGTTACGCCTTCCAATCCTTTTTCGGTTTGTGACGCACAAACAGATTCCGCATGACCTGCTTCGCGTTCTTCCAGCAATTCGCCGATGCAAAGGATCACTTCAAGCCCGTGCTGCAATGCAAGCCGAACCTTTTTGTTGATCATCGTATCGGTTTCGCCGTAAATATGACGCCGTTCCGAATGGCCGAGAATAACAACCTGTACACCAAGGTCTTTAAGCTGCAATACGGACACTTCTCCGGTATGAGCGCCTTGCTCATCAGTACTCATATTCTGCGCACCAAGCAAAATATTCGTCCCTTTTACTACCTGAGAAACGGCATCAAGGGCGGTAAAGGAAGGAGCAATCATGTATTTGTGCTTTCCGCCTTTGACAGCCTCTACCACACCTTTTGCCAAATCTACGGCTTCTCCCTTTGTTTTGTGCATTTTCCAGTTACCTGCAATAAAATATCTACGCATACCTTCTCCTACAAAAGTTTTTAGTCGTGCGCGCGTAATGCGCGCACATATAAATAATCAAGTTTGCACCGCAAACTTGCGATAAAAAGCATCGACGCAATTTTAGGCGATGTTTTTTATCATATCTCCTATAAAAACTTTCAGATATTTCATTATACCGCACCTTTACAGCTTATTAAAGGGTATTGTTCTGCCTGTTCCGCCGTTCTATCATGCACAGCACAAACAGAATCAGGACTTTTTTTATTATATATTCTCGGTTATAATAAACCTGTCCCGAAACGGAAGTTTCCGAACAGGTTTAATAAACAAAAGAAGGATGATGCGATGAATGTATTTGATATAATCGGCCCCATCATGATCGGCCCTTCCAGTTCTCATACGGCAGGGGCGGTACGAATCGGCTTAATGAGCAGGCTACTGCTCGGCGCCCCAGCAGTAAAGGCATATATCAGGCTGCACGGCTCTTTTGCGCAGACATACAAAGGGCACGGAACCGACAGGGCACTGGCAGCCGGAATTATGGGTATGCAGACCGATGATGAGCGTATCAAAAGGAGCTTACAAATTGCCAAAGAAACCGGTCTTTCTATTACTTTTGAGCCGACGGTCATTCCCGACGCTCATCCGAATACAGCGGAAATCACCTTAACCGATGCAAGCGGCAAAACCGTGTGTGTGCAGGGAGCATCCATCGGCGGCGGCAACATTGTTATTACCCACATAGACGGCAGAGAGGTAAAAATCACCGGTCAATCCCCAACGATTATCGTCGTACACAATGACATACCGGGAATGATCGCCGCCGTAACTGCACTGATGGCACAGTATAAACTCAATGTCTACAAATTCAATCTTGCACGGGACAAAAAGGGTGGAACGGCAATCATGACATTACAGATTGACGGACGCTCCCTTGGAGAAGATTTGCAAGCCGCTATCAAAAAAATACCCGGTGTTACCAAGGTGATTTTTGTTAGACCATTTTAAACGGAGTCCTCTATGCTTAGTTATGAATCAATCAACGAATTATATAAAACAGCGGAAGCGCAGCATAAACGTATCAGAGAGATTGTATTAGAAGATCAATCAGCACAGCTTGAACAGCCGGAAGAAGCGTTGATTAGGCGGATGGAAGAAAACTTGACAGCCATGCTGGAAGCAATCGAAAACGGCAGCAAACCGGGGGTTAAATCGACCAGCGGATTAACCGGTGGAGATGCATACCGATTAAAACAGACGATTGCGGAAGGTAAACACCTTTGCGGGGATCTTATGTCAAACGCTATTCAGATGGCAATGGCAGTATCCGAAATAAACGCCGCGATGGGAAAAATTGTTGCAACTCCCACAGCCGGTTCCTGCGGTATTCTTCCCGGCGCATTGGGCGCCTTGCTAAAAGTACACGGTATTCCGCAGAAAGAAGTAGTGCTGTCGCTGTTTACTGCAGGAGCTGTCGGTATGGTTGTTGCAAACAAGGCGTCGATTGCGGGCGCTTCAGGCGGATGCCAAGCTGAATGCGGCACCGCTTCCGCGATGGCAGCAGCGTGCATTGTGGAACTCTTAGGCGGCACACCGGAGATGGCGGCTCATGCCGTAGCGATAACCCTCAAGTGTATTTTGGGATTGGTATGCGATCCCGTTGCCGGCTTGGTAGAAATTCCTTGCATTAAACGGAATGCTTCCGGCGTTACACTTGCCTTTACCGCTGCAGAGCTGGCACTTGCAGGTATTAAAAGCGCAATTCCCGTGGATGAAACCATCGAGTCCCTCAAACGGGTCGGCGACGGACTTCCGGCATCGCTTCGTGAAACGGCCCAAGGAGGTTTAGCAATAACACCGACGGGACAAGCCTTTGAACGGCAGGTCTTCGGTACGCACTCACCGCTTACCGGCAGTCCGTGCAATACCTGCGGCTCATGCGGATCATGTGGTAACTGATGAGGGGAAGCCTATATCACCTTCAAAAAGCTCAGTACAAAGACTATCCCGAAAATAGTGATACACGATAGTACCGTTGAGAAAATAACGACTTGAGCAGCGAGTTCATGATCACAGCCAAGTTGTTCAGCCATAACCGCTGAAATAACAGCCGTAGGAGAACCGTAAAGGGCGATAAGCGCTACAATCTCATTGGCTCGAAATCCAAGATAAACAGCCGGCGTAATAAAGATCAACGGCATACCGATGAGCTTGCCTGCAACGGTAATCAACAGATTTTTAAAATTTGCCGAAACTTTTGAAAAATCGAGCATTGCACCCAGTACGATAATGGGAAATACACTGCCTACTTTGCCGATATCCGTCAACGATTTATTGAAAAAATGGGGAATAGGAGGATGCAGCAAGGACATCATAATTCCTAAAAGAGAGGCAATGACCATGTGATTTTTTAATACATCTCGTATCAGCTTCTTTTTGTTGACGGCGCATCCGCCATAGATTGAAAATATAACAACGGCTGCAGCATTGAAGATGGGAACAACAACCATAATAAGCATCGATGCCAAGATCGCGCTGTTTTCTCCTGCAATATAAGAAGAAAGGGGAATCCCAAGCATCACAAAATTACTTCTGAATGTCCCCTGAATCATAACGCCTTGCTTTTTTTTATCTTTCTCAAATAAGGGAACAATGATAATAAGCAGAAAGATAGCGACTAAAATACTTCCTGCGGCATACAGAACGAAGCGCAAATCGAAAACTTCATTTAAATTTGTCTTTCTAATATTATTAAAGGTTACGATCGGTAAAAGTAAGTCAAAGCAGAGCTTATTTAATTGGGCAATCGTTGTCTTGCTGAAATACCCTTGTTGTTTGAGAAAATAGCCGAAAACAACTAAGAGAACGACCGGCATAACTGCATTAAATGCTATAAAGAAACTTCCCATGTTATGCTCCTTACGCTACCGGTTGGAAATTGTCTGAGAATACCCGTTTTAGATAAACGGGCAAAAAAATCTCAACAAAACCTCTAAAAAGCTGAGTCTTTTAGAGGTTCCCATACTGCTTATACCTTGAACTTTCCAATTTCTCCGGTAACGTTGGCCGCATTTTTCTGATTATTCATCGCGATAGTATTTACTTCTTGCATTGCATTGTTGACTTCCGCTATTCCGGACGCCATTTCAGCCATGCTTTGTGTAATAATCTCAGACAGGTTGGCAAGTTTTTTGATACCGGCTGAAATATCGGTAGCTTCGGAAAGTATGTTATTTGAATCGGCTTTAACCTTCGATGTTATGGCATTCACTTCACTAATCACATTCAAGACGTCTTCACCGCCCTGCATTTGTTCCTTCATGGTACGGATCATGCCGTCTTCCTGTCGATAGATAAAGTCCATCATAGCACTGATTTTTTCAAATTGCTCCGCTACCAGCGGTCCTGCACCATTAAGACTTTCGATCTTATGTTTAAGTTCTTCCAAAACCTTAGTAATACTTGTACCTTGAGCACCCGATTCCTCAGCCAGTTTTCGTATCTCATCGGCGACGACTGCAAACCCTTTTCCCGCTTCCCCCGCATGGGCTGCCTCAATTGCAGCATTCATCGCGAGAAGGTTTGTTTGGCTTGCCGTATTCTGAATAACCGTAATAGCATCGAGAAGACTCTCGGATTGCTCCGTTACTACCTTTGTTACCTCAACAACCATCGCAACGGTCTCTTTACCGGTA